>NZ_FMAY01000004.1:354460-372448 GCF_900094925.1 Kosakonia oryzendophytica | reverse complement strand
GCTTACCAACCAGCAGGGTGGTTTACTGCTGAGCGCGGGCAGCCTGGTGCTGAAAAACGATAGCCTGACCAACGCCGGACAATTGCAGGGCGACACGCTTGACCTCGCCACCGGAGAGTGGGTCAACACCGGGAATGCACTCGGTGAAAACGGGCTGAACGCCAGTGTCAGCGGGAATCTGACCAACCAGGGCAGACTGCTGAGCCGGCAGGCGCTGACGCTGCGGGTGGCCGGAAGCCAGAACAGCGGGTCGCTGATGGCGAAGGTGCTCGCCCTGCACGGCGATTTACGCAACAGCGGCCTGTTACAGGGAACGGAAAACCTGACGTGGGACGGCGACAGCCTGACCAGCAGCGGGCAGATGGTCAGCGGCGACAGCCTGGCGCTGCGCGGCACAGCGGTGAGTAACCAGGGCAGTGTGCTGAGCCAGCATCTGGCGGATATCACCGCCACAGAGGTACTGAATGACGGCACGCTGGCGGCGAAAGACCTGCGCATTAGCGCGCCGCGTCTTACCAGTAACGGCATTTTACAGGGCAACGACAGCCTGATCCTGAACACGCAGGCGCTGGTCAACGGCAGTACCGGGCAGCTTGTCAGCGGTGGTGACCTGAACCTGGATCTGACCTCGCTGGACAACCAGGGTCTGCTGTCTGTGAATGACGGTCTGACACTTAAGGCCGACACGCTGAGCAACCGCGGCCAGATTGCCGCAGGCAGCGTCTCGGTTACCGGCCACACCGTTACCAACAG
Organism: Kosakonia oryzendophytica; assembly: GCF_900094925.1. Classification (GTDB taxonomy): domain Bacteria; phylum Pseudomonadota; class Gammaproteobacteria; order Enterobacterales; family Enterobacteriaceae; genus Kosakonia; species Kosakonia oryzendophytica. The sequence goes on along the minus strand of NZ_FMAY01000004.1, from coordinate 371,695 downwards.
CGGCCTGATCCAGGGAACACAACAGGCGCAGGCCACCGCGGACACCCTTATCAACGCGGAGACGGGCAAATGGCTCTCCGGCGGTGAGCTGGCTTTCAGCGCTGCGACACTGACAAACAACGGACTGTGGCAGGGTACGCAGGGCCTGACGCTGAACGCCGGCACCCTCACCACCGCCAGCGGTTCGCGCACGCTGAGCGGCGGCGATTTCACGCTGCATGCCGGACAACTGTCCACACAGGGTACATTGCAGGGCGGAAAGGTCAGCGTTACGGCAGATGACTGGATGCTCGGCGGCTCGTTGCTGAGCCTGGGGGATTTCACCGCCACCGTGGGCGGTACACTGACGCTGCCGGGTTCGCTCAGTAGCCGGGGCACGGCGGATATTCAGGCGCAGACGCTGCGTAACAGCGGGCAGCTCCTCAGCGAAGGCGATGTCACCCTGAGCGGACAGACGCTGGAAAATAACGGTGCGGTACAGGGGAAAACCCTGACGGCGCATGAGGCAGGCATTACCAACAACGGCACGCTGACCGGGCTGGACAACCTGACGCTGGACGCCGCACAACCTGCCGCCAGACTGATGGCGCGGATGGCGATGGCCGCTCCGCAACTGACGCTGATCAACGGCGAGACCGGTTCACTGCTAACGCAGGGCACGCTCGGTATCACCGCCGGGACGGTGGACAACGGCGGGCTGTGGCAGGGCAACGCGATTCTGCTGGCGGCACAGTCGCTGGATAACCGCGGCGCAATCCGGAGCGCGGGCGACCTGAACCTTCAGCTTACCGGCAACCTGAATTCAGCCACGGGCAGCAAAATCACCGCCCTGGGCACGGCGGCCCTGCAGGCATTGTCGCTGAGTAATCAGGGGCAGTGGGCGGCGAAAAACCTGACCCTGCGCGCAGACGCGCTGACCAACAGCGGAGCCGTCAGCGGCAGTGACGGACTGACGATCGCCCTGACGGGTAATGCGACCCAACTGGCGGGCGGTTCGCTGGCCAGTAACGGCGCGCTGACCCTGAATGCGGACACGCTCGGCAACGCCGGCAACATCCAGGGGAACGGGCTGACGGTCACGGCGAATTCACTGACCAACAGCGCAGGCGGTGAACTGGTGAGTACGCAGGGGCTGACCCTGACCACACCGTCGCTGTTTAACTACGGGCTGATTCAGGGCGCGGGGGACACCCGCGTCGACAGCACCACCCTGGCGCGCAACGAGGGCAGGCTGCTCTCCGGCGGGCAACTGACGCTGACCACCCCGCAGTACACCGGCGCGGGCTGGCTGCAGGCCACTAATCTCATCCTCAACGCTGCACGTAACGGCGGCACCGGCACGCTGCTGGCCGACCAGATGACCCTTACCGGCGACAGCTTCACGAACCAGGGCACCACCCAGGCGAATACCCTGGCGCTCAGTTACCGGCAACTGACCAACAACGGCACACTGCTCGGTAAGAACCAGCTGACGGTGAACGCCACGCAGGTGGAGCAGTCCGCCGGCGGTAAGCTGTTCAGCGGTGGCGACCTGTTTGTGGGGGCGGGTGGTTTGAATGCACTGGGTCAGGTGGTGGCGCTGGGTAACCTGACGCTGCAACTGACGAACGCCTTTACCGCAAAAACCACGCTGGCGGCAGGCAAAACCCTGAGCGTCACCAGCAACGGTGCGATAGATAACCAGAGCGTGATGCAGGGCCAGGCGTTGAACCTGAGCGCGGGCGGACAACTGACCAGTAGCGGGCAAATCACCACCGGCAGCGGCGCGAGCACATTAAGCGGCAGCGCCATTGTGCTGAACGGCAACAGTGCCCTTCAGGGTGGCGGCGATATCACGCTGGCCAGCCGGGGGAATATCACCGTAAACGGTTTTGCCGGCACGACAGGCAGCCTGACGCTGAGCGCGCCGGGCGCGATTATCAACACCGCGCTGCTGTATGCGGCAAACAACCTGGCGCTGTATGCCAACAGCATCACCAACCAGCGCGGCGATATGCTGGCGGGCAATAACCTGTGGCTGCAACGGGATGCGGCCGGTAATGCCAACGGCGAGGTGATCAACACCTCCGGCAATATTGAGACGACAAACGGCGATATCACCATTAAGACCGGGCATCTGTTGAACCAGAGGGAATCTGTACGTCAAGGAACGACAACAAAAGAAAATTTTGATCTAAACTTTCAGTCTTACATACCTGGTGTATATGAACTTCCTCTTAGCTTGTTTACCCCCGACGAGTATTTATTCGTCAATCAAAAGCCATTCTTTAACTGCGAGTGTGGTGGAAAACCCGATCCTAATGCCATCAATACGACTGTCATTCCCTCTCGGTTAGACCTGAGAAAGGCAATTGCGGTTTCTCGCGTCACTTCGACCACTCAGATTACAGGCAATGCCGCGAGGATCAGTGCGGGTCGAAACCTGACGGCGCAAACGGGAATCCTCGATAATCTGGCAAGTTTTGTTCTGGCCGGAAATAACCTCTCTATGAGTGGGAATTCGCTGAACAACCAGTCTTATTTGTCAGGAACTCAGACCGTCTGGCGTATTTATACCGTAGCGCCAGGATACGAATTAATGCTGCCTAAGGGTGAGAAAGAGATAAAAGGAGTGTTGTGGTGGAACACATTAAGTTTCACCGCAACAGACGAGTACATTACTGATCCAGGAACCTCTGCGCGCGGAGTAATCCAATCGAACGGCACTACAAGCCTTAACTTTGGCAGCGTCCAAAATAATAGCGATTCAACCGATGTAAAAGGGACGATAGCTCCGACATTGCAAATTCCAGGATTGAAGGGATTAGGTGCTGTCAATGCTGTCACCGGAAGTAACAACGTAAATCTGAAGGACATTGATAGTGCCGCTATTCCTTCACTCTCATTGGATGACAAAATAAGTGAGGCATTAAAGGGTATAAATGGCGCGAATCCTCTGGCTTTCTCTTCTGTTGATGCTCCTAATGGTACTCAGCCCGGGGGAGGAACTCCTGACGTAAATATGGTTGCAGATAACATTACTCGTGAGAGTGTTGAAAAGTCGCATAATACTGCTATAAATCCCGTTTCCGCGAAAAAAATGGATATTAGTACTTATCCACTGCCTACAGGTGATAATGGGTATTTTGTTTATAATACGAGCCCTAAAAGTCCGTATCTTATTACCGTTAATCCAAAACTTGATGGGTTAGGGCAACTTGATCCTGCTTTGTTTAGTGAGCTGAATGCATTGCTTAATATAAAAGCAGGCGAAATACCGCGTGAGACTAACAGTAAGTATACAGACGAAAAACAGTTCCTTGGTTCATCTTATATGTTGAGTCGTCTCAATATTAATCCAGATTATGATTACCGATTCTTAGGTGATGCCGTTTTCGATACCCGTTATGTCAGTAATGTTATCCTGAGCCAGACCGGTAATCGTTATATTTCGGGAATTGGTTCTGACCTCGAACAAATGCAGTATCTAATGGATAACGCGGCGATAGCTCAGTCTTCATTGGGGTTGAAATTTGGGGTGTCGCTAACAGCTGAACAAATAGCCTCTCTGGGCCACAGTATTCTCTGGTGGGAGTCCACCACTATAAACGGTGAAGTAGTGATGGTGCCTAAGGTTTATCTGTCAGCAAAAGATGCTGCTTTTAATAATGGCAGCATCATCGCAGGGAATAATATTGATGTTTCTGCAGGGGCTATTGATAACAATGCGGGGACTATGCTCGCCAGAAATGATTTAAAGGTGAAAAGTTCATCTGCAATTAATAACTCTGGTTCGTCTGTGTTAAAAGCCGGAAATGCATTATCAATGATTGCCAATGATGATATTAATAATATTGGTTCGACAATTTCCGGGAAAATAGTTTCTTTGGAAAGTATTCGGGGTGATGTGAATAACATCACGGTGATGCAATCTTTCGGTGCAGGGAAATTTAGTGGCGGAGATCTCTACGAAAATATTTACAAAGATGTCGCCGGAAATATAGCGTCCATTTCTGCGGAGAAAACAATAGGGATATCTGCTGGCAATGATGTCAATATCAAAGGTGCCAATGTTACTTCTTCTGGTGATTTGTTAATTCAGGCAGGGGGGGATGTTTCTGTTGCATCGAATGTGATGAAGGAAAGCGCCGCATTTGGTCTACTGGGGAAAACGAACGTCCAGGATTTCGTGATGAACCAGGCAAGTACCGTATCGGCTAAAGAGAAACTCGTGGTCAATTCTGGTCGTGATACGAATGTTGTGGCGAGCGATATTAAAGGTGGGGTTGTTGCGGTTAACGCAGCGCATAATCTGAATGTGGGCGTTATCGAGACGGGTAGCAAGCGGCACTACAGCAATGGTAACCAGATGGAAGAAACTGCATTCTCAAGTTCATCCCTCTCATCTGTTAATAATTTATCTCTGTCAGCTGGAAACGACATAAACAGCCAGGCTGCTTCATATTCATCAGGTATGAACTTTAGTGCGACGGCAGTAAACGATTTGAATCTGGCTGCTGCTAATGTGCTTCAGACAAACAAAATGTTTGGTACGGGATCTCATGAAACCGCACTGCAAGCAAATACAATTACCTCTGGAAAAAATCTTATTCTGGTTGCAGGACAGGATATTAATTCTCATGCTACTGGGTTAGTTGCGGATGAGCGTGTTGGTTTGCAGGCTGGCCGCGACGTCAACTTACTTGCCGAGACGATCTCAAAAGGCAATAGCAATAAATCAGGTAAGGATACCACTATCAACGAGCAGGTACGTCAGCAAGGCACTGAGGTCATCAGTGGCACCAATACGTTGATCATCGCCGGGCGTGATGTGAGCACCGAAGCGGCAGAGATAAATGCCAAGGGTGATATTGGCGTGCTGGCCGGACGTGATATTAACCTGGCAACGGCAACCGAAAGCGATTACAGCTACAGAGAAAAAACCAGGACACATAAGGGTTTTCTCAGTAAAAGCAAAACACATACTATCTCTGAGCAGAGCGCAACACGTGAGTCGGGGACGCTATTGAGCGGGGATAATGTCAATCTGACATCGGGTCACGATCTGCTGGTCCAGGGATCGGCAGTCGTTGGTGATGGTAAAGTGGCGTTGAATGCAGGCAACAACGTTACTATTGAAGCTGCTACAGACACCGACACCAACTGGCAACTCAGTGAGACTAAAAAAAGCGGCTTAATGAGTACTGGAGGAATCGGTTTTACCATCGGTAGCAGCCAGACGAGGCAAGAACTAAAAGAAAAAGGCACAACTCAAAGCCAGAGCGTCAGTACTGTAGGGAGCACCCACGGGGACGTCTCCATTACCGCAGGGAATCAGCTCCAGGTTAAGGGTGCCGATCTGGTTGCCGGGCAGGATCTCACTCTGGCTGGTGATAGTGTTTCTATTACACCAGGACACGATCAGCGCACGCGTGAAGACAAATTTGAGCAAAAAAGCACCGGCTTGACTGTTGCACTTTCCGGTGTGGTGGGGGATGCCCTGAATAAAGCGGTAAGTACGGTAGAAGCGGTGCAGGATCAAACTGACAGTCGTCTGCAGACCCTGCAGGTGACTAAAGCAGCCCTCGCGGGAGTGCAGGCGGTGCAAGGGGTGCGCGCGGCTGCAGCGGCAGGTGATCCTGCTAGTGCTGTTGGCGTCAGCATTTCGCTCAGTACGCAGAAATCGAGTTCTCAGCAATTGACGGTTAGTGATTCGGTCAGCGGGTCGACACTCAGCGCGGGCAATAACTTATCGATTACCGCCAATGGTAAAGGGGATGCGAAGAACAGCGGTGATATCGTGATTGCTGGGAGTCAGCTAAAAGCAACCGGTGACACCACGTTTAATGCAGAGCGGGATATTCTGCTCAGCGGTGCGGCAAATACTCAGAAAAGCACAGGCAAAAATAGCAGTAGCGGCGGCGGCGTTGGTGTCAGTATTGGTGCGGGTAATGGCGGAGCCGGCATCAGTGTCTATGCTAACGTCAATGCCGGCAAGGGTAATAACAAAGGCAATGGCACTAACTGGACGGAAACGACTGTGGACAGTGGCGGTACCGTCAACATCAACAGTGGGCGTGACACAGTGCTGACCGGTGCGCAGGTTAATGGCGATCGAGTGGTGGCGGATATAGGACGTGATTTGACTATCACCAGTCAGCAGGACAGCAATTACTTTGACAGTAAGCAAACTAGCTTTGGTGCCGGTGGAAGCTTTACTTTCGGCACAATGACGGGATCCGGATCTGTTAGCCTCAGCCAGGACAAAATGCACAGCACTTTCGACAGTGTTGCAGAGCAGAGTGGCATTTATGCAGGGAAAAATGGTTTTGACATCACTGTGGGCAATCATACCCAGTTGAATGGTGCAGTGATTTCGAGTCAGAGCGAGGCAGATAAAAATCGGCTGGATACCGGAACCCTGGGCTTTACTGACATGCATAACGAGGCCGACTACAAAGTCAGTCATAAAGGCGTAAGCATGGGTATGAGCAGTGGTGGCTCACTGACAGAGCAATTGGCAATGGGCGCACTTTCTGCCGCCAGTGGTGCACTGCAGGGGGCCGCGGGTAGCAGCGGTCACGCCGAAGGCACGACACAATCTGCTATATCCAATGGCGCGATTATGATTCGCGATAAAGCGAACCAGCAGCAAGATATTGGCTCACTGAGCCGCGATGTCGCTGCTGCTAACGATGCTATCAGCCCGATCTTCGATAAAGAGAAAGAGCAAAAGCGGCTACAGATGGCCAGCGAGTTGGGGGATATTACCAGTCAGATAACCAATATTGTGATGACCGAAGGCGATATCCAGGCTCTGAAAGATGCTCGTGCGATACCAGGCAATGAGAAACTTTCGGCGAAAGAGCTGCGAGAAACTCAGATTTACAAAGATACTGTTAAGGACTATGGCACCGGTGGCAAATATCAGCAGGTCGCTCAGGCTGTATCGGGTGCGGTAAGCGGTTTGTTCAATGGTGATATGAACAGTGCGGTGGCAGGCGCGGCAGCACCCTATTTGGCTACATTGGTGAAAGCGAACACTCCCGAAGGGGCACAACGGCTGATCGCACATGCTGTTGCCGGCGCTGCCATTGCACAAATGCAGGGTAAAGATGCAGCCGCTGGTGCTCTGGGGGCTGCAACGGGCGAAGCGACAACATCCATTGCTCTTGATCTGTGGGGGAAACGTCCCGAGGAGCTGGATGAAGGTCAGCGCCAGTTAGTCAGTAAGTTGGCAAGTGTAGCGGCTGGTGTTGCCGGTGCTGCGATCGCAGACAATACAGCAGGGGCGAAAGCTGCGGCAGAGGGTGGTAAGAACTCTTCTGAAAACAATGGGCTATACGATGGTAACCTTGGCCAGTATGTTAATGCGCAGGGTTCACTGGCGTTCAATACGAATCTCTTGGATGAAAATGGCTATGTTATGAACCCAGCTACGGACGAGCAAATACGTGCTGGTTCCGCACAGCTGGCAAAAGGCGATATGCCAGAAGGTACCAATATCACCAAAGTCGTAGTTGATGGTTCTGTCGATGGTGCGCTTATCTTCGGTGGATGGAGTTATGGTCTTAGTGTCTCTGCTGGTAAAGCTATTGGTAGTGGTGTTATTTCATCAGGGGTAGATGCTATTACGCAATGGTACGATTTAAATCAGCCCGGAAATGAAAAGATGACATGGAATTATAAGAGTACCTTTTCTTCTTTTGTGGAAGGTACTCTTGGTGCGGGACGTAATAAATTATCAAATGCCGGTATTGCTTTAGGTGGGAGTATTTTTGTTGATGGTATTGACTATAAGAAAAATATTACCTCGATGGGTGGTTCATTCTATGGGGCGAAGATGGAGGATTCCTTACCATTTAATGAAGTAGTCAATGAGATACTTGGCACATTTGCTGATAAAGCTGCTGGCAAGTTCTCACAAAACACATGGGAAGAATATGAAAAAAATAGCAACTGAACCCAGCTTTAAGCTTTTCATAAAGTCTGCGGTTTCTTGTTTTTTTGTTATATTCGTTATGATGTTTTTAATGCATTGCATAGGAGATGCGATGTCACCGCATCCCATCTATTTTCCCCGCAGTGTTTGGGAAAAAATGTTCGTTTACAGTGCGGCAGGGGGGATTGGTGGGGGCGCTAAGACCTGGTGGTTTGCTTGGTATGATAAGTATGAAAAAAGCAAGATGATGAATGATAAAGAGTAACTTACATAGGTTATCACAAATCGTAATGGCTTTTCCAAATGATCGGAGGGTTATTTAATGGGTAAAGTATATACTTTATGCAATTTGCAAAATAATTCACGACAGTAATTATAATAATTAATGCGTAGGACCGTTTTGGGGAGATTATTAATAAACGTTTCGCAGTATTGAGATGAAGTGTCTCGTGTTATAGAAAACCCAGAGGTGTCTTGTTTTTTATGTAAAACAGACTGTTTGCTAAACGAAAATGGATCATCACTATGAGTCTGTTTATAGTTAATGACCCATTAAGAAAATCAACGCGTTAGGGTTTCCACTTTTTCAAATGCTGCACGTAGCGTGTCGGCGGTGAGTTCTACCGGCAGATAATGAATAGACTCGACCGGGCGCAGGGTGTGCGCAATCACCTTGTCCAGTTCGGCGCGGTGAGTGATGTCGACATCCAGCGCGGCCAGCGTGGTCGGCAGGTTGAAACGCTGATAAGCGTCAATCAGTTGCGCCAACACATCGTCCTGGCCGAGCAGGGCGCTCTGCACCAGAATGCCGTAAGCCACTTTGGTGCCATGCAGGAATTTATCCGTTTGTGGTAACACGGTCAGCCCATTGTGCACTGCATGCGCAGCCGCAACGCGGGTATAACGCTCGCCAAGACCACCAACCATACCGCCGCCAGCGATAATGGCATCCACCACATCACGAAACGCCTGCGTCACCTCGCCGCGCTGCTGATCGGCCAGTGCCTGTTCACTGCTCTCCAGTAACACGTCGCGAATGGCCAGCGCGCCGTTAATGCCCAGACGCACGGTTAACGGCAGATTTTCCGGTTGTGGCGCCAGCACTACCGCTTCGTACCATTTCGCCAGCGTATCGCCAATGCCCGCCAGTAAATATTCCGCCGGGGCATTAAGGATAATCTGCGGTTCCACCAGCACCAGAAAATTAGCGTCGTCGAAGATCTCGAATTGCAGCGCCTGCCCGGCATCGTTGTACCACACCGACAACGGCGTCCAGGCCGCACAAGTTGCGGCAATGGTCGGGATCGCCACCACCGGCAAACCCAGACGGCGCGCCACCGCTTTGGCGGTATCCAGCAGTGCTCCGCCGCCCACACCAATCACCACTGCACGGTCATCCCCCGCTTGCTCAACCAACTCGCCAACGTCGTGCTCGCTACAGTGACCTTTAAACAGAATATGCTTCGCACCTGGTGCGTTAAATCCTTCCGGTAGAAACGCTTTTGCGCCGGCAAAGGCGCGTTCGCCGTAGATCCACACCGCGCGGGAGAGCTGCTCTGCGCTGTAGAAGTCGTGCAAACGCGCAAGGCTCCCGGCATGGGAATAGTAGTTAGCGGGGCCGGGTACGACGCGAATATCTGTGTTGCTCATGTGTTGTGTCCTTGTGCGTAATGGCTAACCCGATGTTATGTCTGGACATCCGGATGGCTAATATTATTTTGCTTTATCTTATGCCTTTTCTGTCGTTGCCAGTCAAGCAAGGCTGTGAAAAATTCGTTAAATCAATCTATTAATGGCAGGGATTTCCGCAGCATGAGCAGCAACCACCTCGAAATGCGCACCATAAGCCTGGCGTTTGGCGGCTTCCGGGCGCTGTCGCACGTGGATTTCACCTTACGGGGCGGTTCCGTGCATGCGTTAACCGGCGCAAACGGTGCGGGAAAGTCCACGCTGATGGCGGTGCTGTGCGGAACACACGATCACTACGAAGGCGAAATCAGCATTAATAACCAGGTCGTGAGCATTCGCACACCACGCGACGCCAAACTGTTTGGCATTCACCTGGTGCAGCAGGAAGTGGATGTCGCACTGATCCCCGGTCTGAGTATCGCGGAAAACATCATGCTCGATAAGCTGGCCGAAGAGGGGCACCGCTACCGCTGGGGCGAGATTCGCCAGCAGGCGCGGGAAGCGCTGGCGCAGCTCGATGTGGCGCTGGATGTTAAACGCTCAATCGACAGCTGCACGCTGGCGGAAAAACAGCAAATCCTGCTGGCGCGCGCGCTCTCGCATCGCTGCCGATTTTTAATCCTTGATGAACCGACCGCTCCTCTTGATAGCCGGGAAAGTGAGCGCTTATTCACCGTGGTGAAACGCCTGCAACAGCAGGGCATTGGCGTGGTGTTTATCTCGCATCGCATTCATGAACTTAAGGCCATTTGCGACACCTTAACCGTGCTGCGCGACGGCAAACTCATTGAATCCGGCCCGATGGCCGATCTGAGTGGTGAGCAAATTGTGGAAAAAATGCTCGGCCATGAACTGAACGACATTTATCCGCCTGCGCGCCCACCGCACAGCGATGAAGTGCTGCTGAGCGTTGACGGTCTGCATGATGAAGGGCTGCTAAAAGATATCTCGCTGCGGCTGCGCAAAGGGGAGATCCTCGGCATCGCCGGGCTGGCGGGCGCGGGGAAAACCGAACTTTGCAAAGCGCTTTTCGGCGCGAGTAAAAGCCGTATTACCCGTGGGGAACTGAATAACCAACCGTGGCGACCCCGCGATCCGGCGGATTCAGTAATGCGCGGCCTGGCACTGGTTCCGGAAGAGCGGCGCAAAGAGGGCATCTTTATTGAAGAGCCCATCAGCATGAATTTATCCATCAGCGCGGATAACAGCTTTTCGCGCTGGAGCCTGTTTGGTCACCGCCAGGCGTGGCGCTGGGCGCAGGAAGTGATTGCCCGCGTGGGCGTGCGCACGACCGGGCCGGGACAAACGCTACGTCGCCTCTCTGGCGGCAACCAGCAAAAAGTGGCGATCGGTAAATGGCTGCGCGGTAACGCGAATGTGCTGATTTTTGATGAGCCGACCAAAGGGGTGGACGTTAAGGCGAAGACCGATCTGTTCCAACTGATTGATGGCCTGGCGCGGGAAGGCAAAGGCGTGATCTATGCGTCGGGGGAATTCGCCGAGCTGGTGGGTTTATGTGACCGGATTTGTGTGCTGTGGGACGGGCGCATTGTTGCAGAAGTGACGGGCGAGGATGCCCGCGAAGAGACACTACTTTATTATTCCACCGGAGGAACGGCGCCGTGAGTAAGGCCCTGACAGTCAATGCGGCGGCGACACCCCGCCAGCAGTTTTTTGATTTTCTTTATAAATGGGGCATGTTGCTTACCGTTGTCGCGCTGATCGCGATTTTTGGCGTGGCATCGGACAACTTCCTCGATCCCTTCAACATCATCAACATTTTACGTTCGATTGCCATCGTGACGGTGATCGCCGTCGGCGTCTCCATTTCACTGACCATTGGCGGGTTTGACCTGTCGGTCGGATCCACCGCTTCACTGGCCAATGCGCTGGTGATTTCCCTGTTTGTCTGGCACGGCTTCGGCACCACCGAATCGATCCTTATCACGCTGGTGCTTTGTACGCTGGTCGGCCTGTTTAACGCCTTCCTGATCGTGGTGCTGCGCATTCCCGATATGCTGGCCACACTCGGCAGCCTGTTCGTGATTCAGGGCGTGGCGATGACCTACAGCTATGGTGGTTCCATCACTGAAAACATGGTGTTGCCGAGCGGCGACATGGCGGAAGGCACTATCCCTGCTGCGTTTGCTTCGCTGGGCCAGGTACCAACGATTGTTGTGATTATGCTGGTGGTGACACTGATTGCGCAGCTTGGTTTGTCTCTCACCACTCACGGTCGCCGGATGTACGCCATGGGCGGTAACCCGGAAGCGGCAAGACTTTCGGGTATTCGTACCACGCGCTACAAAGTCGCGGCTTATGTAATCTCTTCGCTGCTGGCAGGGCTGGGTGGGATTTTGCTGGCCTCGCGCATTGGCTCATCGCAGGTGAACGCCGGTGGCGGCTACCTGATGGATGCCGTCGCGGCGGCATGGATCGGCTTTTCGCTGGCGGGTTCCGGTAAACCGAATGCCTTCGGCACGCTGGTGGGGGCGGTGATCCTCGGCGTGCTGCAAAACGGGCTGGTGATGCTGTCAGTACCGTATTACGCAATGGACATTATTAAGGGGCTGGTGCTGGCCGGTGCTCTTGCGTTGACTTACTTCCAGCGTCGTTAATTATTCAGGGGAAAACAAATATGAAAAAAATTGCACTTTCGCTGTTGGCGCTGGGATTACTGAGCGCGCTGCCAGGTCACGCGGCCACGCCTGCACCGCTACCGGACGCCATTGCCAATCATAATGGACCGGTACGTATTGCGCTGATCCGCAACCTTGGGTCGGACGATAACACCACGCAGTTTGTCTCCGGCGCGTTGCAGGAAGGGAAGAAGCTGGGCTTTAAAATCAGTACCTTCCTGAGCAACGGCGATGACGCGAAATTCCAGGATTTCGTCAATCAGGCCATCAGCCAGAAGTATGACGGTATTATCCTCTCGCAGGGGCGCGACCCGTACTCCACCGATCTGATCAAAAAAGCCGTTGCCGCCGGGATTAAGGTGTCGGTGTTCGATACCGCCGTGAACGGTGAGATCCCGGGCGTAACCGTTACCCAGCAGGATGATGCCTCTCTGACCAAACTCTCCTTTGGCGAACTGGTGAAAGACTTCAACGGTAAAGCCAATATCATCAAACTGTGGGTGGCTGGCTTCCCGCCAATGGAGCGCCGCCAGGCGGCCTACGCGGAACTGCTGAAAGCGAACCCAGGTATCAAAGAGCTGGAATCGATTGGCGCGGTCTCCTCTGATGTACAGGGCGATACCGCCAACAAAGTCGGCGCAGTGCTGGCGAAATACCCGAAAGGCAAAATCGACGCGATCTGGGGGACCTGGGATGCGTTCAGCCAGGGCGCATATAAGGCGCTGAAGGAGAACGGACGCACCGAGATTAAACTCTACAGCATTGATGTGTCTAACCAGGATCTGCAACTGATGCGTGAGGCCAACAGCCCGTGGAAAGTGAGCGTTGCTGTGGATCCGAAACTGATTGGCGCGACCAACGTGCGTCTGATTGCCAACAAGATTGCCGGTGAACAAACGCCTGCGACGTATGACTTTAAAGCGGCGGCAATCCCGCAGGCGCTGCTGGCGAGCCAGCCAGGTGCGGTAAACGTGGCCTCCCTGGGCAAAATCATTCCGGGTTGGGGCCAGACCGAAGACTTTATCGCCCCGTGGTTCGCTACGCTGGAAGCGAAAAACAAATAAGAATCCAGGCTGGCACCGCAGGTCAGGTAAGCCCTTAGCGCTGCCTGGCCTGCGAAGAGCAATACGGCTGTTGAAAGGATGAATCATGGCAACTGAACTTCCGCGTCCCGAATATAGCCGCAATATGCGGCTGATTGGGCACAGCGACCAGGGAGGACGCCCGGATGGCGTCCAGTTAATGGTGCATCGCGGCTTTGCGTACATCGGCCATATGGTGTCGCAGGGTTTTTCTATTGTGGATGTGCGCGACCCGAAAAACCCGAAAGCGGCAGGATATGTACCTGCGCCCCCCGGCACCTGGAATGTGCATCTGCAAGCGCACGACAATCTGCTGCTGGTGATCAATGCCCGCGATCTGTTCGCCGATGCGCGCTTTGCCGATGAAAAGGTCTATTACACCCGTTCGGTCGGCGACACGGTCAGTGATGTGCAGGACAAAGGCTGGAGCGCCGGGCTGCGCATTTTTGATATCTCCACACCGGATAAACCCCGTGAAATCAGCTTCCTGTCGCTGAACGGTATTGGCATCCACCGTATCTGGTACGTGGGCGGTCGCTGGGCGTATGTCTCGGCGTTGATCGACGGTTTCACCGACTATATCTTCCTGACTATCGATCTGGCCGATCTGCGTAAACCGCAGGTCGCCGGGCGCTGGTGGTTACCGGGGATGAACCAGGCCGCAGGTGAAACACCCACATGGCCGGAAGGCAAACGCTACGCGCTTCATCACGCCATTATCGCTGGCGACACGGCTTACGGTAGCTGGCGCGATGGTGGTCTGACGCTGCTGGATGTGAAAGATCGCAGTGCACCGAAGTTGATTAGCCATCGTAACTGGAGTCCGCCGTTCGGTGGCGGCACGCATACCGCGCTGCCGTTACCCGACCGCGAACTGCTGGTGGTGCTTGATGAAGCGGTGCTCGACAATCAGGAAGATGGCGAGAAACTGATTTGGTTGTTTGATATTCGCGACCCCTCCAATCCGGTGAGTATCTCAACGTTCCCCCAGCCGGATGAAACGGATTACGTGGCGAAAGGGGCGCATTTCGGGCCGCATAACCTGCACGAAAACCGTCCGGGGAGCTTTATCAGCTCCTCGCTGATTTTTGCCACGTATCAGAACGCGGGCGTTCGTGCTTACGATATTTCCAACCCGTATCGCCCGGTAGAAACCGGTGCGCTGGTGCCAGCGGCACCGGCAACCATGATGGATACCCGGCCTGGGCGTCCGCGCGTGATCCAGTCTTGCGACGTGTTTGTGGATGCGCAGGGGATCATTTACAGCACGGATTACAACGGTGGGTTGTCGGTGATTGAGTATTTGGGGTAAGGCGGGTGCCCGGTTTCCCCTCACCCTGACCCTCTCCCCAAAGGGGAGAGGGAATAGTTGGTACCCGGTTGTTCTTACTCCCTCTCCCCGGAGAGGAGAGGGAGTAGCGGATGCCCGGTTGTTCTTACCCCCTCTCCCTTTCAGGGAGAGGGCTGGGGTGAGGGTAAACTAGCTGTACTGCCGCACCCGGGCAATCAGCTCCCCGACGCTATCAATACGCCCGGCAATCACAATCAGCGCCTTGCCGAGGGTGATGGCATGACGCAGACAGGCGTGGCGCATCTCGTCATCGGCAATGGTATCGATGTCCGCCACGTGCGACAGCCCGACGCTGCGGCGAATCAGTTCCGTGCCGCAGAAACCGATGGCATCCACCCACACTTTTTGTAAAAAAGCGCTGGCATAGCCCGGCTGCGCCAGCGCCGCATCACGGGTTTTCTCTGCCGCCAGCGCCTGAAAACGTGCTGCGAAGGTAGTCCACAGGGTGTGGATATCATTCAGACGCAACTCGCGTGCAGCGGCGGCATCGCGGATGCCGAGATGCCCTGGCAGGCCGCAGTAGTTCAGCAGCAGGTTGCCAATGGCAGTGCCGATGTCGAAGCCTATCGGGCCGAAATAACCAAATTCAGCATCGATGGCCTTCAGGCTGCCTTCGGCAACAAAAATCGAACCACTGTGAATGTCGCCGTGCAACAAGGCTTCGGCCTGTGAAAAGAAACGGTGTTTAAGTGAGGCAACCGCCAGTTTCAGTTGTGCATCCTCGCGCAGGGCGGCGACATCGGCTTCCAGCTCCGCGGGGTAGTTGTTGCGTTCGTGGATCTGGTACGGATCGTTAAAGAACAGATCCTCGGTGATCTCGCACATTTCCGGGTTGATAAACTGCGCCACCTGCGCTTTTTTGGCATGGGGATGCAGATAAAAATCGCTGGTATGAAACAGGGTTTGCGCCAGGTATTCACCCAATTGAGCGGCCGCTTGCGGATAGTAAACGTTATTGATCAGTTCACCGCGCCAGATCTTATGATCGGAGAGATCTTCCATCACCATCACCGCCAGTTGCGGGTCGAAGTGGTGAATTTTAACGGTGTGTTGCGGGCTGTACTGATAATGCTCGACCAGCGTTTGCGCTTCCAGACGGGCCCTGTCCAGCGTTAACGGCCAGGATTCTCCCACACAGCGCACGTAGGGCAGGGCCTGTTTGACGATAATGCGGCTGACGCCCTGACGGTCGAAAATTTTAAACACCAGATTGAGGTTACCGTCGCCCACCTCCTGCGCGTCAACCAGCTCGGACGGAGTGTCCAGGCCGCCAAATTGTTGGGCGTACGCCACGGCATCGCGGGCGGTAAAGGTACGGTATTGCGACATTGCCTCGATCCTCTTTTTGCAAACAAAGCCATTTAGACGTCTATACATCCGAACTTCATCCTGACACAATACGATACAACAACGCAACAGGGATTTAACGATATGCAGTCATTACAGACTACCAGTCTGCGGGTTATCGAAAACCAGCTCTTTATTCTCGATCAGCAGGCGCTACCGCAGGAGAAATGCTGGTTGCCCGCCACAACGGTAGAAGAACTTGTCGGGCATATTCATGCCTTGCGCGTGCGCGGCGCGCCGTTGATTGGTCTGTCCGCCAGCCTGTTGCTGGCGTTACTGGCAGAGCAGGGGACCCACCGGGCGCAACTGGCGCAGGCACTGGAAACCCTGCGCGCTGCGCGCCCGACCGCGGTCAACCTGATGAATAACCTCGACCGTATGAAACTGGCGTTGGCACAGGACAATTTTGTCGCCGCACTGACGGCGGAAGCGCTGCGTTTAATTGACGAAGACCGACAGCTTTGCGACGGCATCGCTCGCGCAGGCGTAGCGCTGGTCAGTCCCGGTAGTCGCTTGCTCACCCACTGCAACACCGGTGGGCTGGCGACAGCAGGCGTTGGCACGGCGTTAGGGGTGATTGCGAAAGCACACCAGCAAGGTAAGGTGGCGAATGTGTGGGTGGATGAAACCCGCCCGCTGTTGCAGGGGGGGCGGCTGACCGCCTGGGAACTGGGCGAACTGGGCGTACCTTATCAGCTTATTACCGATTCAATGGCCGCCAGCCTGATGGCAAAAGGACAGGTTGATGCGGTGTGGGTCGGTGCGGACCGCATTGCTGCTAATGGCGATGTGGCGAATAAAATTGGCACTTACTCACTGGCAGTGCTGGCGAAATTCCACGGTGTGCCGTTCTACGTTGCTGCGCCGCAAACCACCCTCGACAGAGACTGCCCGAATGGCGACGCCATTCCGATTGAACAGCGTGCGGCGGCGGAAATCACCGGTGTCGCTGGCCGTTTTGGCGCGGTTCAGTGGGCACCGGAAAATGCGCAGGTCTATAATCCGGCGTTCGACGTTACGCCCGCCGCGCTGATTAGCGGTTGGGTGCTGGACAGCGGCGTGGTAACACCTGAAGAGGTGGCAAACGGGGTGTTTGTGCAGCAATAGTCCGTCTGGTATATCGCGATTCTCCCAGGGAGAGAGGGGCCGGTTTATGATCCCCTCTCCGTCGGGGAAAGGTGGTCTGTTTTTTCATCCCCTCTCCGT
>NZ_FMAY01000004.1:0-354405 GCF_900094925.1 Kosakonia oryzendophytica | reverse complement strand
ATCCCCTCTCCGTCGGGGAAAGGTGGTCTGTTTTTTCATCCCCTCTCCGTTGGGGAAGAGTGGTCTGTTTTTTCATCCCCTCTCCCCTTTGGGGAGAGGGCAAGGGTGAGGGGAAAACGAGAAAACTACGCCGCCGGGTGCAGTACCACATCATCTTCTGTTCGTTTCGCCTGGCTCTCCGTTACACCGCCGTTGTTCTCATAGCGTGGCGGTGTGATCACCGGGTAAGCATAGCTTCCCACCTCGGTACACAGCACTGGCTCCTGTGAACCTGCATAAAACAGATAATACGAGCCGGAGTTCGGAAAGAAGGCGAGGTTGTCGCCGTTACCAAACGTCGTGCTCCAGAACGGCACGCCGGCGGTGGTATGTCCCTGCTCTTTACCGGAGGCGACCTGAAAATGATCGCCCCACTTCATCGTGATCAGATGGTAATCAAAAAACGACACCGTCAGTGTGCCACGCATCGGGCAATTAAGCTTAATCGCATCGTTGGCATGAGCCGTTGAGAACAGACCGAGCAACAGCAGCAGAGGATATTTCATGGTGGTATCCGTAAAACAGGGCAGGGCATGAGGGTAATCCATCATGCTGATGAAAAGCCGTTAAAAACTATGTCAGAGCAACAGAAAACGAATCAGGATGTTAAGCGGCAGGGGAAGCAAGGCAAATAATCGTTTCTGTATCCAAATGGTGCGTCGGGTGACGTGATCACCCCGCACACGCTGGCACAGGTTTACGGGGTGCGTAGAGCTATGTTCTCAGGGGATCAAGCAGGTAATTATTGGCGGGTTAACGTAATGTCGTTTTTCCCCTCACCCCTCACGTTGCCAGGATTATCAGGCTTTCGGTTACCAGCGTTGATCCGGGTTCTGCGCGTAATAGCGCAGAACCTCTTGATAGGGCGCTGTACGTTCATCGGGGTGTTGTGCCACAGACGCCAGCAACACGCTGACTGCGCATTCATGTTCACCCAGGTTGTACAGGCATAATGCGTAAAACGGCCTGACTTCCGTCGCCTGCGGCCATGCGATCATTATCTCTTCGAACAGTACTTTGGCTTGCTGATATTTGCCAAGGCAGCGCCAGGTGGAGGCGAGGCCAAACTGAGCTTCGAACCGATCTTCTTCATCCAACCCTGCGTCCAGAGCGGCAAGGTAGCTGTGCTCGGCTTCCTGCTCCAGACCCTGGTTATCGTAAGACCAAGCCAGATGTAAAAAGGCGAGAGCGCGCAGTTCCGACTCGGTAGTCAGCGCCTGTAACAGTTGCCGGCTTTGCTCATGTTCGCCCTGTTTGCGCAGGGCAATGGCGGCTTGTAACCTGGTGTCCATTATCGGGATCCGTTGATGAAGAGGATTTACGTTATAGAACAGGCGGCAGGGGTTAGCAATGTGCCCCTCCCGCAGAAGGGAGAGGGGCTGCGTCCGGATATTAGTTACGGTAGGTCAGTTTCAATTTGCCGATCAGTTCGGTGATCTTGGCTTTCGCTTTGGCCGGGGTTTCCGCCTGCACAATAAAATACCCTAACCGGTCATCGGAGCTTTTCGGCACCACGACGTTATCACCCGGTCTGACGCTGATGGCGGAGCGCAGCACCGCGTGATCGTGTTGCACGCTGGCAAGGTTCTCAATAGACGCTAACACGCCGTCACGATCGGCGCAGATATAGCCTACTGCGCAGCTCATCGGTTTTTCCACCGTAAAGTCCACCGGCAGTTTCAGCGCATTAAACACCGCCTGGCGGAAAATGTTGAGGTGGTAGGCGCCAGGGATCAGATCGGAGGTAATATTATCGCCGCCCGGTCGGCCGTTGACCTCAACGATACGCGGCCCGGTTTGGGTGTATTTCACCTCAACGTGCGCCGGGCCGTTGGTGAAGCCGATAGCCTCCAGCGCCTGGCGCGCCACTTCAATCATCTGCGGTTTTTTATCTTCCAGTACAGACGTCGGGAAGATGTGGAACATTTCAACAAAGTAAGGCAGCGGCGACGTGACTTTTTCGGTTACTTCCGCGAAGACCACTTCGCCGTGGGTTAAGAAGATCTCAACGCTGAATTCCGGCCCTTCCAGATACTCTTCCACCAGGTACTCTTTGCGCACGCTGAAGCCCATGTAGCTGGTGGTGAAATTTTCCAGCACTTTAAATGCGTCGCGCAGTTGCTGGCGATCGTTAATAAAAAAGACGTTCTGGCTGCTGGCCGTATTGGTGGGTTTCAGTACCACCGGATAGCCAATAGTTGCCGCCGCGTCTTCCGCTTCTCCCAACCGGTGGACAATTTTAAACTGTGCGCTCGGCACGCCGCGTTCGCTGTAGCGAATACGGGCCAAATCTTTGTTACGTGCCAGCGTCGCCGTTTCATGGCTGATGCAAGGAATGTTTAAACGCTGCGCCGCCTCGGCGGTGGTCGCCATGGCATAGTCCGTTGCCGAAATCATCGCGTCGATGCGTTTATACGGGCTGCTATAGATGGCCTGGTAGATGGAATCCGCATCGCGGATATCACAGACCAGCAAATCATCGTATTCGCCTTCGTAACCATAGAGCTGTGGGTTGTCTTTTGCCGAAACCAGCACCACAACGTAGAAACCTGCTTTGTGTGCCTCACGGGCAAAACTGACGCCGAAGAAACTCGGCTCAACCAAAAAAATGACTTTTTTATCTGACATGGTCGTTACCCCTGTAAATTTTCAGGATGCTTTTTTGAGAGCAACAGTTGATTAAGAACAAACATGACGAATCCCGCCCCCATCATCAGCGCCATGATCACAATGCCAATCATTGCGCCATGCTGATCGAGGTAGGAACCAATAAACAGTGAGAAGAGGCACTGGCAGATCAGGGAAATACCGATCCACACCGCCATCGAACGCCCCATATAATCTTTTGGCACGGTTTGCATCAGCAGGGAGTTCATTAAGATACGCAGTGAAGAGTTGCACAGACCCAGTAACAGGCTGCACAGATATAAATTAAAGACGAAGCTGTTCTGGCTGAGGAATAACAGGTTGATGCAGGCCAGAACAAAGAAGGCGCTGATTAATTTGCGGGCGTCCAGCTTCATGGCCAGCGACGACATCATGATCCCGGAAAGCAACCCGCCAATGCCGTAAGACATATCCGCAAAACCGAAAGTGACGCTATCCCGTTGCAGGGTGTTGTTCACGTAGTCCGGCAGCACCACGTTATAGATCATGGTGACAATCAGCGGCACAATCGACACGACGCCAAGCACGAAAATGCCTTTGTTTTCATAGAGGAATGACCAGCCGCGGCGCAGCATTAAGGTGTAATTTTCGCTGTTGGTTTCACGGGCGACGGCGCGGTATTTAATCAGGTTAATGGCGATGGCGCTGAAGACAAACATCAGCGCATTCACCAGCAGAATGGCGTTAAAGCTGAAGTATTTATAAATAAACCCGGACGCTGCCGCCGCAAGAAACATCCCGACCTGCAAGCTGATCTCCAGCAAAGAGTTGCCGGTGACATATTTTTTCTCTTCAAGAATTTCTTGCAGGAAGCTGCGCGAAGCCGACATATACACCGTCCAGCCGACGCCATTAATAATGGCGAACGCGTACAGGTAGTACATATTGAAATTGAAATTCGACAGCATGACGAAGAGCAGCAGCAAAAAGATCGCGCGAATAGCATGGGTGAAAAAGATCACGGTCTTACGGTTATATTTATCGGTGATCACCCCGGAAAAGAGGGAAGCCACAAACCCTGCAATTACGTTCACCGCCAGCAGGATGCCGACATATTGATTCGACCCGGTTTTCATCAGCACAAACCAGTTGGCCCCGATCGTCGCCATCCCGACGCCAAACCCTGAAACGATATCAGAGAGAAAAAACGCCCGGAAACGCGGATCTTTTAAAATGGCAAAGCTCGTGCTCATACATGCTCCTTGGCATAAATAATGTCTTTTATGGTGGTGAGTAACCTTTCAAGAGAGAAATTCAGGCCCGCCAGGACATCGTCCTGGCTGCCGCCGTACTGCGGCCAGTCATCGTTGGGGGTGTAAGAAAGCACCTGTTTATGCGGCATGCTGAGCGCCAGTTCCGCTGCCACGCTGCCCGCGCGGCGATGTTCTTCCACCACCAGCAGCGGGCCAGCAAGCCGGGCGATATCCGGCATAAGGTGGTGCAGGGAAGCGTTATCCACATAACACAAGTGCAGGTGATTGATTTCACCCAGTTCCTGTTTGGCGGCGACGCACAATTGCGTGGCTTTTTCGCCTACTGATACCAGCGTAACAGGGTGGCTGGCGCGATAATCCTGCTCAACGATCAACGTGTCGAATTCCGCCGAGCGTGCAAGGTCGGGGTAAACGTCGTTGCGTCCCAGCCGGATATAACAAGGCTCATTGCCCTGGGCGGCGTTGCGCAGCACCTGGCGTGTTTCAGCTTCGCCATACGGGCAGGCGATACGGATACCGGGGAACAACCGCACGGCACCGACATCTTCCAGGCTGTGATGCGTGGTGCCAAACCAGCCGCCAGAGACGCCGCCATACGCGCCAATCACGGTGATCGGTTGGCCCATATAGCCGAGCGACAGCTTGATAGCCTCCGCACATCGCAGTGCAGCGAACGGCGCGAAGGTGGTGAAGAAGGGTTTAAATCCGGCAGCGGCAAGCCCGGTGCACATATCGATGGCGGCCATCTCTGCGATGCCGATATTGTAAAAACGGTCCGGGAAGCGCTGTTGAAAAGGGTGATTTCGCCCGCCAAGATCGGCCTCCAGGCACACTATTTTCGCGTCTTCCTGCGCGCAGTTAACCAGTTCATCCTTGCACGCGTCTCTACCTGACAGCATCGGCGAGTCTCCTTTTCCATTTGATTGCCTGGTGAAGTTTCAGTTTGGCGTAGTGACAGGACGGATTGCCCTCCAGCTCGGCAATGCCTTTGCCTTTCACCGTGTTGGCGATGATCACCAGACCGCGGTTTTGCCGTGCGGAAAATGCCTGCTCCAGTTGCCTGAAGTCGTGTCCGTCAATTTCCACCACATCCATGCGGTAAGAGGCAAAACGCGCTTTGATATCGGCGATGGGGGAGATATCCCGGACATAACCATCATTTTGCGCGCCATTGTTATCAATGACATACACGAGGTTGCCGATCTCCTGCGCTGACAGCACCTGTAGCACTTCCCAACACAACCCTTCCTGCAACTCGCCATCACCGCCAATCGCCACGGCAATGCCGTTGCTCTTCAACTGACGCTGCGCCAGTGCCCAGCCTGCGGCATAGCCGATGCCGTGCCCGAGGCTGCCGGTAGAGAAACGAATATGCGGAATTTTATGGTTCGGGTGGCCGGTCAGCAGTGAATCGCTGCGGCCATAGTGTTCCGCCGGGTTGGTGTCGCTGTAGCCGAGCACGTACAGTGCGCTATAAAGCGCAGCGGCGGCATGCCCTTTGCTCAGCACCACGCAGTTATGCTCATCGGCCTGATAGCGGTTAAGGGCGTACAGCAGAATATCGATGACAGACAGCGAGCCGCCAATATGACAACCGACATCACTGGCGGCGATATCAATAATCACGCCGCGCGCCTGGGCAGCCAGTGCGGGCAGTTCATGCAACGAGGCCATTACTTCTCTCCTCCATTCAGTCGCATCCAGTTGACAACGGTCTCCTGCAAAATGCGCCGCGACAGCAGCACATCCTCGGTGTAATTGACCTCTTTGTCGGTATGATCCAGCGCGGAATCACCGGGGCCATAGGCGATGAACGGTACGTTGCGCCAGCTTGTCGCCAGCGTATTCATGTCGCAGGTGCCTTTTTTCACCACCGGGCGCGGCGGGGTGTCCGTTAGTACGCGACTAAACGCCTGGTTAAGCGCGCGATAGAGTGGGTTGGTGCGTGACGATTTATAGCCCGGTGTGCTGCGCTCGATCTCCACCGTGATCCCATTGCCGCTCAGCGCAAGCAGCGGTTCGATGTAACCAGGGCGCGCCTCCGGCGAAACACGGAAATTGATCACCAACTGTGACTCTTCATAAGAAAGCGCGTGGCGATGGGTGATGCCGATGATGTTGGAGATATTGTTGCTGTCAAAATCATTCATCACCGCCCGCAGCGCGCCAGCGGCTTCATAAACGTGTTCGATAGAGGTTTTCGCGTCCCGTGCGGCGGTGTGCTCCATGCCTTTGCGCGCGGTCACTTTGATCTTCAGCAGGCCATAATAGCCAATGGCAACATGCATCACGCCGCTGGGTTCGCCAATGATCACCGCGTTGGCGGGATAGTTGTCGCGTACGTAGTAAGCGCCTTTCGAGGAGGACACCTCTTCTTCGGTCGCGCCCACCACCAGCAAACGTGCGTGGGGCGGCACCTCAACCTGTCGCAGAACGTCGATAAAGTTCGCCAGGCAGCCTTTGGCGTCGACGCTGCCGCGACCGCTGACAAAATCCTCGCCGGCATCGCTGCGCCACAGCCCCGGCACGGTATCCAGATGGCCGAGCATCAGCAGGGTGTTTGGCCCGTTGCCTTTGCTCAGCACCAGGTTGCCAGCCGGGTCAATCTGCGCATCGATACCGCTACCGGCCAGGCGCTGGGACAGGAAGTTCGCCAGTACCGACTCATCCCCAGAAATGGATGAGATATTGACCATCATGTTCAATAAGCGCATTGGCTCGCTGACGCCGGTACCACGCCAGAACCAGGTGGCGGTGGCAGAGAGTGAGTGCGGGCCATTGATGGCGATATCGCACACGCCCTGTTGCAACGCAAGCTGGCAGGCGCGGACTTTCTGTTTCATCCGCCCGCTTACCGCCAGTTCGTCATCGGCGTAGACATCGTGCAGAGTGCTGGCGCTATCATTGATGTCCCGCAGGATCCCCGCCGTACCGGTGACAAAGCGCAGATGGTTGGCGTTCAGCGCCACCGCCAGGTGTGCGGCCAGCATATCGGCATCAATATTGATGTACTGACGCGCGTGGCTTTCCCAGATAGGCGGTGAGAGAAAAACAATGTCATAGCTTTCCAGCAGTGCACGCAGGACAGCGGTTTTTGCGTCATTGAATCCACCATAAAGCGAGTCGCGCACAATGCGGCTGCGACCGCCTTCGGTGATTTTCAGTGGCTTGCCCAGTTTTCCGGTCACCAGCTGGTTGTCGCCAGCGACCTGATAATAGGCAGAAAAATCCAGCGTTTGCGCCGCCAGGTTAATCAGGTTGCCAATGCGCTCGCGGTAGGCTTTGAGGATCACGTCCATGTGCTCCGGGCTGCAATAGCGCACCCGATCGCCGTTCGCCAGTGGCAGGTAGGCGACGTCGATCTCCTGGTGGCGGTACTCCCGTTCGATAGCCTCCGCGCCGCCGCAGATCACCAGTACCTTACCGCCGGCGCGGCTGATCTCCATCACTTCGCGGAAAAAACCACTGCCGCTGTACAGAGTGCTGCTTCCGGCTTTGATGACGTAGAGATTATCCATTATGGCCACCCGGCTTCGTTAAGATGATCCAGCCCGACAAACGGCTCAAGGCCGAGCCAGAGATTTGCTGCCTGCACCGCCTGACCCGCCGCACCTTTAAGCAGGTTGTCCAGCGAACAGAGACTGAGGCACTTATCACCCTCAACCAGCGTGGCGACCTCGGCGTGATTGGTGCCACAGACGGTTTTCAGCATGGGTACCTGGCCATTTTTCAGGTAGTGAACAAACGGCGTCTGCTGGTAGTGCGAGAAAAATGCCTGACGTACATCCGCCGCCGTACAGCCCGGTTTGAGCGTGCTGTAGGCACTGACGTAAATCCCTCTGGCGGTATCGAGGCTGAAGGCCGCAAAGGTGATATCCAGCGGATCGGTGGTCAGTTGTTGTAATTTCGCCACTTCCGGTCCGTGACGATGGCTGAATGCTTTATGCAGGCGGAAATTGTGTGAACGCTCGGCATGGGTTTCGGCGCTGTTTTTCCCTGCGCCGCTGGAGCCGGTTTTCGCATCAACGATGATATTGCCCGTCACCAGCTGTTTGCTGACCAGCGGCCACAGCGCATAGAGCGAAGCCACCGCCATACAGCCAGGCAGGTTGATGAGGGTCGCCGCCGGATCGGGTGTGGTGAATTCCGGCACAAAATATTGGCTGACCACCTGCGGCGGCAAACTGCCCGGCGTGGCCGGGTAGTGCACCGCGTTAATCGCCTCTTCCTCAAAGCGGTAGTCGCCGCTCAGGTTGAACAGGCGCGTACAGTGTTCGCTGACTAACGACACCCTCTGTGGCAGCTTACCGTTCGGCAGACAGGAAAAGACCAGATCGTAATGGTTGTCTTTGATATCGCTGATTGAAGAGAACTTCAGGCCAGGCTTATGGCTGTGGTGGCGGAAACTGCGCATCTGGCGTTCCACCGGCAGCCCTTTTTTAGACTCCGAAGAGACAAACTGCACATCAATCTGCGGATGGGTGCTTAACAGGCGGTACAGTTCACCGCCAACGAATCCGGAGCCGCCCAGAATGGCGGCTGTGTAGACAGTATTCATCCGAGTCGTGCATCCTTTTCGTAGGGCGGAACATCGTCAATGTGACGGGCGATCTCCGCGATGCGGGAAAGATGGCGATCCACTTTTTTGAACGCGAGCACATAGGACCGCAGTTTTTCGTACTCCACCGGCGAGCGCAGCTCGCGACACAACACCAGCGTGCTGCGCAACATTTTCATGGCGTTAGGGAAGTCTTCATGCTGGTAGTGTTTCCGTTCTGCCAGGAAGAACGGGAAACCTTTGCCAAACCCTTTCTGGTTCTGGAAGGGGAGATGGAAGGGCAACAGGGTGTTTTGCCATTCGCGCGCAAATACCCCTT
The DNA here is from genome assembly GCF_900094925.1 of Kosakonia oryzendophytica. GTDB lineage: Bacteria > Pseudomonadota > Gammaproteobacteria > Enterobacterales > Enterobacteriaceae > Kosakonia > Kosakonia oryzendophytica. The sequence goes on along the minus strand of NZ_FMAY01000004.1, from coordinate 345,608 downwards.
CTTCATTCAGTGCCTGCTGTAAGGCTTGTTTGACTTTGTATTCCGGAATGCCAGCCAGCTCGGGCAAATCGCAGTTGATGTTGATGCGGAACATATTGAAGCTGTGTTTCGCCCCTTCCGGGATGGCCGGGCCACGGAACAGACGCGTGGTGGCAAGCTCCGCAATCAGGTGCTGTGCATTGCGCTGGCGGATTTCATCATAATAATCGAGACGCGCGAGTTGACTGATGCCAAAGGCCGCCGCCACCCAGGACATGCTGTAATCCAGACCGGATTCTTCGAGGAAGGCGCAGGCGCGTTGGTAGCTGCTGCGTTCTTTAAAGAAGGCAATACCGGCTTCGCCGCCGAGCGGGAAATTCTTATCCGCCATCAAGCTTTGTCCTGCGGCATCACCAAAGGTGCCGCAATGGCGTCCCTGCCAGCTTGCGGAGTGCGCATGGGAGGCATCTTCCACTAACGCCAGATTATGCCGCTGGCAGAACTCCGTCAGGGCATCGAGATCCGCAGGCAGGCCGTGCACATGCACTGGCATTACCGCCTTGGTGCGGGGCGTGAGTTTTTTCTCCAGTTGCGCCGGGTCGATACACCACGTTCCGGGAGTTATATCGACAAAAATCGGGATCGCTTTGGCGGCGACAATCGCCTGCGCGGTAGCAATAAAGGTAAAAGCGGGCACCAGCACTTCATCGCCGGGTTTCACGCCTGCGCCAATCAGTGCCAGATGCAGGCTGGATGTCCCGCTGGCGGTCGGAATGGCATACGCCGCGCCCACGCGCTGGCGATATTTCTCTGCGAACTCTGCCACCACATCCTGCGGTGATTGCTGCACAGAGATCATCATCTGGAACAGATCTTCTTTGGTGATATTCGGGAAAAGGGTTTTACGGTTGGCTTTTGGAATGACCGGCGCATCGCCATCGAGCGCCAGATTATGGTCAACCACGCCATCCGCTGGCATGGCCAGCGGCGTCATAATGAAATCGGTCTTCATTTGTTTAACCCCATTTTAATAAGCGACATTTTGATGCACGCGCCGACCAGCGGACTGAGGCGGAAGTTAAATTGCAGACCTGGCTGAATTTCTTTTTCTGTTTCTTGCTGAGTCCACATGGTGCGTAAATCAAAAGCGCCAAAGATTTTTAAGCGTTCCGCTTTTTTATAAATGCTCTCAGAGTTGGTCAGTAAAACAGCGCAAGGTCCGAAGCCCAGCCCGGCAAAATCAATAATATTAACCGGCTCATCGTTATGACATGCTTTGCCTGTGTCGGCGAGGTTGTCCCAGCTTGCGGTATGTAAAAGATAAGGTCTGGCCAATAAATTATCGTGGCCAATTCCCAACCATTTCAGTAATTTCGCTTGTTGCTCATCGAGGGTACGCTGATTGGTCTTCCCACCGTAAACAATATCCTGCCCCCAGAGTGCGCCAATGACAGCGCCGCTGATGCTGTTGTAGGTGACGGCGTACTGTTTGCCGGATGATTTTTTTAAAATATTCTCCAGGCCTTTCAGTTCGCTTTCATTTTTCTCGATACTCATAATTACGCCCGAGGTTAACACTCGTGCTAATACGAATGAGACCTGGAAATGCTGTGTTGCTAATTCATGAGTTCCTTGAGACTGCATAATTCCACCTTATTTACTCAATTGAGTTGATGGTATATCTGGCGATAAGTGCAGCGACATCAACCTGATGAATTTTCCATGATTTGGCAAATTCGGGATTCTGGTTGACTTCGCAGACAACGTATTGTCCGGTGCGTGTGTTAAACATTAAATCCAGGCCGTAAACGCCTTCACCCAATACCTGGATAACGGCGCGACTCAGACGCGTAATCTCATCGTCAATGGCCAGTGGAATAATGTCTGCGCCGAGGTGGGTGTTGGTTTTCCAGTTATCCTCTGACACCCGTTTAAATGCGGCAACAGGTTGCGAGCCAACGATCACCACCCGGATATCGAAGTTGTCCTTTTCGATATATTCCTGAACCAGCACCGGCAAGTGCTGACCTTTAAGATCCACGGATTCTCTGGCGGACAGCCAGACAGCCAGGCTTGCCGGACTGTCAATCAATGTCACGCCGCGACCCCAGGAAGCATTGACGGGCTTGATCACAAAGCGGTGACCAAACTGCGGCAGTAATCCGTCGAGATCGCGGTAATGATGAACAACCCGCCAGGCGGGCACCGGGATTTCATGCCGGGCAAAAAGAACCGACTGCAATCCTTTGTCCGTACAGATTTCAATCGCGTGGCGTGAATTAATGGCTTTAACGCCAGCGGCTTCAATATAGCGGGCGCGCGCCAGAGCCGTGCTCTGTGAAAGGCAACGCACCAACGCAATATCGTAGTGTTTTACATCCTGTACGTTCCATGAAGACTGTTCGGAAATAATTTCTACATCTGCACCATCGTGGCGTAAAAATTCGACGATGCGCTTTTCTTCTTCCCTGACTTTGGTAACAAATAATAAGACGGCGGGTTTGCTTTCCATTATTCGCCCCAGTCTTCTTCCACCTCTGGTGCAAATTCCAGGTGATAGCCATTGCTATCTTTTACTAATTCATGCTCCTGTCCACAAGCGCTGCATTCAACAATTTCACCAACCAGAATATCGTCAACAACGTCAACAGAAGATGAGCAGGTCAGGCATTTAAATGCTTTCATGATAATTCCCTTAAGATAGGTTAAATAATGAAGTTGCTTTCAAAGTAATTCTTAATGGAAAGAATAAACTCGTGTTGTTCCTTAATTTCACCGGCGCGATCTGCTTCACCTTTAAAGGTGTGGCAGAGTGACATGCCGAGAAATTCGCAAATGTATTCGAACTGGGTGGTAATAATGTTCGCTTTGTGTTGTGGATTATCACCACCGATCACAATCAGGACGATTTTTTTACCCTGACAGCGCTGACGAAAGTCCGGGATTTTTTTTAAAGACTCGGAAAAACGGTCGATAAAAACTTTCATTGTTCCCGAAATGCCATACCAGTAAACCGGCGAAACAAAAACGGCCACGTCGCTGTGCAGAAATTTATTGATTAAATAATCGTAATCATCGGTGACGGGCTTATATTTCAGATCGGTTTCCCGATAATCTTCATACTGCGTGATCGTAAAATCTTTAAGGCGAAATGCCTCTGCGTCAAAGCCGCTGAACACTTTCTCAACAATAACGGAACTGTTGCCCGGATAGCGGGAGCTACCATTAAATACTACAAATTTACTCATGCGCTTAACCCCGAACCACTGCGGTGAATATCACTGATAATCGTGATGGGAATGCGTCACACATAAACCATGGCAAGTACCGCCATCCCGTCTTGTGCTGCTGGCATTATTAGGCAAAAACCAGGAGGGGATAAATAGTCATTCTTTTTATTGATTTATTACTGTCAGTTTATAATCATGCAAATACTGACGGCCGGAGTATCGAAAAATGGACTACCTGAAAAGCGTTGAAGCGTTCATCCTTTCTGCGGATAAAGGCAGTTTCACCGCCGCGGCGGAGGTGATGTGCATTACCCCTGCAATGGTGGGCAAACACATCCGCGAACTGGAGAAGCGGCTGGGTTGCCAGTTGATCCACCGCAGCACCCGCCGCCAGGGGCTGACCGGCGCAGGGCAACGCTTTTACGCACACGGTATTCAAATCCTCTCCGCCGTGCATGAAGCGGATACCATTGTTCATCGCCTGAATGATGAAGTAGCGGGCGACCTGCGCATCAGCGCGCCGGTGGCGTTTGGTAATCGCGTGCTGACACCGGTGTTAACGCCTTTTTTGCTGCGCTATCCGGAAGTGAATATCGATCTGGTATTGACTGACCGGCGTGTTGACCTGATTGAAGAGCGCTTCCAGATTGCCATTCGCATTGGCAATGTGCGCGATGAGGGGTTAATCGCCTTACCCATGCCGCCCTACCGCATGTTGCTGGCGGCATCGTCCGCCTACCTTGAAGCCTATGGCACGCCGAAGACGCCTGAAGATCTGGCAAAACATAACTGCATCAGTTTTACCCAGTGGCAATCAAACCATTTCTGGCAAATGGAAGGGCCGGGGGGGCGCTACGAAGTGGAAATCATTCCACGGCTGATTGTGAACTCCGGTGATGCGGTTCGCCAGGCGGCGCTGTCGGGACTGGGCATTGCGTTTAATTCTGCGGTGATCCTTGAAGCCGACATTATTTCCGGCAAGTTGCACCGGGTATTGCCGGATTACACCCCACCGATGCGACCGATGCATTTATTGCGTTTGCCCATCCGGCCCGTTCCCTCCACGATCGCTGCCTTTATTGAACATTTGTCCGAAGAAAACCTGATCGGGCAGTAACCTGCTCTGACCGCCGGGCGAGCATTTTCGCCTGGCTATTGCTGTCGTTCCCTTCTCCTCTTTCCTTTTCTCTGTGTTGTCGCTGGCGCATGTTTTTTCAGTTTCGGCGCGGAAATATTCACTTTACATTTTGTTGTTGATAATGATAATCGGTATCAAATTGTTTCTTATTGTTGTTATTTGATTTTATGACGGAATGATCCCTTGCGGTTGTGAGGGAATTGAAGAATGAGGATAGCTTGCATGAGATTTTCCCCGCTGTACGGCGTGCTCTCACTGCTCATCGCCGCTCCGCTTTATGCGCAGGGTGGAACAGGTGATAACAGTGACGAAATGATTGTGACCGCCACACGAACCGACGGTTCGCGCAATGATTCCCCCCAGGTCATCAAAGTCATCACTGAACAAGAGATCGCGCAGCAGCGTCAGGTCACTTCTGACACGTCGCAGATCCTCAGCAACCTGATCCCATCATTTTCTCCGCCACGGCAAAAAATGTCCGGCAGCGGCGAGACGCTGCGTGGCAGAACGCCGCTGGTGATGATTGACGGCATTCCGCAATCGAACCCGCTGCGCCCAACAGGACGTGAAATGCACACCATTGATGCGTCGATGATTGAGCGGATTGAAGTGATCAAAGGGGCCAACGCCAGCAACGGCGTAGGAGCCACCGGCGGGGTGATCAACATCATTACCAAACGTGCAAAGCCAGGAACGGTAAATCAGCACGTCAGCGTGGAAACCACCACGCCAACAGCGGCCTTCGACCGCGATACGCTGTCGTACAAAACCAACTACAGCATCAACGGCAGCGAAGAGTACATCGACTACGTGTTTGCGTTGAGCTATGAAGATCAGGGCCTGTTCAAAGACGCCAATCATCACGCCATTGGCGTTGATAATACACAGGGCGATTTGATGGATTCCCGCGCCTGGGATCTGCTGGCGAAAGTGGGCTACTGGCTGGATAACGATCAGCGCGTGCAACTGAGCCTGAATCGCTACCGCCTGAAAAATAAAGATAACTACGTCAGCGTGACCGGCGATCGCGAGGCCGGTATTGTTACCACGTCGGTGAAAGGCAACCCGGAAGGCGTCGCGCCGCATAACGATGTCTGGACGGTAGGCACCACCTACGATAACTACAACCTGGCGGGCATGAAGCTCAATGTGCTGGCCTATTATCAGCGCTACGAAGCGCTGTTTGGCGCCACTAACTCCTCGTCATTCCAGGATCCGAACATTGCGCCCCTCGGCACGCTTTATGACCAAACGCGTGCGTATACCGATAAGTACGGCAGCAAAATTGCCCTGACCAAAGATGACATCTGGGACGATCGCATTAAGGCGACGGTCGGTTTTGACACGCTGTTTGATAACTCAAAACAGGATCTGTGGGGCACCGGGCGTACTTATGTACCGGAAATTAATTACACCGATCTGTCACCGTTCCTGCAACTGGAGTACAGCCCGGTGGCCTCCGTCAAACTCAGCGGCGGTGTGCGCTATGAATATGCGCGGCTGAATATCGACAGTTACCAGACGGTATGGGCCAACGATCGCGTCACGGTGGAAGGCGGCAATCCTTCATTCGATAAAACCCTCTACAATGCGGGCATTGTCTGGACGCCGGTTGAACCACTGAGTCTGTTCGCCAGCTACAGTGAAGGTTTCACCGTGCCGGATGTCGGGCGCGTGTTGCGCGGCATCGACACACCTGGTGTTAAACTGGATGACTACTCCGGTCTGCAACCGATCGTCACCAAAAACAGTGAAGTGGGCTTCCGCGTGCAGCACGCGCCGTTTGATTTTGAAGCCAGCTATTACCAGTCCACCTCCAAACTGGGCAGCCGTGTGGAGTTGCTCAACGATGCCTTTGTTGCCCGCCGTGAGAAAACCGAAATTGACGGTGTGGAACTGAGTGCGGGCTATACACCGAATGCGGACCACAAATTCACCGTCTCCTGGTCGCATATGCGCGGGCGTTACGACAGCGACAACAACGGCAGCCTCGATGCGAAGCTGGATGGCCTGAACATCGCCCCGGACCGCATCATTGCTAACTGGTCGGCAAACTGGAACGCGGAACTGACCACCTTCCTGCAGGCCAACTGGGCACTCAGCAAGTCGTTTGATGACGCGGCAAAAGACTTCTCTGGCTACGTGCTGGTGGATGCAGCGGTCGGCTATAAACTGCCGTACGGTCAGCTCAGTCTGGGGGTTTCTAACCTGCTGAATAAACAGTACATCACCTATTACTCACAGAGTGCATCCGTGGATGAGGATCGCTACTTCGCCGGGCGCGGACGTACCGCAACGCTGGGCTACAGTCTCGATTTCTGACCCGCGTCGCCTCTGAAAAGGGGCGACAGCACGGATTGACGATGATGACTTCTGTTTATTGCTCGCTGCGGCGCAGACGATTACTCCAGGCACTCTTGTTTGGCGGTTTGTCGCCGTCGCTATTTGCCGCTACACCCCGTTTACCGCGCGTGGTTTCTCTGTTCCAGGGCGCGACGGACAGCCTGGTGGCGCTCGGTGTGACACCGTGCGGCATCGTTGAGTCGTGGGCGGAAAAACCGGTGTACCGCTATTTGCGTCCGATGGTGTCCACGGTGGCGCAACTGGGACTCGAAACGCAGCCCGCGCTGGAAAAAATCGCCATGTTGCAACCGGATCGCATCTTTGCGTCGCGCTTTCGCCACCAGGATATCGTGCCCGTAATGGCGAAGATCGCCCCGGTCACGCTGCTGGATGATGTGTTTGAGTTTAAAAAAACGCTGACCGTGGTGGCCGATGCGCTTGGCCTGAGCCCTGCTGCTGCGATGCTGCTGCAACGCTGGGACAGCCGTGTGGCGGCAATCAAGGCCTCAATGGTGCGGCAGTTTTCTGCGCAAAGCCCGCCGCAGGTATCGGTGATTGAAGTTCGCCCGGATCACATCCGTAGCTATGTGGCACACAGTTTTCCTGGCTCGGTGATGTCAGAACTGGGCTTTAGGTGGAATGCTCAGGCGGCGCAAACCCGTAGCGCCTCGCTGCGCTTCTCCACGCTGGAGAACATCCCGCTGCTGGATGCGGATCTCTTTTTCATCCTGCTACGCGCCAACACCCCGGCCATTGACCGCCAGTACCAGCGATTGATTGCCCACCCGCTGTGGCAGCAACTGCGGGCAGTAAAAGCGCGGCGCATTATGACGGTGGACAGTGTGCCCTGGAGCCTCTCCGGCGGGATTCTGGGGGCGAATCACATCGTGGACGATGTAGAGCGTTTTGTGCGCGGGGAGGGGCAATGAAGTTTCTGCTCTGCGCGCTTTTGCTGGGAGTACTGGCATTGCTCAGCATGATGGCGGGCGCGGGCTGGTATACCCCGACGCAGATTGCCGCTGCTCTGCTGCACCCGGAGGCGACCCGCGCGGCGGATACCATTATTCAGACCTCGCGTTTGCCGCGCACGGTACTGGCGATGTGTGTGGGCGCGTTTCTGGCGGTTGCCGGGGCGCTGATGCAGGCCTTAACCCGTAACCCGCTGGCTGCGCCGGGGCTGTTTGGCGTGAATGCCGGGGCGGCGCTGATGATTGTGCTGGCCGGTACGCTGTTTTCCATTGGCGACCCGTGGATCACTCTGCTGCTGGCGTTTCTCGGCGCGTGTACCACCGGCATGCTGGTGTGGTTTGTCAGTAACGTCAGCCAAGGTCAGCTTAATCCGCTGCGGCTGGTGCTGGCCGGGGTGGCGATCACCGCGCTGTGTAACGCCTTCACCCAGGCGATCCTCGTTATTGATCAGCAAAGCCTCGATACGATGCTGTTCTGGCTGGCGGGCAGTCTGTCCGCCAGTGATGCGACGCGGCTTTATCCGCTGCTGTTGCCGGGCACCGGGCTGATGGTGATTGCGGTGCTGTTCTCGCGCCAGATGAATGTACTGAACGCCGGGGAAACGATCGCCCGTGGGCTGGGGCAGAACATTGCCCGGGTGCGGCTGATTGCCTGCATGTTGGTGGTTGGCCTTGCAGGCTGCGCGGTGGCGCTGGCCGGTAATATCGGTTTTGTCGGGCTGGTGGTCCCGCATATTGTTCGCCAGATCTTCGGCAGCGATTTACGTCGGACCTTACCCGCTTGTGCACTGCTGGGCGCGTTACTGCTGCTGGCGGCCGATATCACCGCCAGGTTGATCATTGTGCCGCAGGAGGTGCCGGTTGGCGTGATGACCGCACTGCTGGGTGCGCCATTTTTTATCATGCTGGCGCAGCGAAGGGGGAGCCATGCGGGGTAATCCGGTGTTGCGTTGGGGCGTGTTTTCCCGCCAGTCGGCACGCGGGCGTGTTCCGCTGGTGCTCAGTTGCCTGCTTGTGACGCTGCTGCTGGCGCTGGTGTCGTTAAGTATTGGCGATGTGTTGCTGCCGCTTTCGCGAACTTTCGCACTGTTGCTCAGTCCGGACGCATCGCCACAGAGTTTTATTATCCATGAATTGCGTTTACCCCGTGTGGCGCTGGCGTTACTGGCGGGTGGCGGCCTCGGTATCGCAGGGCTGATTATCCAGACACTGGTACGTAACCCGCTGGCCTCACCGGATACGCTGGGGGTTACCACCGGAGCCAGCGCGGGCGCATTGATCTGGCTGGCGGGCTTCAGTTTGCAGTATGGCAGCGGCATGCTGCCTTATGCGGCGATGGCCGGCGCAGCCTGTGCGGTGGGGCTGGTTTTTCTGCTCAGTTGGCGCAAAGGGCTCACGCCGCTGCGGCTGATCCTGACGGGCGTCGGCGTTTCAGCGCTGGCGGGCGCGATTGTATCGCTGGTGCTGGTGTTCAGCCCGCTCACCACCACACTGTCGGCATGGGTCTGGCTGAGCGGCAGCGTGTACGCCGCCACATGGGAAAAAGTGCTGCACCTGCTTGCCGTTTATCTGTGGGCGGTTCCGCTGCTGTGTTCTCTTATTCGTTACCTGAAAGTACTGCAACTGAATGATGAGCAGGCGCTGGGGTTAGGGATTCGGGTGAACACGGTTCGCGTGTTGCTGATGCTCGGCTGTGTGGTGCTGGCGGGCGGCGCGATTGCGCAGGTGGGGGCGATGGCATTTGTCGGGTTGATTGCACCGCACATTGCCCGGTTGTGGGTGCGTAACGGCATTGTCGGCCAGGCCTGCGTGGCAGTAAGTGGTGGGGGTGTGATGGTAATGATTGCCGATCTGGCGGCACGAACGCTGTTCCGGCCCGCCGATCTCCCGGCCGGTATTTTTGTGGCGCTTGCCGGTGCGCCATTCTTTTTGTGGCTGCTTATCCGGCAGCGGACGTAATGCAATGAGGAACCTGTGTCTCTTTCAACTGACAAGCTTAGCGTCAGCTATCAACAGCAAACGGTGATCAATGCGCTGGATCTGAGCCTGCCCGCAGGACGCGTCTCGGTGCTGATTGGCAGCAACGGCTGTGGCAAAAGCACGCTGCTAAAAGCGATGGCGCGCCTGTTAACGCCGCAGTCCGGTCGTGTCATTCTCGATGGCCTGGATATCCACGCCAGCGCCACGCAACAGGTGGCACAAAAGCTGGCGATCCTGCCGCAAACCCCGATTGCACCAGAGGGGATCACCGTCCGCCAGTTGGTCAGCCTTGGGCGTTTTCCCTGGCAGAACTGGTTACGCCAGTGGTCTGAAGAGGACGATCAGCAGGTCAATGAGGCATTGCGCCTGACGGGCACCGCCGCTTTACAGCACCGTCCGGTGGATGCGCTCTCCGGTGGGCAGCGACAGCGCGTGTGGATCGCCATGACGCTGGCGCAAGGCACCGGTACGTTGTTATTAGACGAACCCACGACCTATCTCGACCTGGCGCATCAGATTGAGATCCTTGAACTGTTACGCATGCTCAATCGCCAGCAGGGAAAAACCATTGTGATGGTGCTGCACGATCTCAATCTGGCCTGCCGCTATGCTGACCATCTGGTGGCAGTGCATGACGGGCGCGTCTATGCGCAGGGCGCGCCGCAGCAGATCATGAGTGAAACACTGGTGCAGGATGTGTTTAACCTGCGTTGCCGCATCATCGACGATCCCTTTTTCCACACACCGCTGTGTATCCCTTTTCCCGGTGAGTTGCATGCTGAGTCCTGAAGAGTACGCCTGGCTGCAAAACACGTTTCGTCTGTGCAGTCAGGCGCAGGCAGATGAACGCAGCGTGCCCGCGTCCGCCATGCTGGATGACGATACCTGCCGCGCAGTGTTGCAACGGGTGATGATGCTTCTGGGCGCGCCGGATCTGGCGATCGCCGCGTCGTTGCTTGCCAAACGGCTGGCGTTTCTCGCCTCCGGCAATGTGCTGTATGCCATGACGGTGTTTGATAAAGGTCTGCTATTGTCGTTAACCGACAGTCGACTGGAGTATGCGCACGATAAGGGGATGTGGCGCTCTTCATTACCTGCGGATTTTACGACCACGCTGGCCTTCTCTGGGGAACGTGAGAGCTGGCGTGCGGAGATAGTCAGCACGTTGTTTAAGGGCTATTTTGCGCCACTGTGGCAAAGCCTGACGCGGGTAAGCGGTGTGCCGGAGGCTATCTTGTGGGAAAACACTGCCGTGCGGATCTATTCGCTGTACCAGGGTCGTATGGAGACGCTGGATGCGGTGCAGGAACAGCGTCGGCAGGCGGATTTCCACTGGCTGCTGGAACAGGCTGAGCCGGAACAGTTTGGGCTGGCATGGAACCCGTTAAAACGCTTTCGTCGACCGTTGCAAAACAATGCGGCAGGGCAGCCGGTGCGTTTTCGTCGCACCTGCTGTTTTTATTACAAGGCATCACAACCGGTGGAGTATTGTCATAACTGCCCGCTGCTAAAAAAAAGCTAACGGGCACCTGTTTTACACGTCGGCTTCGTAACCTAATTCCCGTGAAATTTCTTTGGCGGTATTTTGTAGCGCCTCAAGCAGACGCGTTTCGCCTAATAATTCAAGGCGTGAAGTGGATAAAGAAATAGACACGGCATAAGGCACCCGACCATAAATGTCGAACACCGGAACCGCCAGGCAGGAGACGCCTAACTCATTCTCTTCTCGGTCTTTTGCCCATTTCTGTGCGCGGATCTCTTTCAACTCCTGTTGCATCACATCGAGCTTATCAATGGTGTAACGGGTGAGCGGTTTAATATGTTCGCGATGGCTTTTCCAGTATTGCTCAACATATTCCGGCTGACCGAAAGCCATATATATTTTGCCCATTGCGGAGCAATATAACTCCTGATGCTGCCCAATATAGGCCCGCGTTCTTAACATGCCGGTAGTGGGTTCTAATTTATAAATTAAAATCGCGTGGTCATCTTCGCGTGTGGAAAAGTTGATGGTTTCCCCGATCGCCAGATTGAGGGCTTCAAGATGGGGGGCGGCCACGTGAATAATATTCAGCGAAGACAACGCTTTTTGCCCGATGGCGATACATTTGGTGGTCAGCCGGTAGCTCCCTGCTGCGGGTGCCGGTTTGACATAACCGCACGATTGCAGCCCCTGTAACAAACGGTGGACAGTGCTTTTATTCAACTGCGCCAGTTCGGACAGATGGGCTAAGGGACAGCCATTCGGGTAGTTACTCAGAATATCCAGCAGTTGTAATCCGCGGAACAGGCTTTGACTGCCCGCCGGTTTCTCTTTTTCGTCTTGCATTGATGCGTTCTCGCTTCCTGCCGCTTTTGGACCCGTTAATTTTGCCAGCCTCAATACTAGCGCAAAATGGAACGGGCCACACAAAATCAGATCATGTTTATAAGTCTTTGATAATAATCAATTTAGAAATTTAAAGTGAAGCGTGGATCACACATCAGTGTTTTGTTATGTGGAATGGTATTTCGTATTTTGAAATTAAGGGGTATAAAAAACAGCACAGAAGTGTGATGCAACCAGGAGAAAAAGATGAAGGTTACCTTCGAAGAGCTTAAGCAATCCTTCAAACGCGTTTTGCGTTCCCGCAATGTGCATGAAGAGACTGCCGATGCCTGCGCGGAGATGTTTGCCCGTACCACTGAGTCGGGTGTCTATTCACACGGCGTGAATCGCTTTCCGCGTTTCATTCAGCAACTGGATGCCGGTGACATCATTCCGGACGCGCAGGCGAAGCGCATTGCGAACCTTGGCGCGATTGAGCAGTGGGACGCGCAGCGTTCGATTGGCAACTTAACGGCGAAGAAGATGATGGATCGCGCGATTGAACTGGCATCCGATCACGGTATTGGTCTGGTAGCAGTGCGTAATGCCAACCACTGGATGCGCGGCGGCAGCTATGGCTGGCAGGCGGCGGAGAAGGGCTATATCGGCATTTGCTGGACCAACTCCATCGCCGTGATGCCACCGTGGGGGGCAAAAGAGTGCCGTATTGGCACCAACCCGCTGATTGTGGCGATCCCCTCTACGCCAATCACCATGGTGGATATGTCGATGTCGATGTTCTCCTACGGCATGCTGGAAGTAAATCGCCTGGCCGGACGCGAACTGCCGGTAGATGGCGGTTTTGACGATGACGGTAAGTTAACGAAAGAACCCGGCGTGATTGAGAAAAACCGCCGCATTCTGCCGATGGGCTACTGGAAAGGTTCCGGTCTATCCATCGTGCTGGACATGATCGCCACCCTGCTGTCGGACGGGGCCTCAGTTGCTGAAGTCACCGAAGAGAACAGCGATGAATACGGCATTTCGCAGGTATTTATCGCCATCGAAGTTGATAAGCTGATCGATGGCGCAAGCCGCGACGCCAAACTGCAACGCATTATGGATTACATCACCAGCGCGGAACGTGCGGATGAAAACGCACCTGTCCGTCTGCCAGGCCATGAATTTACGCGCCTGCTGGAAGAAAACCGTCGCAACGGTATTACCGTTGATGACAGCGTATGGGCGAAGATCCAGGCGCTGTAAGGAGCGAACAATGCTATTCGGCCATATTTCACAGCCCAATCCCTGCCGTTTACCGGCCGCGATTGAAAAAGCGCTCGATTTCCTGCGCACCACGGATTTCCGCACGCTGGAGCCTGGCGTGGTCGAAATCGAAGGGCGTACCATTTTTGCGCAGATCCTCGATCTCACCACCCGGCCCCGCGAGGAGCAAAAACCAGAAGTGCACCGCCAGTATCTGGATATCCAGTTTATGGCATGGGGTGAAGAAGAGATCGGCATAGCCATCGACACCGGTAATAATGTTATTGCGGAAAACTTGTTGGATCAGCGCGATATTATTTTTTACCAGGCGAGCGAGAACGAATCTTTTTTTGAAATGGTACCAGGCAGCTACGCGATATTTTTTCCACAGGATGTACACCGTCCCGCCTGTAATAAATATCGCGCCACGCCTATTCGTAAAATTGTCGTTAAGGTGGCTATTTCTGCGTTGAATTAATTCGCGAATAAGCAGGAGCTAAATATGAAGCGTCATAACGCCGGGTATATTATCGGCGCGTATCCCTGCGCGCCTTCTTTTCACCAACAAGGGGAGCAACAAGAACGGGATTTCTGGCGGCAACTGGCGGATACCCCGCACATTGCCGGGCTGGAGCAGCCGTGCCTGGAAAACCTGCACCCGCTGGGTGACGAATGGTTGTTAACGCATACGCCGGGCGAGTGGCACATTGTCGTCACGGCGGTGATGGAAACCATGCGTCGCCGTGGCGGTGGCGAACGCGGTTTTGGTCTCGCCTCCAGTGATGAAGCGCAGCGCCGCGCCTGCGTGGCGTATTACCGTCATGTGCATGACAAGATCGCTGCGCTGAATGCCCGTGTCCCCGGCAAAGTTGTCGCGCTGGAAATGCAGGCTGCGCCTTTGGCGGGCAGTGCCAGCGTGGAACAGGCCACCGAGGCGTTTGCCCGCTCTATCAAGGAGATAGCCCGTTGGGACTGGACGTGCGAACTGGTACTGGAACACTGTGATGCCATGAATGCCACTGCGCCGCGCAAAGGGTTTTTACCGCTGGAGAACGTGCTGGAGACGTTGGCGGGTTATGACATCGGTGTGTGCATTAACTGGGCGCGTTCCGCCATTGAAGGGCGCAACACCACGCTACCGCTGGCCCATACCCGTCAGGCGCAACAAGCAGGAAAACTGCGTGGGCTGATGTTTTCCGGTACCACGGAAAACGGCCCGTACGGGGAGTGGCAGGATCTGCACGCACCGTTCGCGCCGTTCTGCCCGGAGAGTTTATTAACTGTCGACAGTGCCAAAGCCTTATATCAGGTCGCTGCGCCAGAAAGTTTGTCCTTTACCGGTATTAAATTACTGGAAATTGATGCCAACGCCAGTGTGGAACATCGCGTGAATATATTACGCGACGGCATTAACGCCTTACAGAAAGCCAGACAATAAATACAAAAATATCTGACATCGCATACCAGTTACTTTTAACGAGATGCTAATTATGAATACGTCCTCTTACTCTACATCTGCGGATATTCCGCGCCAGCGCTGGTTAAGAATAATTCCTCCTATTCTTATCGCTTGTATTATTTCGTATATGGACCGCGTGAATATCGCGTTCGCCATGCCTGGCGGGATGGATCAGGAATTAGGAATTTCTGCATCCATGGCTGGCCTCGCCGGAGGCATTTTCTTTATTGGTTATCTGTTTTTGCAGGTGCCGGGCGGCAAAATCGCCGTTCACGGCAGTGGCAAAAAATTCATTGGCTGGTCGCTGGTGGCCTGGGCGGTGATCTCCGTCCTGACCGGTATTGTTACCCATCAGTATCAACTGCTGGCGCTGCGCTTCCTACTTGGTGTAGCGGAAGGCGGTATGTTGCCAGTGGTGCTGACGATGATCAGTAACTGGTTTCCGGATGCGGAACGCGGGCGTGCCAATGCCATTGTGATCATGTTTGTGCCGATTGCCGGTATTGTAACCGCGCCGCTTTCCGGCTGGATCATCACCGCGCTGGACTGGCGCTGGCTGTTTATTATTGAAGGTCTGCTCTCACTGGTGGTGCTGGTGCTGTGGGCACTGACGATTTATGACCGTCCGCAGGAAGCCCGCTGGATCACCGAAGCAGAGAAAAAATATCTGGTGGAGACACTGGCCGCTGAGCAACGCGCAATTGCTGGCAAAGAGGTGAAAAACGCCTCGTTGAGCGCCGTGCTGTCCGACAGAACCATGTGGCAACTGATCGCCCTCAACTTCTTCTATCAGACCGGGATTTACGGTTACACCCTGTGGTTGCCGACCATTCTGAAAGAGTTAACCCACAGCACCATGGGGCAGGTGGGCATGCTCGCCATCCTGCCGTACATCGGGGCCATTGCCGGGATGTTCCTCTTCTCGTCCCTTTCTGATCGTACCGGTAAACGCAAACTGTTCGTTTCTGTCCCGCTGCTGGGATTTGCGCTGTGCATGTTCCTCTCCGTGGCGCTGAAAGAGAGCATCTGGCTGTCATATGCGGCGCTGGTGGGGTGCGGTTTCTTTCTGCAATCGGCAGCGGGTGTGTTCTGGACCATTCCGGCACGTCTGTTCAGTGCAGAGATGGCGGGCGGGGCACGTGGGGTGATTAACGCGCTGGGCAACCTCGGTGGTTTCTGCGGCCCCTATGCCGTAGGTGTGCTGATCAACCTCTACAGCAAAGATGCTGGGGTGTATTGCCTTGCCATTTCACTGGCGCTGGCGGCGCTGATGGCGCTGTTGCTCCCGGCGAAGTGCGACGCGGGAAACGTCTCTGTCAGCCCGGTCAGCACCCGTAAACGCGAAGCCTGACAACCTGCCCGGCGGTACGGGCTGACCGGGCAAAAGAATGACCGATTCTGTAAGCCGGATAAGGCCGACGCCATCCGGCAATAAAAACGAGAGCACGACGATGAGTGAGAAAGAGACCTTCTGGCTGGGTATCGATTGTGGCGGTACTTATCTGAAAGCCGGTTTGTATGACAGCCAGGGCAGGGAGCACGGTATTGAACGCCAGTCTCTGAAGACGCTTAGCCCGCAACCCGGGTATGCCGAACGCGACATGCACGCGTTGTGGACGGTCTGCGCCCAGACCCTTTCCCGTTTGCTGCAACGCACCCACACCTCCGGCGAACGCATTCGCGGCGTGGGTATTTCTGCACAGGGCAAGGGGCTGTTTTTGCTGGATAAAAACGATCAGCCGCTGGGCAATGCGATGCTCTCGTCCGACCGCCGGGCGCTGGAGGTAGTGAAGCGTTGGCAGCAGGATGGCATTCCACAACGGCTCTATCCGCTGACCCGCCAGACGTTGTGGACAGGTCACCCGGTCTCGTTGCTGCGCTGGCTGAAAGAGAACGAGCCGCAGCGTTATGCGCAGATTGGCTGTGTACTGATGGGGCACGACTATTTGCGCTGGTGTCTGACCGGCGTCAAAGGCTGTGAAGAGAGCAATATCTCGGAATCCAACCTCTACAACATGTCCCAAGGTTGCTACGACGCACGTCTGTCGCAGTGGCTGGGGATTGGCGAAATTGATGCGGCGTTGCCGCCGATTGTGGGCTCAGCAGACATCTGCGGGGAAATCACCGCTCAGGCAGCCGCCATAACCGGTCTCGCGGCGGGTACGCCCGTCGTTGGCGGTCTGTTTGATGTGGTTTCCACCGCGATCTGCGCCGGGCTGCAAGATGAACAGCGGCTGAATGCGGTAATGGGGACCTGGGCCGTGGCCAGCGGCATTGCGGATGGCCTTCGCGACAACGAAGCCCACCCCTATGTCTACGGGCGCTACGTTAACGACGGTCAGTACATTGTGCACGAAGCCAGCCCGACCTCGTCCGGTAACCTCGAGTGGCTGACCACACAGTGGGGCGACATGTCGTTTGAGGAGATAAACCGCGCCGTCGCCTCGTTGCCAAAAGCGGGCAGTGAGCTATTTTTCCTGCCGTTTTTGTATGGCAGCAACGCGGGTCTGGAGATGACCAGCGGTTTTTACGGCATGCAGGCGCTGCACACCCGCGCGCACCTTTTACAGGCCGTCTACGAAGGGGTGGTGTTCTGCCATATGACGCACCTTAACCGCATGCTGGCACGCTTTACCCACGTTAAAGCACTGCGCGTCACTGGCGGTCCGGCGCACTCCGATGTGTGGATGCAGATGCTGGCGGATGTCAGTGGACTGCCCGTCGAACTGCCACAGGTGGAAGAGACAGGCTGTTTCGGTGCGGCGCTTGCCGCCCTTGTCGGTACCGGCGAGTACCGCGACTTTCACCACGCGCAGCAGGCCTTAAAGCATGACATTCGCACCCTGACACCAGACATGACCGCCCACGCCGCTTATCAGCGCAAATACGCGCGTTACCAGATTTTGATTGAAGCACTACAGGGCTTTCACGCCCGCATTAAGGAGCAGACGTTATGAGCCGACCATTACTGCAACTGGCGCTCGACCATACCCGACTCGACGCCGCGCAACGTGATGTGGCGCTGTTACAGGATCATGTCGACATCATCGAAGCCGGCACCATTTTGTGCCTGTGCGAAGGGGTAAACGCCGTACGCGCACTGCGCGCTCAGTGTCCGGAGAAGATCATCGTTGCGGACTGGAAAGTCGCCGACGCCGGGGAAACGCTGGCACAGCAGGCGCTTGGGGCGGGCGCGAACTGGATGACCATTATCGGCGCTGCGCCACTGGCGACTATCGAAAAAGGCCACGCGGTTGCGCAGGCGCACCACGGTGACATTCAGATTGAGCTGTTTGGCAACTGGACTTTCGAGGATGCCCGCGACTGGTATCGCGTGGGGGTGCGCCAGGCGATTTACCACCGTGGTCGTGATGCGCAGGCCAGCGGCCAGCAGTGGGGCGATGCGGATCTGGCGCGGATGAAAGCGCTTTCTGATATCGGTCTCGAACTGTCGGTCACCGGCGGGCTGACGCCTGAGGATCTGCCGCTGTTTAAGGACATTAACGTGAAAGCCTTTATCGCCGGGCGCGCGCTATCCGGCGCGGCGAACCCTCAGCAGATTGCCCGCGCGTTTCATCAGCACATTGATGCCATCTGGGGAGAGAAGTAATGCGTACACATCCGTTGGGCATTTATGAAAAAGCGCTGGCGAAAGATCTGAGCTGGCCGGAAAGGCTGGTGCTGGCGAAAAGCTGCGGTTTCGATTTTGTTGAAATGTCTGTTGATGAGAGCGATGAGCGGCTTTCGCGACTGGAGTGGAGCACCACACAGCGGGCATCGCTGGTGGAAGCGATGCTGGAAACCGGAGTGTCTATTCCGTCGATGTGCTTATCGGCGCACCGCCGTTTTCCGTTTGGCAGCCGCGATGAACGCGTGCGTGAACGGGCGCGGGACATTATGACAAAAGCTATCCGTCTGGCGCGGGATCTGGGGATCCGCACCATTCAACTGGCCGGGTACGACGTTTACTACGAAGAGCATGACGCGGGCACACAACAGCGTTTTGCCGATGGGCTGGCGTGGGCGGTGGAACAGGCCGCCGCCGCGCAGGTGATGCTGGCGGTCGAGATTATGGATACCGCCTTTATGAACTCTATCAGCAAATGGAAAAAGTGGGACGACATGCTCGCCTCGCCGTGGTTTAGCGTCTACCCGGATGTGGGCAACCTGACGGCCTGGGGTAATGATGTGCCTGCTGAACTGGCGCTGGGTATCAACCGCATTGCCGCTATTCATCTGAAAGATACCCAGCCGGTGACGGAAAAGAGCCCCGGCCAGTTCCGTGATGTGCCGTTTGGTGAAGGCTGCGTCGATTTTGTCGGCGTGTTCCGTACGCTGCACCAACTGAACTACCGCGGCGCGTTTTTAATTGAAATGTGGACCGAAAAAGCCAAAGAGCCGGTGCTGGAAATTATTCAGGCCCGCCGCTGGATCGAAGCCCGTATGCAGGAAGGAGGATTGGTATGTTAGCGCAACTGAAAGCCGAGGTGCTGGCCGCCAACCTGGCGCTGCCCGCCCATCATCTGGTGACTTTTACCTGGGGTAACGTCAGCGCGGTGGATGAGAGCGGCACACGGATGGTGATCAAACCCTCCGGCGTGGAGTACGACGTGATGACCGCAGAGGATATGGTGGTGGTGGAAATCGCCAGCGGTAGGGTGGTGGAAGGCAATAAAAAGCCGTCATCCGACACGCCAACGCACCTGGCGCTGTATCGCCGTTTTCCGCAAATTGGCGGCATTGTACATACCCATTCTCGCCATGCCACCATCTGGTCGCAGGCCGGGCTGGATCTGCCCGCGTGGGGAACTACCCACGCGGATTACTTCTACGGTGCGATCCCCTGCACCCGCTTGATGACCGACGAGGAGATCAACGGTGAGTACGAGTATCAGACCGGCGAGGTGATCATTAAAACCTTCGAGCAGCGCGATATCGACCCGATGCAGATCCCGGCGGTGCTGGTGCATTCCCACGGCCCGTTCGCGTGGGGCAAGAACGCTGCCGACGCGGTGCATAACGCGGTGGTGCTGGAAGAGTGCGCGTATATGGGGCTTTTCTCCCGCCAGCTTGCACCGCAACTGCCAGATATGCAGCAACCGTTACTGGATAAACACTACTTGCGCAAGCACGGTTCAAACGCCTACTACGGGCAGTAAGTTTTCTGCACGGTGCCCGGTGGCGTAAGGCTTACCGGGCCTGTGCGTGTGTCTGTGATTCGGCCTGCCGCTTTCCGGCGCTGCAGACAACGGATGACAGAAAACGCGGCGCTGTTTAAGGTAGGATGACCCTGCCAATGACTCCTACAGGCGCGCCGTGAAACAGACTTTCGTTTTGGATTTCTCCCACCGTTCTCTGATCCCTTATGCCCATGACTACCGACATGGCGAACATGAGCCGTGGCACACGCACCCTTGCGATCAACTGATTCATACCCTGAGCGGGGTGATCCGCGTTGAAACCGCGCAGGGGACGTGGGTGGTGCCGCCAACCCGGGGTGTCTGGATCCCTGCGCACGTTTTGCATGCCCTGCATATTGACGGCGACGTGCAGGCGCGGGGCGTATTTGTGCAGCCGCTGGCGCGCGCCGATCTGCCGGTTATCTGCCAGGTGGTGCGGATCAGCGAGTTATTGCGGGCGCTGATCGTGAACGCCCTGGAGCTGCCTGCGGCGTATCAGGCCGGGACGCGGGCGGAGCGTATTTATGAACTGATCCTCGATGAAATCCGCCTGATGAACACGCTGCCGTTTTGTTTACCGGAACCCTCATCACCCCGTTTAAAACAGCTGTGCGATGCGGTGCGTGCAACGCCCGCCGGAGCGTGGACGCTGGAAAATGCCGCCCGCCAGGTGAGTATGAGTGGGCGAACGCTGTCGCGTCATTTCTACCAACAAACCGGGTTACAGTTCAGCGAATGGGTGCGGCGCGCGCGATTACTGGGTGCGCTGACACGACTGGCCAGAGGTGAGCCGGTTACGCAGGTGGCGCTGGACTCTGGCTATGCGAATCCCAGCGCCTTTAGCGCCATGTTTCGCCGGGTGATGGGGGTTCCGCCCGGCGATTACTTTACGCCGTAATAAACTGCCCTGCAGCGTTCAGCAACGCCTGCAATGAGGCGCGGGTTATGTCGCTATCAATGCTCACGCCCCAGGCGCGGTCGCCTTTTTTATTTTCGCAGCAGACATAGGCGACTGAGCGGCTGTCGCTGTGTTTCCCCAGCGTATGCTCGTGATAGCTCTCAATGTTGATCTCCATGTTCAGGTTTCGGCACAGCGCGGTGATGGCGGCGGAAAGAAAACCGTTGCCGGTCGCACCGAATTTCAGTGCTTTGCCATCGTAGCGGAGTTCCGCCAACAGGGCGGTCTCTTGCCCCGGCTGGTTAGTGCAGGTGTACTCAATCAGTTGCAGAGTGGGCTGATCCACCAGGCCGTAACGCTGGCGGAACAGGTTCCAGATGGCCATTTGCGACATCTCTTTTCCTGCGCGATCGGCTTCATGCTGTACCTGCTGGCTGAAGGCCTGTTGCAGTTTACGTGGCAGACTCAGGCCATGGTTCTGTTCCAGCAACCATGCCGCACCGCTTTTGCCAGACTGACTGTTCACGCGGATCACTGCCTCGTAGCTGCAACCTACGTCTGCCGGATCGAGTGGCAGATAGGGCACTTCCCAGTACGAGGCCGGAGCAAGTTGGCGGGCGGCGAACCCTTTTTTGATGGCATCCTGATGCGAACCGGAAAACGCCGTAAATACCAGTTCTCCGGCGTAAGGATGGCGTGGTGCCACAGGGAGCTGGTTGCACGCTTCGACGATCTCCACCACTTTTTTCATTTCGCTGAAATCGAGCTGCGGGGCGATGCCCTGGGTATAGAGGTTCAGCGCCAGTGTCACCAGGTCCGCATTCCCGGTGCGCTCGCCATTGCCAAACAGGCATCCTTCTACGCGCTCAGCGCCAGCCAGCAACGCCAGTTCCGCGCTGGCAATGCCCGTGCCACGATCGTTATGCGTATGCACGCTGATGCAGACCTGTTCCCGGCGGGAGAAATGGCGGCAAAAGTGCTCAATCTGATCGGCGTACACATTCGGTGTGTTGACTTCGACTGTGGCGGGCAGGTTGATGATCATCGGCCGCAGGGGGGAGGGATCCCAGACATCGGCTACTGCTTCGCAAATCTCCAGCGCAAATTCGGCTTCGGTAAAACAGAAGGTTTCCGGCGAGTATTGAAACACCCACGCGGTGCCTGTTGCCTCTTCACACTGGCGGCGGATCTGTTTTGCCGCGTTGACGGCCAGCATGACAATCTCTTCACGGCTCTGGCGGAAGACCTGCTCGCGAAACACGGGCGCTGTGGCATTGTATAAATGCACCGTGGCGCGGTGCGCGCCCTGCAACGATTCAAAGGTGCGGGCAATTAAGTCTTCCCGCGCCTGCGTTAAGACCTGAATAGTGACATCGTCAGGGATGCGCTGTTCCTCAATTAGCTGGCGCACAAAATTGAAATCGGTTTGCGATGCGGACGGGAAGGCGACCTCAATTTCTTTAAACCCGCAGGCGAGCAGTAAATCCCAGAACGTCAGTTTACGTGCCGCATCCATGGGTTCGGCGAGTGCCTGGTTGCCGTCCCGCAGGTCAGTGGACAACCAACGCGGTGCGTGTGTGAGGGTGTTGTCCGGCCAGCGGCGGTCGCTGATTTTCACTGGCGTGTGCGGTTTATATTTGTCACTGGGGGTCGTTAACATCCTGGCTCTCCGTCGGTTTTTTCCCCAGTTTCCACAGAGAACCATTGGCGTGCGCACGCGCAGATGACAACTTATTGCTTAAAAGTGACAACCGGCAGGCCCGCCGCTGCGTCAGTAAGAAAAAGGTTAAAATTCCGCATAGCCGGTCGTGGATTTCTATACTTGGCTGCGGAGGTC
Source organism: Kosakonia oryzendophytica (assembly GCF_900094925.1). Classification (GTDB taxonomy): domain Bacteria; phylum Pseudomonadota; class Gammaproteobacteria; order Enterobacterales; family Enterobacteriaceae; genus Kosakonia; species Kosakonia oryzendophytica. The sequence continues at coordinate 323,022 of NZ_FMAY01000004.1, read as the reverse complement.
AGTGATGAAAAAAATGTTGTATTCCTTATTCGCCAGTCCAGACCGGTTATTGCAGGTGATGAGCCATGGTGAGATCCAGGATGCCATTGAAGATGGCGATCGTATTCTCGTTGATGCTGACGGTAACACCTCGGTCAATATCCGTTGCCAGCGGGTACAGGAGGATTTCAAACGCCACGTTGACGCACTAAAGAGGGCGTAAAATGGGAACAGCGATCTTTATGGTGTTGATGGTGTGTGGCTACTGGTATACCTCCCACGATCTGACGACGCGTTTCAAATTCAAACGCAGCTTTGGCTGGGATGTCTATTTTCTGGTCGCGTTGTATGGTTGCGTCTTTGTCTTACAGGGGATGCTGGCTACGGCGTTGCTATGGCTCGGTCTGCTGCTCGCCTCTGCGGTGATGAATGCACTGCCTTCATTTTTTGACGCGGAGCACTACCATCTGCACATGAGCTTTATGAACTGGAGCTTTTTAGGCATCCAGGCACCGGTGGTGATCATGCTTGCGTTCGCCGTCATCTTTTGCCTCTGGCGCTCCAACTGGTCTGGCAGTGCGCGTCTCGATAGCCATGGCCGACGGGAGTTGTATAAACATCTGTCGCGGGCAAATGGGGTTGAAGGGCTGATTTATCAGTGTATGGAAAAGGGCGACCTGGCCTGGATAACGCTCAAGTCGCAGCGCATTTACATTGGCATGATCCATACCGCAACGTTTGATAGCGGTGATGCCAATAACATCGTACTGATCCCGATGCTGAGCGGCTACCGGGATGACAATACGCTCGATCTGCATGTTGAGCATAATTACAGCGCCTGGTACGCGTCGCACGACATTGATTTAACGTCGGGACCGCGCTCCGCGTTGGATTTTCGCAAAGTGCTGCTGCTGTCGCAGGTGGAGAGCTTATCGCTGTTCGATCCGGCGCAGGTGATGGCAATGGGGATCAATCGACTCACCCCAACGGGATGAGCCGGTTGAACCTCTTCAGCGGCGGGTTTCTCCACGTGGCGGTATTTATCTCGTACAGCGCCTGGATAAGCGAGTAGGGGAGTGCCATTGCAGAGGGCAAGAACGAAGGAGAACAGAATGGCCACTTCTCTGGATGTTGTGTTTATCGGGTTAAGTCCTGGCACGCTGGTGCTGATGGTGCTGTGCCGACGTGGGGCGAAGGTGTAAGCCGGATGCGCGAAACACCCGGCTCTGTGGCTACAATTTAAATGCATTCACATCGTTGAGCAGTTTCCCGGCCTGGTGACTCAGAGAGTTTGCGGCCGTGGCCATCTCTTCCACCATCGCGGCGTTCTGCTGCAAATTCCCCTCCATCTGGCTGACGGCGATATTCACCTGCTCGATGCCGTGACTCTGCTCGGTGGAGGAGTTATTGACCTGGTTGATAAGCACCGTGGTTTCATCGACTGCGCCCAATGCGTCGTTCATACGGGTGGTGACGTTCGCCGCATAACTGACTCCCTGATCCACATTTTTGATCGCTTCATCGATTAACCCGCGAATATCCCGTGCGGCCACGGACGAGCGCTGCGACAGGGAACGCACCTCTCCGGCCACCACCGCAAAGCCTTTGCCTTGTTCCCCGGCGCGGGCCGCTTCCACCGCCGCGTTCAGCGCGAGGATGTTGGTCTGGAAAGCAATGCCGTCGATAATGTCAGTAATTTCAGAGATTTTCGCCGATGAAGCAGAAATATCGTCAATGGATTTTTGCAGCGAACTCAATTCCCGATGGCTTTCATTGACCATGGACTGAACGCGCCCAATAAACGTATTGGCTTCCTGGGCATTGTCCATATTGTGTTTTACCGTCACCGACAGCTCATTCATGCTGGCAGCGGTCTGTTCCAGTGACGAGGCCTGGGATTCCGTGCGGGAAGAGAGATCATCGTTACTCTTGGCGATTTCACTGGCGGCAATATCCACTTCGTTGCTGGCTTCTTTTACGCTTGCCAGCACCTGGCGGATTTTATCCATCAGGTTATTAAAACTCTCTGCGGTTGCACCAAGTTCATCTTTTTTATGCAGATCCACTTTTACGGTTAAATCCAGGGTATTACTGATTGTTCCCATACTGGTCTGCAGGCTTTTTAAACCTTTATTCAGATAGCTAAGAATAGACGTTGCGAAAACGGCTACCAGCGCCACTAAACCAATAATGGTGCCAACCAGTAGCCAGAAGGTACTGATATATTGCTGATGGTTGTTTTGTGCATATTCTTTAGCGAGATCATAGTTATATTTGAGCATGCCATTTAAATTGGCGCTGAGTGCCACGGAAGCCGTTGCCGTGATCCCGCCATCGGAGACCATTTTTCGGGCAGCTTCAATGCCCCCGTCGCTGTGGTAGGCGGTAATCAACGCATCCACTTTTTGGGCGTATTCATCAAATGAGTCGCTGGCTTTTTGCTGCAACTCGCCATCCGTTTTATCGCTGATCAGATTGGTTTTGTAATAATCGAGAATGGCACGTGTTTTCCCCAGTTCATCTTTTGCCTGGGTAATATGCTTGGTAAACACGTTTTCATCATTAACCAGCAATGACATCAGAATTTGCCGTCTGGCTTCTTCTCGGTGCTGGAGCGCTTCACTGATTTTACTCACGCTGGGTAGAGTATTATCTACAACATAATCAAAACGTTCCTGCGCTTTATCTAAAGCCCGTATGCTCAGGCCGCCAAGGATGATTATTGCAACAAACGTGATTAAAAAAACAAATAACAATTTCTTCAGGATGGTCATAATGGCCTCAGAAACATTCCATAGAGAGGAGTCCTTTTTTTTATCGGCGTCCTAACTAAAATCTTCACGGCTGTTTACGTAAAAAAAGAATATTTTTTGATCCAAACCATAATAATAAGCAGTGTCGCTAAAATAGGGTTTTAATACAATGGGTAACGTAATTTTTGTTATTGAGTGATTGTATATAATATATTCCAGCAAGGAGGTGTGAGTCACCTTGATATATCATATAAAAGAAAATGTGATCGTAGTTATTATTTAATAGGGAAAAACATAACTATTATTTTTTAATGCGTTTTTTGACTAATTAAAAAAGCGCGGCTTGCCGATAGTAGATAAAGCATCAAATACACAGCATTAATGTCGCCGCACCAGAGATTAGCCTGATAATACTAAGCAGGCTAACCCGGTGTTTTCGGCATTTTTCTGTTGTCATCATTCTCATACAGGGCGTTAAGGAGTAAACAGATGGCACGTCAGATTACTATGTTCAAAAATCTCTCCGTAGCGGCAAAGCTATTTGGCGGCTTTTCTGTTTTGCTCGCCATTATCATTCTTTCTTCTGTAGTCAGTGTTTATCAACTGTCGGTGATCCGTGATCACTCGGATAAAGCGCGACTGGTGACCCAGATTAGTGAGGATCTGAATACAGCCAGACGAAATCGCCTTGTTTTTCAACTGAATCATGATCAAAAAACGATGGAGGCTAACCATGCCGCTATCGAAAAAATGTCTGCCGGTATTGAGCAGGGCAGCAACCTTATCTGGGAGCATGACACCGGACTGTTGTTTGAAGAGCTGAAATCCACGCTTCCGCACTATGTGCAGTTACGTAACAACCTGGTGGCTGATGAAAATGCCGCGACGGAACAAGCGAAACAGGTTCTGGCAGCGCTGAATCACCCGGTGTTCACCGAATACAGCGATGCGATAAAAGGCAGTGCGGCTCCACAGAAAAACGATGTCAATTACATGATGTTACTGGCGGCGCTGCAGGCAGATGCCGACGGTATTGTCGCCTCTCGCGGCAAAGAAGATAAGAGCCAGTTCTCTGAGGCGCTGCAAAATGCCAATGCGCTCCACGCCCTGATAAAACAGGGGGAAGGGACGGCAGATACGGTGATGGTGGATGACGTGCATAACCAGTTGCAGAACCTGGATCACCAGATTGATGCCTACTTTGCTGCGCTGGCAAAAGCCCAGAAAGCGTCGGATGCGCTCTCGGGCGTTGCGGATAAGCTCAACACTGTCACCCATAGTCTGGCGAAAATGCAGACTGAGAAGAGCAATGCCTCCATTGGCAATGTGATTTACATTTTGCTGGTAGTCACCGTCTGCGCCGTGCTGGTTGGCCTGGTCACGGCATGGCTGATCACCCGGCAGATGACACGGCAGATCCGTTACAACCTGACGCTGGCGGAAAGCATTGCCCAGGGTGATCTCACGGCCGTTATTGAAGCGGAATCCACCGATGAGTTGGGGCGCCTGAGCTCAGCAATGGCGGCCATGAACCAGAAACTGCGCGATCTGATCTCACAAATCAAAGAATCGGTGGTCAGCGTGGCATCAGCATCTTCGCAGATTGCCGCTGGCAACACCGATCTCGCCTCCCGTACGGAGGAACAATCGGCGGCGGTCGTTGAAACCGCCGCCAGTATGGAAGAGCTGACCTCCACCGTAAAACGCAATGCGGATAACGCCCGCGAAGCCAGTAACCTCGCGCAGACGGCGGCGAAAAATGCGCAGAGCGGCGGCAAGCTGGTGTCTGACGTGGTGCACACGATGGATAACATCACCGAAAGCTCCAATAAAATTAAAGACATCATCACCGTGATCAACGGTATCTCCTTCCAGACCAATATCCTTGCCCTGAATGCGGCGGTGGAAGCGGCTCGCGCCGGAGAGCAGGGGCGGGGTTTCGCCGTGGTGGCAGGAGAAGTCAGAAGCCTTGCCCAACGCAGCGCGCAGGCTGCAAAAGAGATTGAAGAGTTGATCCAGGAGTCGGTCGCGAGGGTCAGTTCTGGCTCAGAAATGGTGAACAAAGCCGGAGAAACCATGAAAGAGATTGTCTCTTCCGTGGAGGGCGTAAGCGGCATCATGACTGAAATTTCCCATGCTTCGGACGAGCAAAGCCGCGGTATTGATCAGATCAGTAAAGCGATGAGCGAACTGGACACCACCACCCAGCAAAACGCCGCGCTGGTGCAGGAATCTTCTGCCGCCGCAGGCTCGCTTGAGCAACAATCCGGCCAGTTAAGCCGGTTGATTTCCCTGTTTAAACTGGGTCATGAAGGGGAAAGTAAAGTGCATAAAACACGCACCGTTACCGCTCAGCCTGTGACTCAAACGGCGGCTCCGGCTGGCGAAGGGAACTGGGAGACGTTCTGAATCAGGCTGTGGTCAGCCTGCGAGGCTGACCACGTCACGCCCTGGTGCTCAGGAGAGATCGTGAAGGTCCTTTTCCAGCAACGGCGTTAAGGTGATATCGGTAAAACGCACCTCCAGACCTTCGCGTTCGGGGGTGCAGCACATCACGCCGACGGCACATTGCGTGTGCGCAAAAGGGCAGAGCCGCAACAGCGGCCACTCCTGACCGTCGGTGGAGTATTGCAGTCTGAGGGCATCACCTTTGCGGCTCAGTCGCAGCCAGAAGTCACCCGCATCGCCAGGGAAAATACCGGTCGCCCAGTCTGACTGCCCGTGTGTTAACACGCTGCCTATCGCCGGTGCGCCGTCGTTAAACTCGATCCCGGCTTTCAGCCAGTGCTGTTTGTCGGCCACCAGCAGAATGCCCGCCTGGTCGTACAGTGCAGAGAAGTTAGCCTGTATCCGCACCTGAAAGGTGAAATCCCCCGTTACGTCGCGTACAAAACCGTGCCCGCTGAAGCGCTCAAACCCGTACCAGGTGGTTTGCCAGAAATCGGTATTGCCATCGGTCACGACGCTGAGCCCGTCCGGCGTTTTGTGCCAGACACGCGGCGTGTTGATCCAGTAAAAATCGTCCTGCACAGTGCTCTCCTGTTTCGCGCTGAACGTTGAAAAGCGTACTCAGGGTTTAGCATGGTTATGATGGAAAATTCCAGTATGTCGTTCCCGGCGAACATCCTGTGCTGAGTTATAGAAAGGTGTATCAACACATACCAAGCGTGATGAGGTGGAATAACGTTACTGAATACCTGTGACCTGACGACCAGGGATCGTTGCCGTATTTGCCCAACGGCACTTTGTATGCAACGCATGAAAAGATGCAAGCCGACCCCCACAAATGAAAATACAAAAAAACCATCGTTAAGATGGTTTTTTTGTTTCCGCTATTCGCTGATTTTTCCTGGCGGTGAAGATCCTGTTACGCCAGGCGAGGATACTGGTTCGCTATCGCGTCGCCGGTAAACTGCGCTATCCACCCTTCGGGGTTATCAAAAATCCGGATTGCAGTGAAGTTCGGCTCTGAACCCATATCAAACCAGTGCGGGGTGCCTGCGGGCACGGAGATAAGATCGTTTTTCTCGCACAGCACCTGGTAAACCTCGTGGCCGATATGCAGGCAGAACAAACCCGCGCCTTCCACAAAGAAGCGCACTTCGTCTTCGCCGTGGGTGTGCTCATTAAGGAACTTTGCGCGCAGCGCCTCTTTTTGCGGGTTATCGGCGCGCAGGCTGATTACATCCCAGCTCTGGTAGCCTTTTTCCGCCACCAGTGTGTCGATAGCGTGCTGGTAAGCGGTGATCACCGCCTCCGGCGTGGGATCCGCGCCCAGGTCGCGGTCTGCTTGCCAGCGTTCAAATCGCACGCCTTTAGCGTTCAGCTGCTGCTGGATTTCGCTCGCTTCTGTGCTGTGCCACACCGGCGTGCTGGCATCGGTATCGGTGTAAATCGTCAGGGCGCTCATGACGGTATCTGCTCCGGCTTAATGTTGCTGAAAGAGGGAACCTGATGATGATGGCTGGCTGCGTCATCATCACCGCGAATCAGTTGTATGGTGCGAAAACCGGCTTCTTCGGCGGCGTCCAGCTCCTGGTGAATATCTGACAGGAACAGAATGGACGAGGGCGGCAGCCCAAGCTGCGTGGCAATGTTACGGTAGGATTGCACCTCCCGCTTCGCACCCACCAGCGTATCGAAGTAACCGCTGAACAGATGAGTAATATCACCTTCGTCGCTGTAGCCAAATAACAGTTTTTGCGCAGCAACGGAGCCAGAGGAATATACATACAGATCAATGCCCTGCGCCTTCCATTTTTCAAGCTGCGGCAGCACGTCCGGGTAAAGGTGACCGGTAAAATCGCCGTTGACGTAGCCGTCGCGCCAGATGATCCCCTGCAACGCTTTGAGCGCCGTCGACTTGCGGTCTTCATCCATAAAAGCAAACAGCACATCAATAAGTTCGGCTGCGCTGGCATCCGGTTGCGCCACTTCGTCGCGCAGATTGTTCAGGATGGTGCTGACCGGCTCTTTATACTGCTCTGCAGTGACAAATGCGGCCAGACGCTCACGGGCGTAAGGAAACAATACGTTATGCACAAAGCGGATATCACTGGTGGTGCCTTCAATATCGGTAACGATAGCGCGGATCATAGTCTCTCCAGCAGGCGGCGCTGCAGTTCGCATTCAAATAAAAATTCCAGCCCTTCCAGATGGCGGCGCGCTTCGGCGACATTGCGCCCCCAGCAGGTCAGCCCGTGACCGCGTAGCAGAAAACCATACGGTAACGGGTGTGTTTGCGCATAGTCTTCAATGCGTTTTGCCAGCGCGTCGATATCCTGATCGTTATCGAAAATCGCCATCGGCACGGTGTCCAGATGGCTGGTCTGCCCGCGCAGGCATTTTTGCATCTCATAACCATTGAGTTGCAGTGTGGCGGATTTCTCTACGCGGGAGAGCACTGTCGCGTTGACGGTATGTACATGCAGCACTGCATGGGCTTGCGGGTAGAGACGATAAATCAGGGTATGCAACCCGGTTTCCGCTGAGGGTTTACGGCCGGAAGGCGCATGATTGTCGGCAATGGAAACCTGCAAAAAGTCTGCGCTGGTCAGGTTGCCTTTGTCTTTACCGGATTCGCTCAGCCAGCACCAGTCGGCGTCCTGGCGCACCGACATATTGCCGCCGGTGGCTGGTGCCCAGCCTTTCGCGCCCAGCCAGTGACAGGCGGAAACGAGTTCATGGAGTTGCAGGTTGTCTGTCATCACCCTTCCTTATCAGGAATATTGTTATCGTATAGACGTCTAAGCGTCTTGATTGCCAAATACTAACATCGTGTTATAGTGGCAGCAACATGAGTATTACAAGCAGGCACGCAACGATGAGCAATAACCCACTGATTCCTGAGAGTAAACTTCCCGCACTTGGCACCACCATCTTCACGCAAATGAGCGCGCTGGCGCAGCAGCATCAGGCGATCAACCTGTCGCAAGGCTTCCCGGATTTCGACGGCCCGCGCTATTTGCAGGAGCGGCTGGCGCACCACGTAGCGCAGGGGGCGAATCAGTACGCGCCGATGACAGGCGTGCAGGCGTTGCGCGAAGCCATTGCCGATAAAACCGAAGCGCTGTACGGTCATAAACCGGATGTGAATAGCGACATTACGGTGACTGCTGGGGCGACGGAAGCATTGTATGCGGCCATTACGGCACTGGTGCGTCAGGGTGATGAAGTTATCTGCTTTGATCCCAGTTACGACAGCTATGCGCCCGCAGTGGAACTTTCCGGTGGCGTACTGAAGCGCATTGCGTTGCAGCCGCCGCAGTTTCGCGTCGACTGGCAGGCATTTGCCGCGTTGCTGAGCGATCGTACGCGGCTGGTGATCCTCAACACACCGCACAACCCGTCGGCAACGGTGTGGCGCAGTGCGGATTTCGCTGCGCTGTGGCAGGCGATTGCCGATCGTGAAATTTATGTCATCAGCGATGAAGTCTACGAACATATCTGCTTTGCCGAAGAGGGCCATGCCAGCGTGCTGGCGCACCCGCAACTGCGTGAGCGGGCGGTGGCGGTGTCCTCATTTGGTAAGACTTATCATATGACCGGCTGGAAAGTGGGTTACTGCGTGGCACCGGCCGCTATCAGCGCGGAGCTGCGTAAGGTGCATCAATATCTGACGTTTTCTGTCAATACGCCGGCACAGCTGGCGCTGGCGGACATGTTGCGTGCAGCGCCCGAGCATTATCGTGAATTGCCGGCCTTTTACCGCGCCCGCCGCGATGTCCTGGTCAACGCGCTGAGCAACAGCAAGCTGGAGATTTTGCCCTGTGAAGGCACCTATTTCCTGCTGGCGGATTACAGCGCTATTTCCGATCTCGACGACGTGAGCTTCTGCCAGTGGCTGACAAAAGAGGTGGGTGTGGCGGCTATCCCGCTGTCGGTGTTCTGCGCCGATCCCTTCCCGCATAAGCTTATTCGTCTGTGCTTTGCAAAACAGGAATCGACGCTGCTGGCAGCGGCAGAGCGCCTGTGTAAACTGTAACTCTCTTCGGCGGCGCGCTCTGCGTCGCCGTTATTTGTCGCCCATGATGGTTTTCAGTTTTTCAGCATCTGGCAGCCCGACTTCCTGCTGCAACACATTATCTTCATTCATGTAGTAGATCGCAGGCGTGGCGTTTGCGCCGAGATCGTCCATGATTTTCTGGTTGCTGTTCAGTTTTTTCATTATTTCCGGCGGGACGGATTTGGGCAAGGTTAGCGCCATTTTGCCGTTGGATTGCTCATAGTCATGCCAGCTTTTCGCCGGATCTTTCGCGCTCAGAATGGCGGCGGCCGCCGCCGGGCTTTCCGGTTTGATCACGCCGACCAGCAGGGTACGGATCTGCACTTTGCCGGACTCTACCCACGGGCGTGCCTGCTGCCAGAACTGCTTGCAATAGGGGCAGTAAGGATCGGCAAACACATACACCACCCGCGGCGCCTCTTTTTTACCGTCCAGGATCCAGTCGGCTTTTTCCATCTGTTGCCACAGCGCGCGCCCGGCAGGCGCGTAGATCTCTTTAGCAATCAGTTTTTCGCTCAGGTTGCTGCCTGCTTCGTCATACATATACCCCGAGATGGCGTGTTTGCCGTCTGGCGTCAGGTAAATGGTGACCCCCATGTCCTGGTATTTGCCAAGATAACCTTTCATGCCACCAGGCGCGTCAAAGGATTTGATAATGGTGATGCCTTGCTTTTCAATGGCTTTTACCGGCGCGGGCAGCTCTTCCGCGTGCAGGGTGAGCGGGAGCAATGTCAGCATTAACAGACGCTTGAACATAACAATCCTTATAAAATCAATGGGTAAAATTCAACTTAGGGTAGACCTATCGCAGCCATAGATAAGACCCCGCCCGGCTGGCATTGTCGCGGGTCGCCGGGGATGGTCTAATCGATTGGCTTGATGACCTTTGGTTATGAGCGCAACACATTGCCAGCTTGCTGGCGCTGAAGCACCCACGGGTATTTCAGGTATCGAGGCCACCCGTCGCGGTGGCCTTTTTACGTTTGGCAAATTGATCGCTCTCAAGGTTGCTTATTGCGGGTTGTTAGCTAACGCTTATTGATTTGATAATGCAAACGCATTAGCCCTGTCACATAAAGTTCGTTAACTTACACCCCAACGAAAACACGGAGGAAGTAGAGATGTCCTTAATTAATACCAAGATTAAACCTTTTAAAAACCAGGCGTTCAAAAACGGTGAGTTCATCGAAGTAACCGAGAAAGATACCGAAGGCCGCTGGAGCGTCTTCTTCTTCTACCCGGCTGACTTCACCTTCGTATGCCCGACCGAACTGGGCGACGTGGCAGATCACTACGACGAACTGCAGAAACTGGGTGTGGACGTATACTCTGTTTCCACCGATACCCACTTTACCCACAAAGCATGGCACAGCAGCTCTGACACCATCGCGAAAATCAAATACGCGATGATCGGCGACCCGACAGGTGCCCTGACCCGTAACTTCGAAAACATGCGTGAAGACGAAGGTCTGGCTGACCGCGGTACCTTTATCGTTGACCCGCAGGGCATCATTCAGGCTATCGAAGTGACCGCTGAAGGCATCGGCCGCGACGCATCTGACCTGCTGCGTAAAGTGAAAGCGGCACAGTATGTTGCTTCTCACCCAGGCGAAGTGTGCCCGGCAAAATGGAAAGAAGGCGATGCGACGCTGGCTCCGTCTCTGGACCTGGTTGGTAAAATCTAAAAATTCCGGCGTCTTTCATGCTACAGGCGTGTTGGCTGCGCTTACTCAGCCCGGTCGCTTACTGGTGTAAGCTCCGGGGGATTCATAAGCTTGCCGCCTTCCTGTGACAAGAAATACGAGGAATTTGCCTCACATACGGGTGCTTTTTGGGTGCCCGTTTTATTCAGCACCATGATGCAAGTTGCATTGATGCAGCCTTACATGATTCGGCTTGCATGATGATGTTTTAAGAGAGGGAATGACGATGCTCGACACCAATATGAAAACGCAACTCAAGGCCTACCTTGAGAAACTGACCAAACCTGTTGAGCTGATTGCTACGCTGGATGACAGCGCGAAATCGGCAGAAATCAAGGAACTGCTGGCTGAAATCGCGGAACTGTCAGACAAGGTCTCCTTTAAAGAAGACAACAGCCTGGCGGTGCGTAAGCCGTCATTCCTGATCACTAACCCTGGCTCTACTCAAGGGCCACGCTTTGCCGGTTCGCCGCTGGGTCATGAATTTACCTCCCTGGTGCTGGCGCTGCTGTGGACGGGTGGTCATCCGTCAAAAGAGGCGCAGGCGTTGCTTGAGCAGATCCGCGATCTCGACGGGGATTTTGCCTTTGAAACCTATTATTCGCTCTCCTGCCATAACTGCCCGGACGTGGTGCAGGCGCTGAACCTGATGGCGGTACTGAACCCGCGCATCACGCATACGGCAATTGATGGCGGAACTTTCCAGAACGAAATCACCGATCGTAACGTGATGGGTGTTCCGGCTGTGTTTGTGAACGGCAAAGAGTTTGGCCAAGGGCGTATGACGCTGGCGGAGATCGTGGCCAAAATTGATACCGGTGCAGAGAAACGTGCGGCGGAAGAACTGAATAAACGCGATGCCTACGATGTGCTGATTGTGGGTTCCGGCCCGGCAGGCGCAGCGGCGGCAATCTACTCGGCCCGTAAAGGCATTCGTACCGGTCTGATGGGCGAGCGTTTCGGCGGTCAGGTGCTGGATACGGTCGACATTGAAAACTATATCTCGGTTCCGAAAACCGAAGGTCAGAAACTGGCTGGCGCGTTGAAAGCGCATGTGGCTGAGTATGATGTGGACGTGATTGACAGCCAGAGTGCCAGCAAACTGACGCCCGCGGCGGTTGAAGGCGGCCTGCATCAGATTGAAACCGCCTCCGGCGCGGTGCTGAAAGCCCGCAGCATCATCATTGCCACCGGGGCGAAATGGCGCAACATGAACGTACCGGGTGAAGAGCAATATCGCACCAAAGGCGTGACCTACTGCCCGCACTGCGACGGCCCGTTGTTTAAAGGTAAACGCGTGGCGGTGATTGGCGGCGGTAACTCCGGTGTGGAAGCGGCTATCGATCTCGCCGGGATTGTTGAGCACGTCACGTTGCTGGAGTTCGCTCCCGAGATGAAAGCGGATCAGGTGTTGCAGAATAAGCTGCGTAGCCTGAAAAATGTCGACATCGTTCTGAATGCGCAGACCACCGAAGTGAAAGGTGACGGCAGCAAAGTGACCGGTCTTGAGTACCGCGATCGTGTCAGTGGTGATGTGCACCATGTGGCGCTGGCGGGGATCTTTGTGCAGATTGGTCTGCTGCCGAACACCACCTGGCTGGAAGGCGCAATTGAGCGCAACCGCATGGGTGAGATCATTATCGATACCCGTTGTGAAACCAGCGTGAAAGGTGTGTTTGCGGCCGGTGACTGCACGACGGTGCCGTACAAACAGATCATTATTGCTTCGGGTGAGGGGGCTAAAGCGTCGCTGAGCGCGTTTGACTACCTCATTCGCACAAAAAGTGCGTAATCATAAATAAGAAAGTCAGACATTACCTGCAAACGAAAGAGGCTACCTTTGGGTAGCCTCTTTTTTTATGCCCATCGGTGGCTTGCGTCTGACCGGGTCTACCTGACGACCAGCACCGGGATATGCGCGTGGCGCACAATATTGGCGGCGTTGGAGCCGAGCAGGTGCGTGGAGATAGACGGATTGCGCGAGGCAATCACTACCATATCGGCATGCAGTTCTTCAGCTAACTCATTCAGCACATCGCGCACGTTACCAAAACGGACATGGGTATGAATACGTGAGGAATCGATATTAAAGTGCGTGATCATGGTGCTGAGGCGCGTTTGCGCTTCGTGTTGCAGATGTTCTTCAAAACGGCGTAAATCGGCGGCGAAGCGGTGCAGACTCAGGCTGGCGGAGGCGGGTAATACATGCAGCAAATGAATAACGCCTTCGCTCTGCGCGAGAAATTCAGCGTGACGCACGGCTTTGTCGCTTAACTCCATTTCGAAAACATCGACCGGCATAATGATTGTCTGATACATAAACGCTTCTCCCTGTAGATTATGTCCATCTGATTGAAGCATAAAGGGCAGAAATATTTTGTTGCCTGGCTGGCAAATATAAAAACGGAGAGGAAAAGGGCGGAAAGAGGATGCGAGCGCATCCTCTGCAAAACAAAGCAGCGGCGTGATCAGAGCATAAAATCGCCAGCGGCTTCGGGCTGGTAAAGGAGCGCCAGCACTTCGAGATCGGCTGTGGCACCCCCGGGTAATGCCCAGTGAATAGTGTCACCAACCCGTAAGCCCAACAACGCCGCGCCCACCGGGGCCAGTACTGACAACTGGCTGGCGCTGTCGGTCATTTGCGCCGGGTAGACCAGCGTGCGGATACGCTCTTCGCCGCTTTTCAGCTCGCGAAATTTCACCCGACTGTTCATTGTCACCACATCGTGCGGCATGGCTTCCGGCGCACACATTTGTGCACGATCCAGTTCTTCATTCAGTGCATCCGCGACCGGCAGGCTGGCGTGAGCCGGTTGCTCAAGCAGTCGGTCGAGGCGCTCGGCGTCTCGCTCATTAATGATAATGGCAGGTCTGGACATCTGTTACTCCTGTTACTCCATGTCGTTTAAGCGGCAGTGCCGCCTGATTGATCCAAAGAAAAACCCTCGCCGACGGGCAGCGAGGGTTTGTCTACAAGGGATGATACTGACAGCGTAGCAAACTGTGAAGTGACACGGCGCACATTTGCCGGAAATGAGCGGGATCAGTAACCCACCTTGTCGATGACAAACTGTGCGCCACAGTTGCCGGGATGCGGCTGTGGTAGCAGCGAGGCTGTTGATAACGGCGCGTTGATGGCATCGGCTTTGATGGCAATCTGCATTTCGGTTAGCCATGCCGGGTTGCCGCTGCAGGTCAGTTTTACCGCTGTCACAGCCTGCCCGCCGTAAGCACGGGTAACCGCGCTATCGAACGCCGCACGGGTAACGGTTTTGCCGTAGTTATCCGCCAGAAAAGCGCCAAGGGCGCTCTGTTTGATTTCGGCATTCAGGCGGACCATTGCACCAAAATAGTCATCCGGATCGAAGCCAAAGCAAACCCCGTGTTTGGCATATTCGTAACGTTCAAGGCAGGAGTTGCCGCCTGCACCTGGCATCACATCATTCAGTTTGTTGGCCATTTCAAGGGAGAGGCCGGTTTCAGCGGCGGCGCATTTCCGGCTGGCTTTGGCCTCCGGCATATTGGGAATGGGGCGGGTGGCGCACCCGTAGCGCATCCAGCGGTTTTCATCGACCCCACGTGCGGCAATGGATTTGGGTAAACCGGGCCACAGGCCATGAACAGTCAGAAAATCCACTTTATGCGGCAACTCTTTTTGCAGGCGGCATTCGTCGGGCTCATTGCGCCCATTAACATGCTGGCTCTGGCAAAAACCGGTTTGCCAGGAGAGCGCCAGAACATAGCGATCATAATCCCCATACTGTTTGGGCTGAAGCGGCGCGGCGTGGGCACATGAGAACAGTACCCCGGCAGCGCAAAGGCTGACGGCGAGTCCCTGTCTGAACATTTCAATTCCTGATGAATGTATTTGGATGATTACAGGAAATAATTAAAGCATAAAAAAAGCGCCAGGCTGGCGCTTTTTTATCAGTCAGAAGGCTTAATGCACCGCAACACCCGGAACCAGGATTTCGGTTGCAATAATCACCACTATCAGCCCGACAGCCACCGGTACAGAGGTACGTTTTACCACTTCAAACGGTGAGATATTGGCCATGCCCGCGACTGCTACCACGACGCCGGAAACCGGAGAGATGGTACGACCCAGGTTTGACGCTTGCAGCATCGGTATAGACAAATACGCCGGGTTAATGCCGGACTCATGCGCCAGTTTCGGGATCATCTCGACAAAAGCATAAAACGGCGCGTTACCGGAACCGGTGGTCATTGCCGCCAGCATGGTGAGGATCACCAGTACCAGCATCAAAATAATGCTTGCGGAGCCGAAGGAGGTGGCAATCGAGATCAGGCTCTGAATAAAGCCGATGGTGCTCAGCCCTTGGGCAAAGACGCCCGCCGCTACCAGCAGCATGACGACACCGGCAAACGCATCCGCCATGCCGCGATACGCCACTTCCAGGCCGGAGAAGACTTTCTGCGTGTTGAAGCCGCGTACGAATTCCAGCACTGCCGCCAGCAACATGCAGATCACCAGAATAGTAATGATGTGCAGTTCAGGCCCCCATTTGCCGTCGAAAATCAACACGCCGATAATCGGCGTAAACGGCAGGATGGCGTAGAACACCGGCGCATTGGTGGTGATATCTTTCACATCCAGCATTTCGCTGACGATGTGCTCTTTCTTGTCCAGGTAACGTTGCCAGAAGAAGTGTGCAATCGCCATAGCGATAATCGCTGCAATGGAGATGGGCAGTGTGGTTTTAAAGGCGAAATCCACCAGCGGCATTTCCGCTGCTTTGGCTGCCAGCACGACGTCGCCGGAGGTTGGCGAGAGAATAATTGCGGCCGGAGAGGCGCAAATCGCTGCTGCTGCGCCGCGACTGATCCCGACGTTCACCATGACCGGGAACAGCGTCGCCATGAGCAGAACACCCAGACCGGTTGCCGACGACACTGCCAGCGACATCAGGCAGGCGACGAAGTAGGCGGCAATCATCAGTAAATAAGGGGAGTTGATAAAACGCAGCGGGCGAGAGGCCAGCTTCACCACCATATCGTTCGCGCCGATATGTGTCATATAGGCGGCAAACCCGCACAGCATCATGATCATCATGCCAAGATCGCCACCGCGACTCATCAGCAGGATCTTCACATATTCCACAATATCGGTGGCGCTGTAACCAGTGCTGGTGGCACTGCCGGGCAATATTTTATGGCCCATTAACGCACTGACGATTAATAACGCCAGGCCGCCGACAAACAGCACGCCGGTGGCGGAATACCCTTTGATGATGTAGCGCGCGACGCCGACAATCACCACCACGCCGATCAGCAGTTCAATGAGTGTTGAAATCATGTTATTGGCCCCGGAAGTTGACCTGAAAAGATAAGTAAGTAAAAAAAACAGGAGTCGCAATGTGCCGAATAACGTCTTTTCTGTAGATGATTAAAATCAACAAAGCGACGCTTTAAGCGGAATATCGCGTGAAATTGCTATTCAGCCGAAAAATAAAAAGCAGGGATAAATAATCGGCAATAACGATGGTAGCGAATTTGTTTGTCTGGTGATAATACCTGGTTAACGATTTTGCTGTTATCTGTGGCAATAATCTGCCAGACGTAAATTTGTTAAAAAAATCTTTAAAAATAAAAACCAGCCTGCTTATACTCGCCATTCATTCCCGTTCACTTTCAGGTAGTGTATGCACGCTGGCTGGTTATACCGACTGCGCTTTATTAAGCGGCATCTGTTGATGCTGCTGATGGCGTTTGGTTGGTTGCTGATCCAAAGTCAGGTGGCGATTGCTTCCCACAATTGTGATGTCAGCGTGCAGGGTGAAACGGTGATGGTCCAGCATATGGACCATATGATGATGACGGACAGCGCGCCACAAATGAACGCCATGAAAACGCCGCTGTGCGAAAAACATTGTGTTCCGGATCTGGCGCAAAAAGACACGCCGCATCAGCCGCTGGTCGCGCTGCCCTCAACGCTTTCCCTTGCGGTGGTTAAACCCGTTTGTACCGATGTTTCCCGCGAGGGATGGTCATTAACTCCGCCTGCCGCAGGCCCGCCGGCAACGATCCGTTTTTGCCGGTATCGGGAGTAGATAACTGTTAATCCATTGAATTTTTATAATTTTATGATTAACAGGAGTCTTATTATGCGTTCTCATGTACGTTGTGCGCTGACTGGCGTACTGCTGTTCTCTTTCACCGCCGCTCAGGCGCAAACCACTCATGACATGCAAGGCATGCAACACGACATGCAGGGCATGCACGATATGTCGCAGCATCAGGCGATGCAGCCTCAGGTCTACCAAAGCCAGGGCGTGGTCAAAAAGGTTTCTGCGCACTCTGTTTCTATCGCTCATACCGCCATTCCTGCCCTTAACTGGCCGCCAATGACCATGCAGTTTGCACGACCTCAGGGGAGTGCATTGCCTGCCGTGAAGCCTGGCGATAAGGTCAGTTTTACCTTCGTTCAGCGTGACGACGGTTACCAGCTCGTTTCATTGACGCCGCAAGCGTAACCGGAGGCAACAATGAAACGATGCACACTGAGCCTGCGGCTCGGTGCGGTCGCGCTCGGATTAGTGTGCTCCGCCGTGCAGGCGGAGTCACTGACGCTGACGCAGACCCTCGCCGCCGCCGAACGTTACTCCGCCGAACTGTCCGCCAATCGTAACGAAGTACAAGCGCTGGATGCGATGGCGGATTCCGCCCGCCAGTTGCCCGATCCGAAGCTGAAATTTGGTATCGAAAACGTGCCGGTGCAGGGCAACAATGACCGCCGTTTGACCCGTGAAGGCATGACCATGCAGCGTGTTGGCATCATGCAGCAATACATCAGCGCAGAAAAACGTGACCGTAAGGCCGATACGCTGTTGGCGGAAGCGCAGAGTGTGAGCGCCAAATCCGCCGTGGTGCGCGCCACGTTGCAGCGCGATACCGCACAGGCATGGCTTGATCTGGCGCTCTCAGAGAAAGCCGTGCAAACCGCCCGCAAACTGCTGGAGGAAACCGAGCGGCAACAGGGGGCACAGCGTGCCAGTGTAGGGGCTGGCAGCGCCACGCCGGACAGCGTACTGGCCTTGCGGATTGGGCTCAGCGCGATGCGCGACAAAGTCACCCTTGCCGAGCGGGATGTGCAACTGGCGCAAACCCGTCTGATGCAACTCACCGGGCAAAGTGTGACCGATATTGCCGGTGAACTCCCCCGTTACCAGCGCTTACCCGCCGACGAAAAAACCCTTGAGCAGGGCATTGCACAGCATCCTGACGTGGTGGCCGCCGCCAGCGCCGCGAACAGTGCTAAAGCCCGTTCTGCGGCGTCGGCGATTGCCGCCATTCCGGATGTGGAAGTGGAGGTGTGGTATGGCCGACGCGCCGAAGGTTATGAAGATATGGCCGGGGTGATGTTTACCGTCGATTTGCCGCTGTTCCAGTCACACCGCCAGGACAAAGACCACGCGGCGGATGTCTCCCGCACGATGCAGGCTAACGATCAACTGGCGCTTGCCGGGCGTGAGCATATGGCGCAACTGCACTCGCTGATTGCCGAATATAACGCGGCGCAAACCTTATGGATGCGCCAGCGCGATGAAGTGCTACCACTGGTGCGCCAACGCGCCACGCTATTGGCAGCGCAATACCGATCCGGGCAGAGCGCGCTGCCGGAACTGTTGGATGCGCGGCGTAATGTGCTCGACAGCGAACTGGCCGCGAACCAGGCCGAAAAAGAGATGGCGCGGACGTGGGCCGCGATCCGCTGGTTGATCCCGCAGGAGTTAATGTGATGAAAAAGAGCATCGTTGCCGTTGTGATTGCCGCCAGCGTGGCTGCGGGTATTGGATATGTGACCGGGCGGCAACATACCGCGCCTGCCGCCTCAACGGAACCGGCCCCCGCACGTAAAGTGTTGTACTGGTACGATCCGATGATGCCGGATCAACGTTTTGATAAGCCGGGTAAATCCCCGTTTATGGATATGCCGCTGGTACCGCGTTATGCCGATGACGCGCCGGTTGCTGGCGGGGTGAGCGTCAGCGCGCAACAACAGCAGAATCTGGGCATGACGACCGGGCGCGCGGAACATCGTGTTCTTGCCAGCGCATTTTCCGCGTTTGCCACAGTCACCACCGATGAACGCAGCATTCAGAGCGTGCCTTCACCGGCGGCCGGGGTGGTGGAAAAACTCTTTGTGCGTGCGCCGCAACAGTGGGTAAAAAAAGGCCAACCGTTGGCGCAGCTATGGATCCCTCAATGGACTACCGCACAGCAGGAGTATCTGGCTGTTCGCCAGTTGGGTGATGGTGAACTGACCCGCGCAGCCCGTGAACGACTGGCGTTGCAGTTTATGCCGGAGGCGATTATCCGTACCGTCGAACGCAGTGGTAAACCGGAAACACGACTGACGCTGCGCGCTGACAAAGACGGTTATGTGGTTAAGCTGGATTCGCGCGAAGGTGCGCAGGTAGCTGCCACGCAAAGTCTGTTTGAGCTGGCGAGCCTCGATCCGGTGTGGCTGGTGGTGGATTATCCGCCAACCCAGGCGCAAGCGCTGGCAACGGGCAGCGAGATTGTGGCAACCTCTGCGAGCTGGCCGGGTGAGCAATTTCACGGTCGCGTCAGCGAACTGTTGCCGCAACTGGAGACGGCCACCCGTACGCTGAAAGCCCGTATCGTGCTGGACAATCCCCAACAAAAACTGAAACCCGGTATGTTTCTGACCGTCACCACGGCGGCGTCTGCGCAGCAGCCTGCGGTGCTGGCTATTCCTGAAGAGGCGTTGATTGAAACCGGTGCTGCCAGTCGGGTGTTGCTGGCTACTGGCGACGGCCATTTCCGGGCGGTGAATATCACCACCGGGCGCACCGCACAGGGCTGGACAGAAGTGCTGTCAGGTCTGAATGCGGGTGACAGCGTAGTGACCTCCGGTCAATTCCTGATTGACTCTGAAGCGAGCCTGCGCAGCGCATTACCAGAACAACAAGCCACGCAGCCTGTGGCGAAAAAAGTGCAGCAGTACGATTCTACTGGCGTGGTGAAGGCCATTGATGCGGGCAGTATCACGCTGTCGCACCAGCCCATTCCGGCGCTGAACTGGGGGGCGATGACGATGGACTTTGTGGTGAAACAACCTGATCCGGCGATTAAAGTCGGGGATACGGTGATGTTTAGTTTCACGCTGGATGACGAGGAAGGTGCGGTGATCACCCACCTGATGCCGATGCAGGAGGCAATGAAATGATTGCTGCCGTTATTCGCGCCTCGTTGCGAAACCGCTTGTTGATCCTGCTGGCTGCCGTGGTGCTGACCGGTTGGGGATTATGGTCGGTTCAGCGTGCGCCGCTGGATGCGCTGCCGGATCTCTCAGATGTGCAGGTCATTATTCGCGCCAGCTACCCGGGAAAAGCGCCACAAATTATCGAAGACCTGGTCACTTATCCATTAACCACCGCCATGTTATCCGTGCCGGGAGCGAAAACCGTGCGCGGTTATTCGATGTTTGGCGACGCATATGTCTATGTTTTATTTGAAGATGATACCGATCTCTACTGGGCGCGCTCGCGGGTACTGGAAAACCTGAGCCAGATCCAGTCATCGCTGCCTGCGGGGGTTAACGTGGGGCTGGGACCGGACGCAACAGGTGTCGGTTGGGTCTATGAATATGCATTGGTGGATCGCAGCGGGAAACACAACCTTGCGGATCTGCGGGCGTTGCAGGACTGGACGCTGAAGTTTGAGCTGAAAACGGTGCCGAATGTGGCGGAGGTCGCCAGCGTTGGCGGGATGGTGCGTCAGTATCAGATCGTGCCGGATCCGGCGCGTATGCGGGCGCTGAACATCACTCATGAGCAGATTGTGAATGCGGTGCAGGCGGCGAATCAGGAAAGTGGCGGTGCTGTGCTGGAGATGGGCGAAGCGGAATTTATGGTGCGTACCACGGGCTATCTCCGCCAGTTGGCGGATTTCCGCCAGATAGTGATTGCCAGCCGCGACGGTGTACCGGTGATGTTATCTGATGTGGCGACAGTACGTCTTGGGCCAGAGCTGCGCCGTGGGGTGGCGGAGTATAACGGCGAAGGAGAGGTAGCGGGCGGCATCATTGTGATGCGTTACGGCAAAAACGCGCTGGACACTATTCATGCCGTGAAAGCAAAACTCAACGAGATCCAGAAGACATTACCTGCGGGTGTTGAGATCGTCCCGGTGTATGACCGCTCGACGCTGATTGAGCATGCAGTTGAGACACTGACTCATAAGCTGATTGAAGAATTCATCGTTGTCGCGCTGGTATGTACGCTGTTTCTGTTTCACTTTCGTTCAGCACTGGTGGCGATTGTCTCTTTGCCATTGGGGATCCTCGGCGCGTTTATCGTCATGCACTATCAGGGCATTAACGCCAATATCATGTCGCTGGGTGGCATTGCCATCGCCATTGGTGCGATGGTGGATGCCGCTATCGTGATGATAGAGAACATGCATAAAGTGATGGAACAGTGGCGGCACGATAACCCCGGACAACAGCCAACGGGGGCGGACTACTGGCGCTTCTCAGAAAAAGCGGCGGTTGAAGTGGGGCCAGCGCTGTTTTGCAGTCTGTTGATCATTACCTTGTCGTTTATTCCGGTTTTCTCACTGGAGGCGCAGGAAGGGCGGATGTTTTCGCCGCTGGCCTTTACCAAAACCTGGGCGATGGCGGTGGCGGCGGGGCTTGGGATCACGCTGGTTCCGGTGCTGATGGGGCTGTTTATTCGCGGTAAGATCCCGGATGAGAAAGCCAACCCGATTAACCGTTTTCTGATCCGCATTTACGAGCCGCTGTTGGATCGCGTACTGGCCTGGCCGAAAGCGACGCTGGGGCTGGCGCTCCTGTTGCTGCTGGCGACGTTGTGGCCGCTCAGTCGGTTGGGCAGTGAGTTTATGCCACCGCTCAACGAAGGCGATCTCTTGTATATGCCGTCGACGCTGCCGGGGATTTCGGCTCGTGAAGCCGGGCATTTGTTACAGCAAACCGATCGGCTCATAAAAAGCGTTCCGGAAGTGGAAAGCGTGTTTGGCAAAGCCGGACGCGCCGAAAGCGCGACCGATCCCGCGCCGCTAACGATGCTGGAAACCACTATTCACTTTAAACCTCGCGATCAGTGGCGTACCGGTATGACCCCGGAAAAACTGGTGGCGGAACTGGATAAAACCGTCAATGTCCCGGGGATCGCTAACGTTTGGGTTCCGCCCATTCGTAACCGACTGGACATGCTGGCAACGGGGATAAAAAGCCCGGTAGGCATAAAGGTGAACGGTAATAATATTGCCGATATTGAGCGTGTGGCGCAGCAAATCGAACAGGTGGTGAAGACCGTGCCGGGTGTAACCTCCGCACTGGCAGAGCGCCTGGCGGGCGGGCGCTATGTTGATATCACCATCAACCGCCAGCAGGCGGCGCGTTATGGGGTCTCGGTCAAAGAGCTGCAATCGCTGGTCTCCACGCTGGTGGGGGGCGAAAACATTGGTGAAGTCCTGCAAGGGAGAGAGCGCTATCCGATTAATGTGCGTTACCCGCGTGAATTGCGAGATAACGTAGATGATCTGCGAAATTTGCCGGTGATCACTGAAAATGGCAGCCAGATTGCACTTGGCGAACTGGCGGATATAGTCGTGAAAGAAGGTCCGCCGATGCTGAAAAGCGAAAACGCGCGGCTCTCTAACTGGATCTACGTTGATTTACGTGGACGGGATTTAAAATCGGCGGTTGATGAGATGCAGCAGCGGGTGGCGCAGCAGGTACAGTTACCGCAGGGCGTTACGCTCTCCTGGTCGGGACAATTTGAATACCTTGAGCGCGCCACGGCAAAACTGAAAATTGTCTTGCCAGTAACGCTAATGATTATCTTTGTGCTGTTATTTATTACCTTTAAGCGGGTCACCGATGCCCTGCTAATAATGGGGACATTACCCTTCTCGTTGATTGGTGGCGTCTGGTTGCTGTGGTTGTTGGGTTATAATTTGTCCGTAGCGGGTGCGGTCGGGTTTATTGCGCTTGCCGGTGTGGCGGCCGAGTTCGGTGTTATTATGGTGCTCTATCTCAATCATGCGCTGGAGAAATACCGGCGATCCGAACCCGATGAAGGAAATAAGGTTTTGATGCGCGCCATTCATGAAGGGGCCGTGCTGCGCGTCCGTCCGAAAGTGATGACGGTAGCGACCATTATGGCGGGGTTACTGCCTATCATGTGGGGTGGGGGAAGCGGTTCTGAGGTCATGAGCCGTATTGCGGCGCCGATGATAGGCGGTATGGTAACGGCACCGTTATTGTCGATGTTTGTTATTCCGGCAATTTATTTACTGCTGCATCGTCAACGCTGAGGCAATTTTGCGCTCCATATTCGGGGCGCATCTAATTGTATTAGTAGAAAAATATATTATGAATGAAAACAATGCCGCTGCGTTTTCAGAATTAATCTTATTTCGTTAAGGGAATATTCAGATAACCTGTCTGAGAATATACGTCGATGCGTAACATGGAATGAATACGGTGTTTGTAAATAAGAAGATTTTGTGGATTTTATTCTCTTTATTTTGTCAGCTTTTGGTGATTCCCGCACACGCAGCAGAAAACACCTGGTTTTCTGATTTTACTGGCAATGTGAAGCAAACCTGGCAGCAGCCTGAGCATTACGACCTGTATGTGCCCGCTATCACCTGGCATGCGCGTTTTGCTTATGACAAGGAAAAAACTGACCGCTATAACGAGCGTCCCTGGGGCGCGGGGTTTGGTCAGTCTCGCTGGGATGAAAACGGTAACTGGCACGGCCTGTATTTAATGGCGTTTAAAGACTCTTTCAATAAATGGGAGCCGATTGGCGGTTACGGTTGGGAGAAAACCTGGCGCCCGCTGGCGGACGATAATTTCCGGTTGGGGTTGGGGTATACGGCTGGCCTTACCGCGCGGGATAACTGGCATTACATCCCTATCCCGGTGCTGCTGCCGCTGGCGTCGATTGGTTACGGCCCGGCGACGTTCCAGATGACCTATATCCCCGGCACATACAACAACGGTAACGTTTACTTCGCCTGGATGCGTTTTCAGTTCTGAGGGCAGTAAAGGTGGTAAAAGTGGGTTGACGCGGTGCGCAATTTTTATACAGCGTGCAAAATGTGGCATAAACCCGCTACCGAAAAAAAGTTAGCGACATTTATCACTTTTTAGTGAATAACGACTGGACAAAAGTCGCTACAATTGTTGTACTGATACCCGACACAGCATTTGTGTCGTTTTTTCATGTAAAGGTAATTTTGATGTCTAAGATTAAAGGTAACGTTAAGTGGTTTAATGAATCCAAAGGATTCGGTTTCATTACTCCGGAAGATGGCAGCAAAGACGTGTTCGTACACTTCTCTGCAATCCAGAGCAATGGTTTCAAAACTCTGGCTGAAGGTCAGCGCGTTGAGTTTGAAATCACTAACGGTGCCAAAGGCCCATCTGCTGCAAACGTAATGCCTGTCTAATTGAGCTACGTTTAGCAAGAATCCCAAAACCCGCCTCACGGCGGGTTTTTTTATCTTTTCAGTTTGCATTCACTGCGGAAAACAGCCAGAACGCCAGCGCTGTCATCGCAAATGACCCCAGCAGGTTCACTGCCACGTTAACGAGTGCCCATCCTGCACGCCCATCCTGCAACAGAAACACCACTTCCGCCGAAAATGTAGAAAAAGTGGTCAGCCCACCGCAAAACCCGGTGGTAAGCAAGACTTTCCACAGCGGATCGATATGCGTCATGCGGTTGAACCACGCCAGCCCCATACCAATGATAAATGCGCCAAGCAGGTTGGCGGTCAGCGTACCGAGAGGGATAATTTGATGTGTTGGGTTAAGCTTCATACTCAACATCCAGCGCGCCACGCTGCCTGTACCCCCGCCGATAAATACCGCTAAAAGTAGTTGTAACACGGTGAAATCCTGCTATTTGATTTGTTAGAGTGGATGAGTGTAGCGCCGCCGCCATTTTCTGGCTATCGCGGTGAAGCGAGAGGATAAAGAGATGATTGTTGCGGCGGGACAATTTGCAGTGACACCTGACTGGCGCACCAATGCGCAAACCTGCGTAGCGCTGATGGCGCAGGCCGCTTCTCAGCAGGCATCGTTATTGGTGCTGCCAGAGGCTTTACTGGCACGGGATGATAATGACCCTCACCTGTCGGTAAAATCCGCTCAACGGCTCGATGGCGGCTTCCTGACGCTGCTTTGCGAGGAGAGTCGACGCAATACCCTGACGACGGTGCTGACGGTGCATCTGCCTTCTACTGAAGGGCGGGCGTTTAATACGCTGGTAGTATTGCGCGGCGGTAAGGTGATCGCGCAGTATGCCAAGCTGCATCTGTACGACGCGTTTAATATTCAGGAATCAGCGCGGGTGGATGCCGGCGATGACGTTGCGCCGTTAATCGACATTGACGGTATAAAAGTTGGTCTGATGACCTGCTACGATTTGCGCTTCCCTGAGCTGGCAATGAAGTTGGCGCTGGATGGCGCGCAACTGCTGGTGCTGCCTGCAGCCTGGGTGCGTGGTCCGCTCAAAGAACAGCACTGGGCAACATTGCTGTCGGCACGGGCGCTCGACACCACATGCTATGTGGTGGCGGCTGGAGAGTGCGGTAACAAAAATATCGGGCAAAGCCGGGTTGTTGACCCACAGGGCGTAACGCTGGCGGCGGCAGCAGAAGCGCCTGCGCTGATTGTTGCGGAGATCAGCGAGGAGCGTGTGGCGCAAACACGGGAAATGTTGCCCGTGTTACGTAACCGCCGTTTCGCTGTGCCACGCTTGCTGTGATGTTTTTTTAAACAACACTTGATCCATCTCGTTACAGATTGCTATTGTGTGCGCGCGTCGAATGACCGTTAATGAAATCGGGTTATAATGACGTTTTATGCAGCCTGTTTTACGAAAGAAGGTATCTATGGGTGAGATTAGTATTACCAAACTGCTGGTCGTGGCCGCACTGGTTGTCCTGCTGTTTGGGACCAAGAAACTGCGCACGTTGGGCGGCGATCTGGGGGCGGCCATCAAAGGCTTTAAAAAAGCGATGAACGATGATGATGCAGCGAAGAAAGAAGCCGAAGGCGAAGTCACTGCAGAGAAACTCTCTCACAAAGAGTAATAGCGCCCCGACAGGCGAAAAAAAACCGGCCACTGAGCCGGTTTTTTTGTGGGTTGTGTAAGGAAGTATTACTTCACTTCAATGCCTTTTGCCTGCAAATCCGCATGATAAGAGGAGCGAACGAACGGACCGCATGCTGCGTGGGTAAAGCCCATCGCCAGTGCTTCTTCTTTCATCTCATCAAATTCATCCGGGCTGACATAACGCTGTACTGGCAGGTGGTGACGGCTAGGTTGCAGATACTGACCCAGCGTTAACATCGTTACGCCGTGGCGGCGCAGATCGCGCATAACATCAATGATTTCGGCATTCGTTTCCCCTAAGCCGACCATCAGGCCGGATTTCGTTGGGATCTCCGGATGCGCCTCTTTAAAACGCTCCAGCAGCTTCAGCGACCAGTTGTAATCTGCACCCGGGCGAACCTGGCGATAAATACGCGGCACGTTCTCCAGGTTGTGGTTAAACACGTCTGGCGGGGTTGCTGTGAGGATATCCAGCGCACGATCCATGCGTCCACGGAAGTCAGGTACCAGCGTTTCGATTTTAATCGTCGGGCTCTTCTCACGAATAGCGGTAATACAATCAGCAAAATGCTGTGCGCCACCATCGCGGAGGTCATCACGGTCAACCGAAGTGATGACCACGTAACGCAATGCCATATCTGCGATAGTTTGCGCCAGTTTTTGCGGTTCGTTAGCGTCCGGCGCCACCGGACGACCGTGAGCCACATCGCAGAACGGGCAGCGGCGGGTGCAGATCGCGCCGAGGATCATAAAGGTGGCGGTTCCGTGGTTGAAACACTCAGCGAGGTTCGGACAGGACGCCTCTTCGCAAACAGAATGCAGGCCGTTTTTACGCATGGCCGCTTTGATACCCTGGATACGGGAAGAGTCAGCCGGCAGTTTGATTTTCATCCATTCCGGTTTTCTCAGCAGGGCTTCGCGCTCTGTGGCCACGTTTTTAACCGGGATAAGAGCCATTTTATCGGCATCGCGGTACTTAACACCGCGTTCCATCACAATGGGTTTACTCATAGCGTGCGTGTTCCAGTTGCGGATAACGAAGTAAGTATTTCAATTCAAGGGAATGTTGTATTTATCAACTATTTTTGAATTAACTTGCGCGCAGTATACCATTGATGGGGGGCAGAAAGCAGCCTGACAACGGGGCTATTTGTAAAATAGTTGTTGTTTTGTGCCATATGCCCGGTAAAGGTTAGCACATTCGCCAGGGGGAAACGGGCTTTAAAAAGCCCGTCGGATAACATTGATAACGTTTTCCAGCACCGGATCTCGCAGGCTCAATTTATTGTAATACAGCGAGATATCCAGTCGCTCGTTGCTGATGGGCGGGTAATCAATTTCCACCAGCGGCCAGCAATCGCTAAACAATTTAAATAAACGCGTTGTCATCAGCCCCAGCAGGTCGGTGTTGCCGATCAGTGCAGCAATAGTAAACATATTGTAACTACTAAAGCTGATCTGGCGCTCTGGAAAGAGATCCTGCACACGCTGACGTAAGCCGCTCAGATTTTGCGCTTCCAGCATCACCATCGTGTGCTCGTATTGCTGCAAAACCTCTTCGTTGATTGGCCCGTTCAGACAAGGATGCCCTTTACGGCACACCAACATCAGGCGATCGGTATACAGCACATGGCTATTGATCGCGCGAGATGAGGGGAGGTGAGTATCGATAATTAAGTCCGTCTGAAACTGACTAAGCTGGCTTTCCCCATCTTTGACCGGAATATTACGCATCATCAGATGCGGAGCGTTGGCTTTTATCGCCTGATAGATAACCGGAAGGGCTAATGCGCCAATAGACGGCGTTGTGCCGACGGTAATCGTGCGCTGTTTATCGTAGCTGCCGGTGAGATCCAACGCACCGAGGATAGATTCCAGCCCCTGACTGATATATTCATGCAGATGAGAGGCATAAGCCGTAGGCGTGACGCCCTGACCTTTTCGAATGAAAAGCGGATCTGGAAATATTGAGCGCAGTTTCTGAATTGACTGGCTAATAGCGGAAGGGGTGAGATTGAGCACTTTTGCCGCGTTAACAATCCCTTTGTGGACATATACCGCCTCAAAAATAGTCAATAAGTTGAGATCAATATTGCGCAGTGTCCGGAAGATTTGCGGCTTGTCGTCCTCGGGGCGCCCGGTTATTCGCTTTTCCGGCAGGTTATTATTCTCCACGCTAGTGCTCCGTAATCATTCGCAATATGAATGATAGTTGAATTTGTTTTTTTTGTTGATTATTAATTTGAGTTAACGTCCTGTCACATATCAGCATTACGTAGATTTTTCATCGCGATGGCGGACAAGCACTCAAAAGACGATTGGCCATAAGCACGAATACGAAGCCCGGGAAAGCATCGTAATGCTTATTAACCCGACAAGGCAGGTAGGTTGAAAATAGAGAATATGACACCTATTGTAAAGCGCTAACAGGTCAAATAAATAACGACCCGCACAAAATGCGGGCCGTAATACATCATATATTAAGCGCTCATATATTGATGCGGTGGATTGTTTAGTAACGCTAAAAATTCCCGGATAAGAATTGTCCTTATTTTATCCATATCCGTTTTTTGTGAAAGTTGACTGATCTGGGTCATTTCCAACCCGGCATAACCGCAGGGATTGATGCGCGTAAAAGGTGCCAGGTCCATGGCGATATTCAGCGCAAGGCCATGAAATGAGCAGCCTTTACGAATGCGCAGGCCCAGCGAACAGATCTTTTTGTCATCGACATATACGCCCGGCGCATCCGCGCGAGCCTGTGCCTGGATATCCAGCGTTGCTAGCGTATTGATGACCGTATTTTCCAGCAATGTAACAAGTTCACGCACGCCAATCTTGCGACGCTTAAGATTAATTAAAACATACATTACTTGCTGACCCGGTCCGTGGTAAGTGACCTGACCACCACGATCGCTCTGGATCACCGGAATATCGCCGGTCGCCAGCAGGTGTTCAGCTTTGCCAGCCTGACCCTGGGTAAAGACCGGCATATGCTCGACCAGCCAGATTTCGTCAGGCGTGGTATCGTCACGGGTATCGGTGAATTCATGCATCGCCCGGGACACGGGATCGTAAGGCTGTAAGCCCAGATTGCGAATGAGGATTGTATCCTGAGACAAAACGGCATCTCCGGGGGAGAAAAGAGTGGGGAGAGTATATCACAGCGAAGACGCTACCCGAATGCTTCCGGGTAACGTCTGCTGGCATTACAGCACCATACGAACAATGTCGATGTTGCCGAGTTCTTCGTAAAGAATCTCAACCTGCTCGATGTGCGTTGCGTTAATGGTGATAGAGACCGAGTGGTAATTGCCTTTGCTGCTCGGTTTTACCTGCGGAGAGTAATCACCTGGCGCATGGCGCTGTACCACTTCAACCACCAGATCAACCAGCTCTGGTTTCGCCAGACCCATCACTTTGTAAGTAAAGGGAGTCGGGAATTCAAGCAGTTCTTTGAGATTGGTTTTCATGTCAGCTCCGGCGTAAAAAAGAACAACTCCTGCCACAGGGGCAGGAGTTTTTTGGATACGTAGTATATGGGGACGAAAATTACACTTTCAAGTGTTCAATTCTTAACCAAACCAGTGATGGAACATCAATTTAATGTAATCAATGATTTTGCCAAAGAAATTGCCTTCCGGGATTTCCTGCAGCACGACCAGCGGGCGCTGTTCGATAGTTTTGCCATCAAGCTGGAAGTTAATGGAACCGACAACCTGATTTTTCTGCAGTGGCGCATGCAGCTCGCTGTTGTTCAGCACATAGCTGGCTTTCAGATCTTTCATGCGGCCACGCGGGATCGTCAGATACACGTCTTTATCCACGCCCAGTGATGCGCGATCGCTGTCGCCGAACCAGGCCGGCTCGGAAGCAAACTCTTTGCCTGCTTTCAGAGGGCTAACAGTTTCGAAGAAGCGGAAACCCCAGGTCAGCAATTTTTTGCTTTCGGTTTCACGGCCTTTAAAGGTACGACCGCCCATCACCGCTGAGATCAACCGCATCTGACCTTCGGTCGCCGAGGCCACCAGGTTGTAACCTGCTTTGTCGGTATGACCGGTTTTAATACCGTCAACGTTCAGGCTATTGTCCCACAGCAGACCGTTACGGTTGGTCTGGCGGATGCCATTGAAAGTGAACTCTTTTTCTTTATAGATGGCGTACTCGTTCGGCACATCGCGGATCAGCGCCTGGCCAATCAGCGCCATATCGCGCGCGGAGCTGTACTGACCATCAGCGTCGAGTCCATGTACGGTCTGGAAATGGCTGTTTTGCAGGCCAAGGGCGCGCACATAGTTATTCATCAAGCCCACAAACGCGTCCTGGCTACCGGCGACATAATCCGCCATCGCCACGCACGCATCGTTACCGGATTGCAGGTTAATACCACGGATAAGCTGGGAAACCGGCACCTGCATGCCTGGTTTCAGGAACATCAGTGAAGAACCACGGAATACCGGGTTGCCTGTCGCCCAGGCGTCGTTACCAATCGTCACCAGGTCGCTGTCTTTAAACTTGCCCGCTTTCATCGCCTGACCGATAACATAGCTGGTCATCATTTTGGTCAGACTGGCCGGATCGCGACGCGCGTCTGCGTTTTGTTCTGCCAGCACTTTGCCAGAGTTGTAATCGATCAGGATATAGGACTCCGCATCGATTTGCGGCACGCCAGGGATCATGGTTTTAATATTCAGGTCATCGGCGTGAGCAGCAGAAAGTGTGGCTGCGGTCAGCGCCGTGGTGAGCGCAAGGCGCTGCACAAAACGAACGGAGAGAGTGGTCTTCATGGTCGAACTACGACATCCGTGATGGAGTTAAAAAAAGTGCCTTACTATAGCAAAAGCTATATCGGCAGGCATCTGACTTTCCGCATGACTTTGTGAATGATGCTTACAGAAGTTGACAGAATCAGATGCCTTACCCGGTTACTGCGCGCCAGTAATAAACGATTGTAACTGCGCTTCATTTTGCAAACGCCCCTGCAGGGCGCTGGCATCGGCTTTATTACTGAACGGCCCTAACTGTACTCGCCAGACCGCGCCGTTTTGCACAACACGGCCCGGAACGGAGAATTGCTGCGCCAGGCGCTGCTGATACTGCTGCGCGCGTGCCTGATCGCTTACCGCACCAACCTGCACCATATACCCGCTGGTTGCCGTTGCGGCCGTAGCGGTTGCGGCGCTTGTACTGGTGGTTGCCACATGCCCCTGTACGGAACCCGGTGCAGTAACCGGCGCGGTACGGGTTGCGGCGGGTGCAGTGGTTTGCACTACCGATGTGTTCTGGCTGGCCGACATCATTGACGTCGTGGTCGCGGGTGTTGCAGTGTTTTGTGTTGTTGCGTCGCTCCCCTCAAGCACGCCAGCGGCCAGCGGCGTTTGCGCGCCCAGGAAACCACCGCTTTTTACCGGTGCGGCGGCGGCATCGTCGCTTTTCAACGTATCATTGCTGATGGCCTGCACATTCCCCTGCGGCTGCGCGGCTTGAGGCGCCGATGAGGCGCTGCCCAGCCCGCCGCCGAGATCGGGGCGATCCGGCAGAACGTAGGTCTGCTGAGCAACCTTAGTACAGGCCATGCCAGGGCCGGAAAGTGAACCATCCTGCGCGACAATAATCGGATCGATACGCACTTTGGTGTTATTGGACGTATTCAGGCGATCCGCTGCTGCGCGAGACAGAGAAATAACCCGGTCATTGCCATACGGGCCGCGATCGTTAATACGCACCACAATCATTCGCCCGTTGGCCAGGTTGGTAATACGGGCGTAGCTCGGGATCGGCAGTGTGGGATGCGCTGCGGTCAGTTGCGCCGGGTCGAACGTTTCGCCGGAAGCCGTTAAGTTGCTGCCCGGTTCGGCATCATAAATGGCAGCCAGGCCCGCCTGACTGAAGCGGGAGGGATCCTGAACCACTTTGTAGCTTTTGCCATCACGCTGATAATCCTGATTCGCCGTGGCATTGAGCGGCTCGTAATGAGGCTCAGCACCGCTGATTTCAACGACAGGGCCGTTGCACACGACAGGTTGCGGCGCAACGGTCGTTTGCTGTTGACCATTATCATTTGAACATGCCGCCAGTAATCCTGCTGCTATGCAGACCCCAAGCCATTGCTTACGCATTGCGCACCTCTTATCGTTAGACGCTTTTGGACAACATTTTCCTGTGGGTATGGATCGACATCACGATACCAAACCCGGCCATGAGTACGATCAGGGCGGAGCCCCCGTAACTTATCAGTGGCAACGGTACGCCCACTACCGGCAGGATACCACTCACCATACCAATATTTACGAACACATAAACGAACAAAATCAACATCAAACCCCCGGCCATGACCCGACCAAAGGTGGTTTGCGCCCGGGCGGCAATCCATAGCCCACGCATAATTAACAGCAGATAGAGCGCCAGCAAAATCAAAATCCCCACCAGGCCCAGCTCTTCGGCCAGCACGGCAAAAATAAAGTCAGTATGGCGCTCTGGCAAGAATTCTAGCTGCGACTGGGTGCCATGCAACCAGCCTTTGCCGCTTAGCCCACCCGAGCCAATGGCGATTTTCGACTGAATAATATGGTAGCCCGCACCCAGTGGATCGGTTTCCGGATCGAGCAGCATCATCACGCGCTGGCGTTGATAATCATGCATCAGGAAGAACCACAGCACCGGAATAAAGGCCGCGATCAGCACCACGGCAATACCGATTAATCGCCAGCTCAGGCCGGAAAGAAACAGCACAAACAGCCCGGAAAGCACCACCAGAATCGAGGTGCCCAGGTCTGGCTGTGCGGCGACCAACAGCGTTGGTAGAAAGATTAGCACCAGTGCGATGCCGGTGTTTTTCAACGACGGTGGGCAAACATCGCGGTTAATAAAGCGCGCGACCATTAACGGCACGGCAATTTTCGCGATTTCCGACGGCTGAAAACGCACGACACCCAGATCCAGCCAGCGTTGCGCGCCTTTCGAAATCGCGCCGAAAGCATCTACCGCCACCAGCAGAATAACGCAGAAGATATAGAGATAGGGTGCCCAGCCTTCATACACACGCGGCGGAACCTGCGCCATAACCACCATGATGATCAGGCCCATCGTGATTTGCCCGATTTTGCGTTCGGTCATGCCAATGTCCTGGCCGCTGGCGCTCCAGATAACGATCGCGCTGTAAAACAGCAGCGCGAGAATGATGAGCATCAGTGTCGGATCGATATGGATTTTATCCCAGAACGATTTTTTGTTCGGATTGTCCGTCATAATTATTGGTCCTCCGCCGCCGCCGCTGACGGGTTTTCCGTTGGCAAGTCGGTGTTGTTATCGCCCAGCATAATATGGTCGAGGATTTGGCGCATAATTGTCCCGACGGCCGGGCCAGCGCCGCCGTTCTCCAGGATCATTGCGACGGCGACCTGGGGATTGTCATAAGGCGCAAATGCGGTCATCAGTTTATGGTCGCGCAGGCGTTCTGCAATGCGGTGCGCATTATACGTTTCGTTGGCTTTCAGGCCGAATACCTGCGCAGTACCGGATTTTGCGGCGACTTTGTACGGTGCGTTGGCGAAATATTTGTGGCCGGTACCGTTGGCGCGGTTAGCCACGCCGTACATCCCATCTTTGGCAATTTCCCAGTAACCCGAATGGATGTCGCCTACCGGTGGTTGAGTAGGTTGTTTCCACGGGACCTGCTTGCCATCTTCCACGGTGCTCATCAGCAGATGAGGCACTTTGACGATACCGTCATTAATCAGGGTCATCATGGCCTTGTTCATCTGTAACGGGGTGGCGGTCCAGTAACCCTGGCCAATCCCGACCGGAATGGTATCACCCTGGTACCAGGGTTTTTTAAAGCGTTTCAGTTTCCACTCGCGCGTTGGCATGTTGCCGGAGCGCTCTTCAGAGAGGTCAACGCCGGTATATTGCCCGTAACCAAATTTGCCCATCCATTCAGCAAGACGGTCGATACCCATATCATAGGCAACCTGGTAGAAGAAGGTGTCGGCGGACTCTTCCAGCGATTTGGTGATATTCAGGTGGCCGTGGCCCCATTTTTTCCAGTCACGGTAACGCTTATCTGAGCCGGGCAACTGCCACCAGCCGGGGTCAAACAGGCTGGTGTTGCGGTTAATAACGCCTGCACTGAGCGCGGAGACCGCCACGTACGGTTTCACGGTCGAGGCTGGCGGATAGACCCCCTGCGTTGCACGGTTGATCAGCGGCGTATTCGGATCGTTAAGCAACGAGGAGTAGTCTTTGCTGGAGATCCCATCAACGAACAGGTTCGGATCGTAGCTTGGTGTTGAGACCAGGGCGAGGATGCTGCCGCTGCGCGGATCGGTGACCACAACGGCGGCGCGACTGCCAGCCAGCAGTGTTTCAATGTACTGCTGCAGTTTTAAATCCAGCGTCAGGTAAATGTCATGGCCGGCCTGCGGCGGCACTTCTTTCAACTGACGGATGACGCGACCGCGGTTGTTAACTTCCACTTCTTCATAACCGGTCTGGCCATGGAGGACGTCTTCGTAATAGCGTTCAATACCGAGTTTGCCGATATCGTGTGTCGCAGCGTAGTTTGCCAGCTTGCCCTCTTTATCCAGTCGGTCAACGTCTTTATCGTTAATCTTCGAGACATAGCCAATGACATGGGTCAGCGCGGAACCATATGGATAGTAACGGCGTTTGTAGCCTTTTACTTCAACGCCGGGAAAGCGGTACTGGTTAACCGCAAAGCGCGCGACCTGGACTTCGGTCAGGTTGGTTTTTACCGGAATAGAGGTGAAACGGTGTGAACGTGAGCGTTCTTTTTTAAAGTTGGCGATATCGTCGTCATTCAAATCGACCACGTCGCGAAGCGCATCCAGCGTTTGCTGCACATCATCCACCTTCTCCGGCATCATTTCGACCTGGTAGATGGTGCGGTTAAGTGCGAGCGGCGTGCCATTGCGGTCGTAAATAATGCCGCGACTTGGCGGAATGGGAACCAGTTTGATGCGGTTTTCGTTGGAGCGGGTCTGGTAGTCCGCAAAACGGACGATTTGCAGATTATAAAGGTTGGCGACCAGCACACCGGAAAGCAGCAAAATCCCCGTAAAGGCGACCACCGCCCTGCGCACAAACAGCGCGGACTCAGCCGTATAGTCGCGAAAAGAATTCTGTAATTTCATCCGCTGCTTAATCTGCCTAAGACTTGTCATTACTCACGATGGTAAGGATGGTTGGTGGTAATACTCCATGCGCGGTAAAGGCTTTCCGCAACCAGCACGCGCACCAGCGGGTGAGGGAGCGTCAGCGCAGAGAGCGACCAACTTTGTTCTGCCGCAGCTTTACAGGCGGGGGATAACCCTTCCGGCCCGCCAATCAGCAGGCTGACGTCACGCCCGTCCTGCTTCCAGCGTTCCAGTTCAATAGCCAGTTGCGGCGTATCCCAGGGTTTGCCGGGGATATCGAGGGTGACGATACGGTTTTTGCCCGCTGCTGCCAGCATCAGTTCACCCTCTTTGTCGAGAATACGCTTGATATCTGCGTTTTTTCCGCGCTTTCCCGCAGGAATTTCCACCAGTTCGAAAGGCATATCCTTGGGAAAACGACGCAGATATTCACTAAAACCTGTCTGTACCCAGTCCGGCATTTTCGTGCCGACGGCGACCAGTTGCAGCTTCACGCATTAGCTCCAGAGTTTTTCCAGTTCATACAGGCGACGGCTCTCTTCCTGCATAACATGGACAATGACATCGCCCAGATCGACTACAACCCAGTCAGCAGCGCTTTCGCCTTCCACACCCAACGGCATCATGCCTGCTGCACGAGATTCCTGCACCACGTGATCCGCGATGGAGACAACATGGCGGGTGGAGGTGCCGGTGCAGATAATCATGCAATCTGTGATGCTGGATTTACCCTGGACGTCGATGGCGATGATGTCCTGACCTTTCAGGTCATCAATTTTGTCAATAATAAAATCCTGGAGTGCTTTACCCTGCAAGTGTTCCCCCTGAGTGAACAAAAAGTGAGCTATTAATTAGCGGCCTGACATTATACCTGAACTGCGTCGATTGTCGGGATAAATGTCGGGCCCTGGCCATTTCGAAGCGGGCTATCATCCCATCACGGCCGTGGGATTGCATTGTCATTTTTGTAAAACAATTTCTGCGCGCGGAGAATATCAGCCTGTCGTGGCGTGTCAATGACCTAATTACCGCCGTGAATGGGATGATGAAAAAAAATGCTATGTCTCGTCCATCTGCCAGGTGGCGCGGCTATTTAATACGCGAAGCGTGGCGAAATCATCATGAATATCAATTGCACTCCAGCACCCTTGATCAACGCGAAAATGCCACAGCGAGGAAGCCGACATGTTTAACAGCCGGGCAATCAATAAACTCAGCACACCCTGATGGCTGACCACCAGTACATTCTGGTGTTGACGGAGATCGGTAAGCGTGGCGATAAACTGCTCCACGCGCAGGGAGAAAGCCTGAAAACCTTCGCCGTTCGTCGGAATCGCATTCTGCCAGTCCGTACACCACGCAGCATAACTCTCCGGATCTTCGCGCGTTAAATCGCGGTGATGGCGCATCTCCCAATCACCAAAAAACATCTCATTGAGCAGCGCCGTGGTGTGCACCGTGACATCACGATTTTCCAGCACCTGTTGCGCAGTGTGCCGTGCCCGTTCAAGCTCGCTGCATAATACATGATCGAAGGGAACAGCTCGCAGCAAGCCATGAAGTGTCCGTGCCTGGGCAATCCCTTTTGCCGTCAATGGCGTTGGTGAATGGCCGCTGTAGAGCCCTGCAACATTCGCTTCGGTTTCACCATGACGTATCAGCCAGAGTCGCATAATGGTCTCCCGTCTCGATTTCTGCGCAAAGTTTAACACTGCATCCTCAATCCACTCGTCTTTTTCGTTTAAGATTGTCGTTTTTGACCGGAGCGGAAGATGGCTTTGTTTCATAGCGCGCATGGCGGCAATACCCGTGAGGCTGCTGCACTCCTGGGCATTGCCCCGGAGCAACTTCTCGATTTCAGCGCCAATATTAACCCGGCCGGTATGCCGGCATCGCTCAAACACGCCTTGCAAAACAATCTGGCGTTGGCTGAGCGTTACCCGGACGTTGAGTATCAACGCCTGCACCAGGCACTGGCTGCGCACCACCAGATACCGACGTCGTGGATCCTGGCAGGCAATGGCGAAACCGACGCTATTTTTATGCTGGTCAAGGCACTGGCTCCGCGCAAAGCGCTGGTCGTGGTGCCCGGTTTTGCCGAATACCGCCGTGCGCTAACGCAGGTAGGGTGCGATGTTGCTGAATTTCACCTGCAGGAAGAAGAGGGCTGGCAACTGACCGGGCGGGTGTTGGACGCATTGACGCCTGATCTCGACTGTCTGTTTCTTTGCACGCCCAATAATCCTACCGGGTTACTGCCGGACGATAGCCTG
Organism: Kosakonia oryzendophytica; assembly: GCF_900094925.1. Taxonomy (GTDB): domain Bacteria; phylum Pseudomonadota; class Gammaproteobacteria; order Enterobacterales; family Enterobacteriaceae; genus Kosakonia; species Kosakonia oryzendophytica. The sequence goes on along the minus strand of NZ_FMAY01000004.1, from coordinate 285,508 downwards.
CTGCATGCCATTGCTGCACGCTGTAAAACGCTCGGTATCGCACTGATTCTCGATGAAGCCTTTATGGATTTTATTCGCGATCGTTCGGGGTTTATTCCGCACCTTGCGGATAACCCACATCTATGGGTGTTGCGTTCGCTAACCAAGTTTTATGCCATTCCTGGCCTGCGTCTTGGCTATGTCGTGGGCAGCGATGTGCAAAAGGTTAACCAGATGCGCGCGATGCAGATGCCGTGGTCAATCAATGCCTTCGCAGCGCTGGCGGGAGAGGTGATTTTACAGGATACGGCCTATCAGCAGGCCAGCTGGCGGTGGCTGGAACAGGCGCGACCGCGTTTAAGGGCTGCACTGGCTGCGTTACCCGCGCTGACCGTCTGGCCCGGTGTGGCAAACTATCTTTTTCTGCGCTGTGATGCGCCGGGTAGTGCGTTGCAGCGCGCGCTGCTGGAGAGGCACATCCTGATCCGCAGTTGTGCCAATTATCCTGGTCTGGACGACCGTTATTATCGTGTGGCGGTGCGCAGTATAGAGGAAAATGACCGTCTTATCGCGGCGATGGACGCGGTGCTTAGCGGTACAGGCCCTGTTCTTTGATATAGGCCAGTACAGGCGCGGGCAGCAGATCGTCACACCGCTCGCCTTTTTCCAGCCGCTCGCGGATAAGCGTTGCGGAAATATTGAACCACGGCGTTTCCGCGAGGTAAATTTTCCCGGCGGGTAAGGTATGAAGCATTTCCGCATCGGTGGTGAGGTGGGACTCGAGCCATTGCTGATGCGCTTCCTGCTCCATGGTTAGCGGGTAGCCAGGACGACGGCAGACAATCAGATGGCAATGATTGAGAATGGTGTCGGCATGGTGCCAGCCAGGGAAAGTGAGCAGGGAGTCCTGACCGATGATAAACGCCAGTGAGCGCTGCGGACCTTGCTCTTCGCGCCACTCCAGCAATGTTTGAGCGGTATAAGACGGCGCGTCGCGGCGAAGTTCCCGCTCATCAAGGGTAAACAGGGGCTTGTCGGCAATCGCCAGTTCAACCATGGTTTTACGCTGCTGACTGGTGGCTTCCGGTTGTGGGCGGTGTGGGGGCACATTGTTAGGCATGATAATGACCCGTGAAAGGCCGATCTGATTTGCCAGCGCTTCAACGGGTTTCAGGTGCCCGTAATGAACAGGATCAAACGTACCGCCAAACATGGCCTGCAACTGATTCATATCAACCATCAATAAAAACGTCTGCCAGTGCCTTATGACAGAGTAGCAGAGAAAGGCTTTCCAGCTCGGCCCACACCGATTGACCAAAGTCCTGTTTCACCACCAGCTCAATGCGGCTCAGCAGATGAACGGCCTGACGCAACTGATCGGCGCTCAGGCGATTCAGTGCCTCGCCGGTCACACCGCGACGGTTTTGCCATACACGATGTTTATCAAACAGCGCACGTAGTGGCGTATGCGCGGACTGCCGTTTTAACGTCACCAGCAACAGCAGTTCTCGTTGCACGGTGCGCAGCAGGATCACCGGTTCGCAGGCTTCAAGCCGCAACTGGCTAAGAATATGCAAAGCGCGTTTGCTTTTACCTGCCAGCAGCGCATCCACCCAATGAAATGGCGTAAAATGCGCCGCATCATTTACCGCCTGTTCTACGCGCGGTAGGGTGAGTTTGCCATCCGGCCACAGCAGAGCCAGCCGCTCCAACGCCTGCGCCAGCGCCAGCAAATTGCCTTCATAGCAATAGCAGAGTAGCTGATTGGCGGCGTCGTCCAGTTCCAGTTTGTTCTGCTTTGCCCTGGCGGCAACCCAGCGGGGAAGATTCGCTTGTTCTGGTGTCTGGCAACTGATCTGCACGGCATGGTTATTCAGTTGGGTTAACCACGCGGCGTTTTCCTGCGCTTTTGTCAGCTTGTTGCCGCGAACAATCAGCAGCAGATCGTCATGCAGTAATGCCACCAGTTTAGCCAGTTGTTCATTCATGGCTGCATTGGGGCCGTTCTCCGGCAACTGCAACAGCAGGGTCTGGCGGCTGGCAAACAGGCTGAGCGCCTGACAGATGGAAAAGATCGCATCCCAGTCAGTGCTGGCATCCAGGGGGAACGTGTGATGTTCGGTGAAGCCCTGCGCCACTGCAATCTGGCGCACGGCGTCCTGGCTCTCTTGCAGCAATAACGGATCGTTACCGAGGAGCAGATACGCCGCGCGCAGCCCTTCATTGAGCTGCGCGCGGAGTTGTTCCGGATACAACCTGAGCATCAGCTACCCGGTTTAGCCGAAACGGAGGAGGAGGAAGATACATTATCAGCATGCGATTGTGACGCATCTGCGGTATGAACGCTTGGCAGCTTACGAATCAACTGTTCCGCCGCTTTGTCGTACATTTCGCGAATGATTATGTCCTGCTCAGCATCTTTCGCCAGTGCGGTTTGCGGGTTATCAAAGAACGAACGGTACACCTTCGTGCTAATGGGGTAAATGTCATGACCCGGGATCAGCACGCTGGCGTTGACTGTCAGCACCATTTGGTATTCCGCTGTGCGACCATCCTGGAAAATGGATGCCGTGTCACGGGTAAACGTCACGCCACCAAGGCGCAACGAAGGCACATCCTGACGCAGCGACTCTTTTTCCAGCAGTTCAATGCCATTCAAACGCAGCTGGCTGCGAATGGCGCGGCTCAGAGGGCCGTTCGGATCTCCGGAATCGAAGATCATCGTTTTCATCTCAGCAGGCACTTGCGTAGAGCTACGCAGATGCCAGCCGCAACCCGCGGTGATCAACACCGCCAGTGATAACAACAATGTAGCCAGATATCGCACGCTTCCTCCCGCGCTTAGCCAACGACCAGATTGAGCAGTTTACCCGGTACGTAAATCACTTTACGTATCGTAACGCCATCAAGATATTTCGCTACCAGATGCTCCTGGCCTGCGCGTTCACGCACTTGTTCTTCGGTTGCATCGACGGCAACGGTAATTTTACCGCGCACTTTACCGTTCACCTGAACGACGACCAGCGTGGTGTTCTCCACCATAGCCTGCTCATCCGCAACCGGCCATGGCGCGTTGTCGATATCGCCTTCGCCGCCCAGTTCTTGCCACAGGGTGAAGCTTACATGCGGTGTGAACGGGTTCAGCATGCGCACCACTGCCAGCAACGCTTCCTGCATCAGTGCACGGTCTTGTGCGCTCTCTTGCGGTGCTTTCGCCAGTTTGTTCATCAGCTCCATAATCGCTGCAATCGCGGTGTTGAAAGTCTGACGGCGACCGATATCATCGGACACTTTGGCGATGGTTTTATGCACGTCGCGACGCAGCGCTTGCTGTTCGTCATTCAGTGCAGCCACATCCAGCGCGGAGACGGCACCCTGTGCGGTGTGCTCGTAAACCAGTTTCCAGACGCGTTTCAGGAAGCGGTTTGCGCCTTCTACGCCGGATTCCTGCCATTCCAGCGTCATGTCCGCCGGGGAGGCAAACATCATAAACAGACGTACGGTGTCTGCGCCGTAACGCTCTACCATTTCCTGCGGGTCGATACCGTTGTTTTTCGACTTGGACATTTTGCTCATGCCGGTATACACCAGTTCATGACCTGCCGGATCTTTGGCACTAACGATGCGGCCTTTCTCGTCGCGTTCAACGATCGCGTCCTTCGGCGACACCCAGTTACGTTCGCCGTTTTCGCCCACGTAATAGAAGGCGTCCGCCAGTACCATCCCCTGACACAGCAGCTGCTTAGCCGGCTCGTCGGAGTTGACCATGCCTGCATCGCGCATCAGTTTGTGGAAGAAGCGGAAGTAGAGCAGGTGCATGATCGCGTGTTCAATACCGCCAATGTAAATGTCTACCGGCAACCAGTAGTTGGCTGCTTTCGGGTCCAGCATGCCTTCGCTGTGCTGTGGGCAGGTATAACGCGCGTAGTACCAGGAGGACTCCATAAAGGTGTCGAAGGTGTCGGTTTCGCGCAGCGCTGGCTGACCGTTAACGGTGGTTTTCGCCCACTCCGGGTCTGCTTTGATCGGGCTGGTAATCCCGTCCATCACCACATCTTCCGGCAGGATCACCGGCAACTGGTCTTCCGGCGTTGGCATCACAGTGCCATCTTCCAGGGTGACCATTGGAATCGGCGCGCCCCAGTAACGCTGACGGGACACACCCCAGTCGCGCAGGCGGAAGTTAACTTTGCGCTCGCCAACGCCTTTGGCCGCCAGTTTATCGGCGATGGCGTTGAAAGCAGCCGTGAAATCAAGACCGTTAAATTCACCGGAGTTAAACAGCACGCCTTTTTCGGTCAGCGCCTGTGCGGAAAGATCCGGTTCACTGCCATCGGCGTTCAGAATAACGGGCTTAATGGTCAGGTTGTATTTGGTGGCGAACTCGTAATCGCGCTGATCGTGGCCCGGAACGGCCATCACCGCGCCAGTACCGTACTCCATCAGCACAAAGTTTGCTGCCCAGACGGGAATGGCTTCGCCAGTCAGCGGATGAATTGCTTTCAGACCGGTGTCGACGCCTTTTTTCTCCATCGTCGCCATATCGGCTTCTGCCACTTTGGTATTGCGGCATTCATCGATAAACGCAGCCAGTTCCGGTTTGTTCGCCGCAGCCTGTTGCGCCAGCGGATGCCCCGCGGCGACCGCCAGGTAAGTGGCACCCATAAAGGTGTCCGGACGGGTCGTGTAGACCGTCAGTTTCTGATCGCTGTCCTGAACGTCAAAGGTGATTTCCACGCCTTCGGAACGGCCAATCCAGTTGCGCTGCATGGTTTTCACGGTATCCGGCCAGTGATCCAGATTGTCCAGATCGTTCAGCAGCTCGTCGGCATAGGCGGTGATTTTGATAAACCACTGCGGGATCTCTTTACGCTCAACTTTGGTGTCGCAGCGCCAGCAGCAGCCGTCGATAACCTGTTCGTTTGCCAGCACGGTCTGGTCGTTCGGGCACCAGTTCACCGCAGAGGTTTTCTTATACACGAGGCCTTTTTTATACAGCTCGGTAAAGAACTTCTGTTCCCAGCGGTAGTATTCCGGGGTACAGGTTGCCAGCTCGCGGCTCCAGTCATAGCCAAAGCCCAGCATTTTGAGCTGGTTTTTCATGTAGGCGATGTTGTCGTAGGTCCACGGCGCTGGTGCGGTGTTATTTTTCACCGCCGCACCTTCTGCAGGCAGGCCAAATGCGTCCCAGCCAATGGGCTGCAGAACGTTTTTACCCAGCATGCGCTGGTAACGGGAAATCACATCGCCAATGGTGTAGTTACGAACGTGGCCCATGTGTAGTCGGCCAGAAGGATAGGGGAGCATTGACAGGCAATAGTATTTTTCTTTGCTCTCGTCTTCAGTAACTTCGAATGTGCGCTTTTCTTCCCAGTGGCGCTGTACGTTGGATTCTATCTCTTCCGGGCGGTATTGCTCTTGCATGGCACCAGTAGTCCTGTTTTTGATACCGCTACGAATGTAGCGTTGTTACGTGGTTTTTCAGATCGGCATAGCATAGCCCAAACGCCCGCCTCAAAACAGCCTTTCCGCGACCCGGTAGCGAAATAGCCACGCCTTTTTTCGGGGGGCTTTTTGTCCGTGCTGTGGGCGAGTCGGCACTGCGGCGGAGAAATAACGTCTACCATTAGAGAGAGTTACTTAACCGGGAGGCGAAGCGATGAACAAGGTTGCTCATTTTTACCGTGAACTGGTTGCAGCGTTAACCGAACGCTTACGCAACGGGGAGCGCGATATTGATGCATTAGTCGGACAGGCGCGTCAGCGCGTCTCGCAGACCGGTGAATTAACCCGTACGGAAGTTGACGAGTTGATGCGTGCCATTCGCCGCGATTTGGAAGAGTTTGCCCGCAGCTACAACGAAAGCCAGGATGAAGTGACCGACAGCGTATTTATGCGGGTGATCAAAGAGAGTCTTTGGCAGGAGCTGGCAGACATCACCGATAAAACGCAACTGGAGTGGCGCGAAGTATTCCATGATCTCAATCATCACGGCGTCTATCACAGCGGTGAAGTTGTCGGGCTGGGAAATCTGGTGTGTGAGAAATGCCATTTCCATTTGGCTGTTTATACGCCGGACGTGTTACCGCTCTGCCCGAAATGTGGTCATGACCAGTTTCAGCGCCGTCCTTTTGAGCCGTAGCCACAAAACGCCAGCCCCGGTATCGGGGCTGGCATAAACCGGCTTAATGCAGGATTTTCGCGAGGAAATCTTTCGCACGTTCGGATTTCGGGTTGGCGAAGAAAGCCTCTTTTTCAGAGTCCTCGACAATTTTGCCCTCATCCATAAAGATCACGCGATTCGCCACTTTGCGGGCAAAGCCCATTTCGTGGGTGACCACCATCATCGTCATGCCTTCGTTCGCCAGTTCCACCATGACGTCCAGCACCTCGTTGATCATTTCCGGATCGAGCGCGGACGTCGGTTCATCAAACAGCATCGCTACCGGATCCATGCACAGGGCGCGGGCAATCGCAACGCGCTGTTGCTGCCCGCCGGAAAGCTGCGCCGGAAATTTATTGGCATGAGCGGACAAGCCAACGCGATCCAGCAGCTTTAGCCCTTTTTCCCGCGCCGCGGCCTTATCACGCTTCAGCACTTTCACTTGCGCCAGCGTCAGGTTTTCGATAATCGACAGATGGGGGAACAGCTCAAAATGCTGGAACACCATGCCCACGTGCGAGCGCAGCTTCGCCAGATCGGTTTTCTTATCATTAACTTTGGTACCGTTAACGATAATGTCGCCTTTCTGTACTGGCTCCAGACCGTTCACGGTTTTAATCAGCGTGGATTTTCCGGAACCAGACGGGCCGCACACGACCACCACTTCACCTTTTTTCACTTCCGTGGAGCACTCAGTCAGCACCTGAAAGTGGCCATACCATTTCGAAACATTTTTCAGGGAAATCATTAAACGGTCCTTTTCTTCAGCCAGCTGACCAACAGCGAAGCACTGAGACTGATAATAAAATAGACAGCGCCGGCAAACAGGATCATTTCAACCTGCGTGCCGTCACGCTCGCCAATGGTAGATGCCGTACGGAAAAAGTCCGCGAGGCTCAGGACATAGACCAGAGAGGTGTCCTGGAATAAGACGATCCCCTGCGTGAGCAGCAACGGGACCATGGCGCGAAACGCCTGCGGCAGGATAATCAATTTCATCGACTGCCAGTGGGTCATCCCCAGCGCCAGTGCGGCACTGGATTGCCCGCGGGAAATGCTCTGGATCCCTGCGCGGATAATCTCTGAATAGTAAGCCGCCTCGAACATGGAGAATGCCACCATCGCGGAGATCAGCCGGATATCGGTTTTCGGCGACAGCCCAAGCACGTTTTGCAGAAAACCGGGCACAATCAGGTAGAACCACAACAGCACCATCACCAGCGGAATGGAGCGGAAGACGTTAACGTAGCCTTTCGCAAACCAGCGCAACGGCCCAAAGGTCGATAAACGCATCACCGCCAGCAGCGTTCCCCAGACGATACCGACCACGATCGCAATAACGGTGATTTTCAGCGTGACGATAAGACCAGCCAGCAAGTACGGGAAAGAAGGGGCGATAGAACTCCAGTCAAATTCGTACATGATTATTTGCCTCCCATATTGCCCGGCAGGCGAATTTTGCGTTCCACCAGGTTCATCACCACCATAATGAAGGCGTTAATCAACACGTACGCTATGGTAATTGCGGTAAAAGATTCCCACGCGTGTGCAGAGTAATCCAGCAGTTTCCCCGCTTGCGCCGCCATATCCACCAGACCGATAGTGGAGGCGATAGCGGAGTTTTTGACCAGGTTCATCATCTCGGAGGTCATTGGCGGCACGATCACGCGATACGCATTGGGTAACAGAACGTAACGGTAAGTCTGCGGCAGCGTTAGTCCCATTGCCAGACCGGCGTTCTTCTGCCCACGTGGCAGTGACTGGATGGCGGCGCGTACCTGCTCGCAAACGCGGGCGGCGGTAAACAGCCCCAGGCAGACCATTGAGGAGACGAAGAACTGAATGTTGGGATCCAGTTCCGACTTAAACCACATGCCGATGTCTTCCGGCAGCAGTTCCGGTACTACCAGATACCAGGTAAAGAACTGCACGATCAGCGGTACGTTACGGAACAGTTCGACATAGCAGGTGCCAATGCCGGACAGGAAACGGTTCGGTACGGTTCGCAGGATGCCAAACAGAGAGCCAACCAGAAAAGCGATGATCCAGGCCGTCACGGAAAGCGCGATGGTGACCTGAAAACCGCTCCATAGCCAGCCAAGATAGGTGGTGTTGCCGAACGGGGCTTGTTGCAGGAATATTCCCCAGTTCCAGTCTATGGACATAAATCTACTCCGGAAAAAAAAGGGTAGCAGCGCTACCCTCGAAGATTGTGTGAAGAGCGAATTTTCGTGCTGAAAGGGGAACGACCCTTCAGCGTATAGTCTGTCCGTGCTACTTCGACAATCGAGAGGGCAGGAAACCCCGCCCCTAATGGTTTTAATTAGTTCAGAGCTTTGTCATTCGGTTCTTTGAACAGCGCTTTCATATCGTCAGAGAGATCGAAGCTGAGGTTCATGTTTTTCGGCGGAATGGGGTTTTTAAACCATTTATCAAAGGATTTTTCCGCTGCACCTGAGGTCTGTAGCTGAGCGATGGTGTCATCCATCAGCTTTTTGAACTCAGGATCGTTTTTACGCAGCATACAGCCGTAGGCTTCTTTTGATTGCGGCGTGCCAACGATCTCCCAGTTGTCCGGTTTCTTCGCTTTGGCGCGCTCACCGGCCAGCAGGGCGTCATCCATCATAAAGGCGACAGCACGACCGCTTTCCAGCGTACGGAACGAGTCGCCGTGGTCTTTGGCGCTGATAATGCGCATATCCATTTTTTTCTCGTCATTCAGCTTGTTCAGCAGAATTTCGGAGGTGGTGCCGGATGTCACCACCACAGCTTTCCCTTTCAGGTCGGCGAAATCTTTGATCGGGCCGCCTTTTTTGGTCAGCAGACGGGTGCCGACGACGAAGATTGTGTCGGAGAACGCGGCTTGTTTCTGGCGCTCAACGTTGTTGGTAGTGGAGCCGCATTCAAAATCGAACGTGCCGTTTTGCAGCAGCGGAATACGGTTCTGAGACGTAATGGGGATCAGTTTCACTGCCAGGTCTGGCTTGTTGAGTTTCTTCTTCACCGCTTCAACGATAGCGTTGGAGTAGTCCTGAGAGTAACCCACCACCTTTTGTTCGTTGTCGTAATAGGAGAACGGTACGGAAGATTCACGGTGACCGACGACGATAACGCCGTTTTTGGCAATTTTGTCCAGCGTCGCTTGCTGTTGTTCCGCCGGGGCTGCTGCCTCCGCCGGTTTAGCATCTTCAGCGTGGACCAGACCGGCTGACAGTCCCATCACCAGCATCGCGGTGGCCAGTTTACGTAATTGCATTTCCAGACTCCTTTATCGTCAGTGCAAAAGCACAGGGATACCCGTTGTGTGTACGTTGTGTTGTTTTTATCTTCTGCGACATAGTCGTGCAGTGTCGTGTGTGTTTGTTACATTCAGTCTGGCTTAATGTAAAGATTTTGCTGTGATATTGTTTATTTTTGCGAGGTGCGCCGCACCGATAAGAGGCAAAAATCTTTCATTGCACCAGTCCGGTGCATCCAATGTTCGCTGCCAGTGCGACCCTCTGGCGCATAAGCAGTTTTCATAGTTGCCTGATATCTATAAGCAAACGGCATGCCAAACCGACAGGGCGTACCTGACAGGTTGGCATTGCGCTGATCTGTCAGACAGAAGGAGGGGGGATGTTTGTCGGCCCGGCAGTCAATACCGCCGGGCAGGAGAGGGGATTAACGACGGCGTTGACGCAGGCTCATCACCAGTGCGCCAAAGCCCAGCAGTGCAGAGATGATCCATACCGGCCAGTTACCCATACGAGCGTACGGCGTTAAACCACGGGTTGGCGTGACCTCAGTGGTGAGGACGTCACGAGTGAACTGTGGCAGCATTGCCTGGATATCACCCTGCGGCCCAATCACAGCGGTGATGCCGTTATTGGTGCTACGCAGCTGTGGGCGCGCCAGTTCCAGTGAACGCATCCGCGCCATCTGGAAATGTTGCCACGGCCCGATGGATTTACCAAACCAGGCATCATTAGAGATAGTCAGCAGGAAATCCGTATCTGGCCGGAAATTATCCCGTACTTGCTGACCAAGGATAATTTCATAGCAGATAGCTGCGGTCAGTTTAAAACCGTGCGCCTGCAACTGCGGTTGCACATAAGGGCCGCGGCTGAATGATGACATTGGCAGATCGAAGAAAGGCGCCAGCGGGCGCAGAATCGACTCCAGCGGTACAAATTCGCCGAACGGCACCAGATGGTTTTTGTTATAGCGATTGCTGGATTGGTAACTGTAGGGGCTGTCTTTACCCAGCGTAATCACGGTGTTGTAGGTGTCGTAGCGGTTCTTTTGGTTCAGCCGCGCATCGACGATCCCGGTGATCAGCGTGCTGTTCTTCGAACGCAGCAGGTCATCCATCATGCCGAGGAAGTGTTGCTGATTGATTTCCAGATCCGGAATGGCAGACTCCGGCCAGATGATCAGTTGCGATTTTCCCATCACCTGCTGTGTAGCATCGAGATAGATTTTCAGCGTGTTGACCAGTTGGTTCTCATCCCACTTCAGCGCCTGCGGAATATTACCCTGTACCAATGAGACTTGCGTGGCCCGTTCTGGCAGCAGTTGATACCACTGGATATAGCGCAGTGGGAAGGGAAGGACAAATAGCACCACTGCGGCAGCCAGTGGGCGCCAGTTACGCGTTATCACTGCCAGCATCAGTAAGCCACTGACCATCATAAGCAGGAAGCTAATGGCCTCCACCCCCATAATGGGCGCCAGGCCTTTCAGTGGCCCGTCAATCTGGCTATAGCCGAATTGCAGCCACGGGAAACCGGTCAGCACCCAGCCGCGCAGAAATTCGGTGATTTGCCATATGACCGGTGCGGCAACCGCCACACGTAGCCAGTGTGTGGCTGGCCACAGGCGCGACAGGATGCCAGCGAATAACCCGGTATACAGCGACATATACGCCGCCAGCAGCACAACGAGGAAGACGTTGACGGGACCGGGCATACCGCCGAATTGCGCGATGCTGACATAGACCCAGTGGATCCCGCTACCGAACAGGCCAAGCCCCCAGAAATAGCCAATCCAGGCGGATTGCACCGGCCGGCGATTGAGGGTTAAGCCCTGTAATCCCATTAGCGAAATGATTGCTGCGGGCCAGATGTCATAAGGAGAAAAAGCCAGCGTTCCGCTGGCTCCGAAAAGTAACGCCAGCAGCAAACGCACGCGCTGGCGCTCAAACAGTGAGGCAAATACCATTTACATTAATCATCCAGTTTCGGTTGCGGCGAATCGTCCGGCATTCTGACATGAACCTGAATAATACGTCGACTGTCGGCCATCGCGACCTTGAATTGGTAACCATCAATTTCAATGGCTTCGCCGCGTGCCGGTAGGTGACCAAACGCCTGCATCACCAGCCCACCAATGGTATCCACCTCTTCATCGCTGAAGTGGGTGCCGAAGGTTTCGTTGAAATCTTCAATTGGCGCCAGCGCGCGTACCGTCCATGTATGGCGGCTGAGCTGGCGGAAGTCGATATCCTCTTCTTCGTCGTACTCATCTTCGATTTCGCCGACGATCAGCTCCAGAATATCTTCAATTGTAACCAGGCCAGAGACACCACCGAATTCATCAATAACGATAGCCATATGGTAGCGCTGGGAACGGAACTCTTTCAGCATGCGATCCACTCGCTTGCTTTCCGGTACCACCACTGCCGGGCGTAACACTTTTTCCATGCTGAATGCTTCGGCATCGCTGCGCATAAACGGCAGCAGATCCTTAGCCATCAAAATCCCTTCGATATGATCTTTGTCTTCGCTGATCACCGGGAAACGTGAGTGGGCGGACTCAATGATGACATCGAGGCATTCGTCCAGCGTCTGGTTGCGTTTCAGGGTGATCATTTGGGAACGGGGGATCATGATGTCGCGAACGCGCTGGTCTGCGATGTCCATGACCCCTTCGAGCATATCGCGCGTATCTTCGTCGATAAGCTCGTTCTGTCCGGAGTCTCGGATCAGCGCCAGAAGTTCATCACGGTTTTTGGGTTCGCCGTGAAAAAGCTGGCTCAGTAAAAGGGAGAAGAATCCCTTCTTGCTGTTGGTGTTGTCGCTACTGTGTGGGTTATCGTCGCTCATGGCGTCGTATGGGTTCTCGTGTTGGTTAAATTATCGTTCGTTACGCGTAAACTCAGCGCCTGACGGTATTTTTTGGTACGCGGCCAGGCCGCGCACCGACTACGCTTTCTCGGAAATGTACGGATCCTCATAGCCCAGAGCAAGCATTATCTCTGTCTCGATCCCTTCCATTTCTTCGGCTTCATCATCTGCAATATGATCGTAACCCAGCAGGTGTAAACTCCCGTGTACCACCATGTGCGCCCAGTGGGCATCGAGTGGTTTGCCTTGTTCTTGCGCTTCCCGCTCAACCACCTGGCGGCAGATGATCAAATCGCCCAGCAGCGGCAATTCAATGCCCGGCGGTGCTTCAAACGGGAATGAGAGGACGTTGGTGGGTTTGTCTTTTCCGCGGTAGGTCAGGTTCAGCTCGTGGCTTTCGGCATTATCGACCACCCGGATGGTGACCTCCGCTTCTTCCTGAAACTGCGGGATCACCGCGTCCAGCCATTTCTGGAACTGCACTTCTTCCGGCAGGCCGCTGTTATCTTCACAGGCCAGTTGTAAATCGAGGATCACCTGACTCATTTTTGCTCCTGCTCCTGGGCTTCGCGTTTACGCTCAGCGGCCAGTTCTGCTTTACGTTTCTGTTCGGCTTCTTCCCAGGCTTCATACGCGATAACGATGCGCGCAACCACCGGATGGCGTACCACGTCTTCGCTGTGGAAGAAGTTAAAGCTGATTTCGTCAACGTTTGCCAGTACTTCAATGGCGTGACGTAAACCGGATTTGGTGTTACGAGGTAAGTCAATCTGCGTAATGTCGCCGGTGATCACTGCTTTGGAGTTAAAACCAATGCGCGTCAGGAACATCTTCATCTGTTCGATGGTGGTGTTCTGGCTCTCATCAAGGATGATAAACGCATCATTCAGCGTGCGGCCGCGCATATAGGCTAATGGCGCAACTTCAATCACATTACGCTCAATGAGCTTTTCAACGCGTTCAAAACCGAGCATTTCGAACAGTGCGTCATATAACGGGCGCAGGTACGGGTCTACCTTTTGGCTGAGATCGCCCGGCAGGAAACCGAGCTTTTCACCGGCTTCAACCGCCGGGCGGGTCAGCAGAATACGACGAACTTCCTGACGCTCCAGCGCATCCACGGCGGCGGCAACCGCAAGATAGGTTTTACCTGTACCGGCGGGACCCACACCGAAGGTAATGTCATGATCGAGAATATGGGCGATGTACTGCGCCTGGTTGGGCGTGCGCGGTTTTATGACGCCGCGTTTGGTCTTGATATTGATCGCCTTGCCATAGTCCGGCACGCTTTCAGCGCTCTGTTCCAGCACGCGCGCTTCTTTGATCGCCAGGTGGATCTGCTCTGGTTCGATGTCCTGAGTCTGCCCGCGCATCGGGGCGGTGTCGACATACAGGGTGCGCAGAATATCTGCAGCAGCGTTGACGCAAATTTCGCGTCCGGTGAGTTTGAAGTGGTTATCGCGGCGGTTGATTTCGATGCCCAGTCGCCGCTCCAGTTGTTTGATATTGTCATCAAACGGGCCGCACAGACTTAGCAGACGAGCGTTGTCCGCCGGCTCAAGGGTAATTTCACGCGTATCTATGTTCAAACTGTTCCTCTTTTCGATGTGTCGCCGTAGCGCCCATTAGGGAATTATTCACGGCAGAGAGAGAAGTCGCAAGCATAGCGGTTGATGTTGGGGTGGGTAAGGGGAAAAGCAAGGCCTGCCAGAATGGGCAGGCCTTTCGCATCAGGGCTGATACATGCCGACGCCGATATCATTCTCTTTGCGGGTACGAGCAATAACGGACTCCGGCGATTCGACAACGCGCAGGCCCATTTCCTCTTCGGTACGCACTACCACGCCACGCAGGGAGTTGGTGTAAACGTCGACAATTTCGACATCAACGAATTTACCGATCATCTCCGGTCTGCCTTCAAAATTCACCACGCGGTTGTTCTCCGTGCGACCGGAGAGCTCCATGATGTTTTTGCGCGAGGTGCCTTCAACCAGAATACGTTGCGTGGTGCCGAGCATGCGGCGGCTCCAGGCCATGGCTTGCTGGTTAATACGCTCTTGCAGAATGTACAGGCGCTGTTTTTTCTCCTCTTCCGGTACATCGTCCACCATATCGGCGGCGGGCGTTCCCGGGCGGGCGGAGAAGATAAAGCTGTAGCTCATGTCGAAATTCACATCGGCAATCAGCTTCATGGTTTTTTCGAAATCCTCGGTGCTTTCGCCAGGGAAGCCGACAATAAAGTCGGAACTGATCTGAATGTCCGGGCGGGCAGCGCGCAGTTTACGAATAATGGCTTTATATTCCAGCGCGGTGTGCGTACGGCTCATCAGGTTCAGAATGCGGTCAGACCCGCTTTGCACCGGCAGATGCAGGAAGCTCACCAGCTCCGGGGTATCACGGTAAACTTCGATGATGTCATCGGTGAACTCAATCGGATGGCTGGTGGTGAAACGAATGCGGTCGATACCGTCGATAGCCGCCACCAGACGCAGTAACTCAGCGAAAGTGCCGGTACTGCCATCAAAGTTTTCGCCACGCCAGGCGTTAACGTTCTGGCCCAGCAGGTTTACCTCACGCACACCCTGCGCCGCCAGTTGGGCGATTTCAAACAGGATATCGTCGGAAGGGCGGCTCACCTCTTCACCGCGGGTATAAGGCACCACGCAGTAAGTACAATATTTGTTGCAGCCTTCCATAATGGAAACAAACGCGGTTGGGCCTTCGGCGCGCGGTTCCGGCAGGCGGTCGAACTTCTCAATTTCCGGGAAGCTGATATCGACCACCGGGCTGCGGTTGCCGCGTACAGCGTTGATCATTTCTGGCAGACGATGCAGGGTTTGCGGCCCGAAAACAATGTCGACATAGTGTGCGCGCTGGCGAATATGGTCGCCTTCCTGTGAGGCCACGCAGCCGCCAACGCCGATGATCAGATCCGGCTTTTTCTCTTTCAGCAACTTCCAGCGGCCTAACTGATGAAACACCTTTTCCTGTGCTTTTTCGCGGATGGAGCAGGTATTAAGCAGCAGCACATCGGCTTCTTCCGCTTCTTCTGTCAACTGATACCCGTGCGTGGCATCCAGCAGATCGGCCATCTTCGATGAATCGTATTCGTTCATCTGACAGCCCCAGGTTTTTATGTGGAGTTTTTTTGTCATCGACTTGCTCTTGCTTAAGTTCGTATACCCTAAAATAACGGATATAAGCCAGGATTGCAGGGCGCGTATTGTAATGCTTTGGTTGCGTGCTGACCAGTCTGACGGATGTCAGTCTCAAGGCGTAAAAAATCCGGTAAACTTAATGGATTCTCGTTTAAGGATAGTTAGCGATGACAAATCAATCCACTGAGGTCGCGGTCGTCGGCGGCGGTATGGTCGGCGGAGCGCTGGCGCTGGGGCTGGCGCAACACGGGTTTGCAGTAACGGTGATTGAGCAGCAGGTGCCGCCGCTGTTTGATGCGACGGCGCAGCCGGATGTGCGGATCTCTGCGATCAGCGCGGCATCGGTGGCGTTGCTGCGCGGGTTGGGCGTGTGGGAGAGCATCCAGCGCATGCGCTGCCACCCGTACCGGCGACTGGAAACCTGGGAGTGGGAAAACGCGCACGTTGAATTCGATGCCCGTGAACTGAAACTGCCGCTACTGGGTTATATGGTTGAAAACGTTGTCCTGCAGCGCGCGCTGTGGGAGGCGCTGGAGGCGCATCCGCAAGTCACGTTGCGCACGCCCGCTGCATTAAGTGCCATGCATGTCCTGAACGAACAACATGAATTGACCTTTGAAGATGGCAGCACATTAACGGCTAAGCTGGTGGTCGGTGCCGACGGGGCGAATTCCCGCGTACGACTGGCTTCCGGCATCGGTATTCATGCCTGGCAATATCAGCAATCCTGCATGTTAATTACTGTTAAATGCGAGCAGGACGCTGGAGACAGTACCTGGCAACATTTCACCCCTGACGGCCCGCATGCGTTTTTACCGCTGTTTGACAACTGGGCATCGCTGGTGTGGTACGACACACCCGCGCGTATCCGCCAGTTGCAGGCGATGAGCATGACGCAACTGGAGCAAGAGATTGCCCGACACTTTCCGCCGCGCCTGGGGCATGTTACACCGGTAGCGGCCGCAGCGTTCCCGCTGGCGCGTCGCCATGCGTTGCAGTATGTGCGTCCCGGATTAGCGCTGGTTGGCGATGCTGCGCACACTATCCATCCGCTCGCCGGGCAAGGCGTGAATCTGGGGTATCGTGATGTGGATGCGCTACTGGATGTGCTGGCCAGCGCGCGTACACATGGTGAAGCCTGGGCCAGTCAGCCGATTCTTAAACGCTACCAGATGCGGCGTATGGCGGATAACTTCATTATGCAAAGCGGGATGGATCTTTTTTATGCCGGGTTCAGCAATTCGCTTGGCCCGGTGCGCTTGCTGCGCAATATCGGTCTAATGGCGGCGGATCGCGCCGGTGTGCTGAAACGGCAGGCGCTGAAGTACGCATTAGGGTTGTAAAGGGACGGTGGGCGCTGCGCCCGCCGTACTCACATGATTGCCAACAACGTATCCAGTGCGGTGCGCGCGCCTTTTTTGTCGATAAAAAAGGCCTGATATCCCTCCACCCCGTCAACCCGTTGTAGCGCCCATTCGCCAATGTGCACTTTGCGCATCAGCAGCACCGTGCGGTAAAGTGGCACCAGCAGAATAATCAGCGCCACGAAGGCCGCCGCCCCATAGTCAATGGAGAGCGGGTTTGCACTGACCTGTTGCACCAGCATCGCCACTGATGCAACTTGCAGAGCGAGTCTGGCGAACAGTGTCCGCCTAAAGAATTGCTGAAGCCGCTGTGGTGTAGAGAAGCAGGGATTTTTCAGCGATGAACGTGTTTCCTGCACCGGAATGCCCTGTACGTACACCGTCCAGTGAGTGGTCTCCTTCAACAGCAGGGCCTGGCCGCTTTCGCTCAGCGTATGCAGACGCATGGAGAGGACAACCGGGAAGATCAACCCCATACAAAGGCCATAGAAGATCGGCGCGGAGAGGCCCATAAAAGCAAGGCCGAAACCGGTGACCACAAAGAGCACATACAGCGGGGCATAAATTAACAGGGCAGTATTTTGATAGTTCATCATGCTGACTCAGAAGAGAGAGGTGGCTAAATTACCATACGTTTTATGCAGTAATTAACTACCAACATCCGGGGATGTGCAGAAAACAAAAAAGCCCGCCGAAGCGAGCTTTTTTGCATTGTGTGGCTGGGGTACGAGGATTCGAACCTCGGAATGGTGGAATCAGAATCCACTGCCTTACCGCTTGGCGATACCCCAAAAGTGCGTTCGCAAAAGCAAACGTCTTTTAAGATGGCTGGGGTACGAGGATTCGAACCTCGGGATGGTGGAATCAGAATCCACTGCCTTACCGCTTGGCGATACCCCAACAACACGCTTTAAGATTTAACGTTTCTGATAACGTCAGATCTTTAATATGGTGGCTACGACGGGAATCGAACCTGTGACCCCAGCATTATGAGTGCTGTGCTCTAACCAGCTGAGCTACGTAGCCAAATTTTACTGCTTACCCAGTCATCGACTGGCTGGGGTACCTGGATTCGAACCAGGGAATGCCGGTATCAAAAACCGGTGCCTTACCGCTTGGCGATACCCCAACGACTGACGCGAATGAACGCAGGAGTCGAAGAAGAGATGGCTGGGGTACCTGGATTCGAACCAGGGAATGCCGGTATCAAAAACCGGTGCCTTACCGCTTGGCGATACCCCATCCGTGCAACACCTGTCTGGGAATGGTGCGGGAGGCGAGACTTGAACTCGCACACCTTGCGGCGCCAGAACCTAAATCTGGTGCGTCTACCAATTTCGCCACTCCCGCAAAAAAGATGGTGGCTACGACGGGAATCGAACCTGTGACCCCAGCATTATGAGTGCTGTGCTCTAACCAGCTGAGCTACGTAGCCATCTTTTTTCGCGTTACCTTATCGGCGTTGCGGGGCGCATTATGCGTATTGGGCCTTACAGCGTCAATACCTTTTTCATCGAAAATTGCCGGAATGTGACTGTTTGGTTAGGTTGCGAACAGCATGACGCTTTATTCGGCAAAATTCGATTTTATGCGTTAAATCAGAGAGACAAAAAAATACAGGTCCCGCAGGACCTGTAAGAATAACCATGACTTATTAATATGCGGATTGATGAATACCGACAGCGCGACCTGATGGATCGTTCATGGTTTTAAACGCTTCGTCCCACTCAAATGCTTTCGCGGAAGAGCAGGCGACAGACGGGCCGCCAGGTACGCATTCTGCGGCGCTCGGTACCGGGAACAGCTCTTCAAAGATTTCACGGTACAGATAGGCTTCTTTCGATGCTGGTGTGTTGTACGGGAAACGGTAGCTGGCGGTGGCCAGTTGTTGATCCGTCACCTGCTGCGCCGCTACCTCTTTCAGCGTATCAATCCAGCTATAGCCTACGCCGTCGGAGAACTGCTCTTTCTGACGCCATGCCACGCTTGCCGGCAGGTAGGATTCAAAACATTCACGCAGGATATGTTTTTCCATTTTGCCGTTGCTGCCGCACATCTTATCTTCCGGGTTGATGCGCATGGCTACGTCGAGGAATTTCTTATCCAGGAACGGTACGCGCGCTTCCACGCCCCAGGCCGACATTGCTTTGTTCGCACGGGCGCAGTCAAACATATGCAACGCCTGCAGCTTACGCACGGTCTCTTCGTGCAATTCTTTGGCATCCGGCGCTTTATGGAAATAGAGGTAACCGCCAAACACTTCATCAGATCCTTCGCCTGAGAGCACCATCTTGATCCCCATTGCTTTGATCTTACGGGACATCAGGTACATCGGCGTGGAGGCGCGAATAGTAGTCACATCATAGGTTTCGATGTGATAGATCACGTCGCGAATTGCATCCAGACCTTCCTGCACGGTGAAGTGGATTTCATGGTGCACGGTACCAAGATGGTTTGCCACTTCTTGCGCGGCTTTCAGGTCCGGCGCACCTTTCAGTCCAACGGCAAAGGAGTGAAGTTGCGGCCACCAGGCTTCCGAACGCTCCTGATCTTCAACGCGGCGCGCGGCAAATTTCTTGGTAATGGCGGAAATCACCGAGGAGTCCAGACCACCTGAAAGCAGTACGCCGTAAGGCACGTCTGACATCAGGTGGCTTTTCACCGCGTCTTCCAGTGCCTGACGCAGTTCTGCTTTGTCTGTCACATTGTCTTTTACGGCGTCGTATTCAAACCAGTCACGCTGGTAGTAGGAACGGATTTCACCGTCTTTGCTCCACAGATAGCTACCTGCCGGGAACTCTTTAATGGTGCGGCAAACCGGCACCAGCGCTTTCATTTCGGATGCGACATAGAAGTTGCCGTGCTCATCATGGCCCATATACAGCGGGATAATACCAATATGGTCGCGGCCAATCAGGTAGGCGTCTTTTTCACTGTCATACAGCACGAAAGCGAACATTCCTTGCAGATCGTCGAGGAAGTCCGGGCCTTTTTCCTGATACAGCGCGAGGATCACTTCGCAATCAGAACCGGTCTGGAAGGCATAGCGGTCACCATATTCTGCGCGCAGCGCCTGGTGGTTATAGATTTCGCCGTTCACAGCCAGTGCATGTGTTTTTTTCTCGTTATACAGCGGTTGAGCACCGGCGTTAACGTCAACGATAGAGAGACGTTCATGGGCCAGGATGGCCTTATCGCTTGCGTAAACGCCGGACCAGTCAGGGCCGCGGTGGCGCATCAGGCGGGATAATTCCAGCGCTTTTTTACGTAACTCGGCCGCGTCGGTTTTAATATCCAGTACGCCAAAAATTGAACACATAGACTTCTCCGTTAACCTTTCAGGGCATGCAATGTTGTGTGTAGTTGCAGACGCTGCGTCATCGCATTGTCTTATCGCGTGCCTTCAAAAATGCCGCAAAGGGCAAAACGGCGCAAGCCTTTTACCGTCGATAAATCAAAAAGCGCAATGGCCATTGCTGAATGCTGAAAAAAGAGTATGTATTGCGCAGCATTATTGATGAATCATCAAAATAATGCAGTTTTTATTGAATGGTGATGTTTTAGGGCAGGGTAAAAATAAAAAACCACGCCCGAAGACGTGGTGATAATCAAATAACGTCGATTTCAGCGACGGAGGGGTAAATCCACGAAGGTCGGAACGGCATGCTGTCGACATCGTCGAGCCGCGATACGCCGGAGAGCACCAGGATTGTTTCCAGACCGGCCTGGAAGCCAGCCAGAATATCGGTACGCAGATTATCGCCAACAATGACGGTTTGCTCTGAGTGCGCTTGCATGGTGTTAAGGGCAGCGCGGATGATCCACGGGCTGGGTTTGCCAACATAAAAAGGCTGACGACCAGAAATTTTTTCAATCCCGGCACAGAGCGCACCGCAGGCCGGGTAGTAGCCGCGACCATGGGTGTCCGGGTTAGTCGCGATAAACCGCGCACCGTTTGCCACGAAGAAGGCAGCCTTATGCATCATCTCCCAGTTATAGGATCGGGTTTCACCGACGATCACAAAATCAGGGTTGATGTCGGTAATGGTAAAGCCTGCTTTATACAGTTCGTGGATCAGCGCGCCTTCTCCCACAACATAGGCTTTCTTCCCTTCCTGACGCTTAAGAAAATCGGCAGTCGCCATTGCTGAGGTGTAAAAGGCGCTGGCGGGCACATCAATGCCCGCTGAGGCGAAACGGTTGGCCAGATCCTGACCAGTCTGCGATGGGTAGTTGGTCAGCAGTACCAGCGGCATGCCTTTCTCAAGGATGCGGGTTACAAATTCGGCGGCGCCGGGTACGGCAACATTATCGTGCATCAGCACGCCGTCAATATCACAGATAACATTCTGAATGGTCATGGACTGTCCGGATGAAAAAATAAGTATTAACTATAAACGTTGTTAATTTTCCAGCAAACGTTGCAGCAACAAACCGTTCAGCATGGCGCGCTTCACCAGCGCAAATGCGCCAATAGCGGAGCGGTGATCCAGCGTTGAGCGCACCACCGGCAGATTTTTACGAAACGCTTTCAACACCTGGGTGTTGATGCAGCCTTCAATGGCAGGCAGCAGCACCTTCTCTGCTTCGACGATTTCCCCGGCGATGACCACTTTTTGCGGGTTGAAGAGGTTGATGGCGATGGCAATGGTTTTACCAAGATGGCGACCGACGTGCTCGATCACTTCGCAGGCCAGCGCATCGCCTTTGTTGGCGGCTTTACAGATAGCTTTGATGGTGCAGTCATCCAGCGTCAGGCGACTCTGGTAGCCCTGTTCCAGCAGATGACGAACCCGTTGTTCAATGGCGGCATTGGCGGCAATGGTTTCCAGACAACCGAAGTTACCGCAGTGGCAGCGCTCACCGAGCGGTTCAACCTGAATATGTCCAATTTCGCCAACGTTGCCGTTACGGCCGATAAAAATGCGCCCGTTGGAGATGATCCCCGCGCCCGTACCGCGATGCACGCGCACCAGAATGGAGTCTTCGCAATCCTGGCTTGCCCCAAAGTAGTGCTCAGCCAGCGCCAGACTCCGGATGTCGTGGCCAACAAAACAGGTAAGCTTAAACCGCTTTTCCAGGGCTTCAACTAACCCCCAATTCTCTACCTGAATATGCGGCATATAACGAATCACGCCGCTTTCCGGATCCACCAGCCCTGGCAGGATCACGGAAATGGCAATCAACTCGCGGATTTTACGCTGGCAGCTTTCGATAAACAGACCGATGGTGTTGAGTAGCGCATGTTCCAGTGTTTCCTGGGTACGCTCCGGTAAGGGATAGTGCTCTTCCGCCAGCACTTTGGCGCTCAGATCGTAGAGCGTCAGGGTGGTGTCGTAGCGGCCAAGCCGTACGCCAATCGCCTGAAAATTGCGGGTTTCGGTGACAATAGAGATGGCGCGGCGGCCTCCGGTAGAGGCCTGCTGATCGACTTCTTTGATTAGCCCGCGTTCAATCAGTTGGCGCGTGATTTTCGTCACGCTGGCAGGTGCAAGCTGGCTCTGTTCGGCAATTTGTATGCGCGAAATGGGTCCATGCTGATCAATCAGGCGGTACACCGCCGCGCTGTTAAGCTGTTTAACGAGGTCAACGTTACCGATTTGAGCTTGTCCGCCTGATGTCATACCGTTTATTTACTCAGTGACGACCTCGTTACCATTAACGATGGTCTTGATGATTTTATAATCGTGCGTGAATGCCGTCAGGTTCGCCACTTTACCGGCGGCGATGCTGCCAAGCGTTGCGGCAACACCGATTGCGCGAGCAGGGTAGAGGGTTGCCATGCGCAGCGCTTCATCCAGCGCGATGCCAACATGTTCCACCAGATTCCGCACCCCTTCGATCATCGTCAGGGCGGAGCCGCTCAGCGTTCCGTTTTCATCCACACACAGTCCATTACGGTAGTATATTGTTTTACCAGCAAAAATGAACTGGTCAATATGTGCACCCGCAGGTGCTGTTGCGTCCGTCACCAGGCAAAGTTTGTCGCCTTTCAGACGCTTAGCGTTACGAATATTAACGTAATCGACATGCAGGCCATCTGCAATAACGCCGCAATAAACATCTGCGTCATCAAGTACCGCGCCAGCCAGTCCCGGTTCGCGACCGGTAATGTACGGCATCGCGTTATAAAGGTGAGTGGCAAACGAGATCCCGGCACGGAAACCGGCTTTGGCTTCTTTCAGCGTAGCGTTCGAATGCCCGGCAGAGACAACAATGCCGGCGTTAGCCAACTGGCGAATGACCGCTTCGCCAGCAACTTCCGGTGCCAGCGTGACCTTGGTTATCACATCGGCGTTCTGACACAGAAAATCCACCAACGCCGCATCCGGCTTACGTACGTAGTCAGGGTTGTGGGTGCCTTTTTTGATGATGTTCAGCCATGGTCCTTCCAGATGAAGACCCAGCGCCTGGTTCGGGTGTTTTTCCAGGTAGTCGCGCATAACCTGCACGCCCTGTTTCATTAATGCATCACTGCTGGTGATAAGCGTTGGCAGGTAACTGGTACAGCCGGACTTTTCATTGGCCTTTTGCATAATTTCCAGCGTTTTCACGGTCACTGCGTCAGCGGTATCGTTGAACTGTACGCCGCCGCAGCCGTTGAGCTGGACATCGATAAAACCGGGGGCAAGCATGGCGCCATTCAACGAGCGTTGTTCGATTCCGGCTGGCAAGTCGGCCAGCGGGCAAAGACGATCAATCAGCCCATTGGCGACCACCAGTGCGTGATCATCCAGGATTTCATGGCCGGTGTAGATCCGGCAATGGGTTAAAGCATACATAACGACCCCCGGTAACAAATGTGCGCCGCTCCGCAGGGTTTCCCTTACGGAGCGGAAACTGAATTACAAACCTTTGATGTTTTCCGCTTCTAACTCGTTGAAGTATTTCAGCGTCTTAACCTTCAGTTCCATGGTAGACGGTTCGTCGCAGACGATCACCGCTTTCGGATGCAGTTGCAGACAACTGATAGTCCACATATGGTTAACGTTGCCTTCAACAGCCGCTTGCAGCGCTTGCGCTTTCACTCCGCCCAGCACCAGAATCATCACTTCTTCTGCATCAAGCAGGGTGCCCACACCGACAGTCAGCGCATATTTCGGCACCTGGTTAACATCACCATCGAAGAAACGTGAGTTCGCCACGCGAGTGTCATGGGTCAGGGTTTTAATGCGCGTACGCGATGCCAGTGAAGAGGCTGGTTCGTTAAAGGCGATATGGCCATCGTTGCCCACGCCGCCCATGAACAGATGAATTTTGCCGTAAGCGCGAATCTTTTCTTCGTAACGGCGGCATTCTGCGTCAATATCCGGCGCGTTGCCATCGAGAAGGTTAATGTTTTCCGCCGGAATATCAACGTGATCAAAGAAATTGCGATGCATAAAGCTGTAGTAACTTTCCGGATGATCTTTCGGCAGGCCGACATATTCGTCCATGTTGAAGGTGACAACGTGCTGGAAACTAACCTGGCCCGCTTTGTGCATTTCAACTAACGCTTTGTATGCGGTGAGAGGGGTGCCGCCGGTCGGTAGACCAAGAATAAACGGACGGTCCGCGGTAGGTTTGAATGCGTTAATGCGGTTAACGATATGGCGGGCCGCCCATTTGCCGACGTGTTCTGCTGTCGCCAGTGGAATCAGTCTCATTATTCACCTCTGAAAGTTAAATGAAAAACAGTGACGGAGTGCATGCGAGCTCAGCGTTAAGCCTAACCTGGTTTCGTGACAGAGAAGGGAGCAATCCGTCTTGATATTTTGAATCTTAAAATAAGTTTTGATTGTTTGCCAGCGAAAAGGAGGGTTATTGACGATACTTAGTGACTTTTATCACAAAAAGTACGTATTTAATTTGCGAGGCGAATTAATTTTTCACACACTCTGCAGTGTAGTGAGAAAATAGCCGTGATTTCAGGTTAGTTACACAATAAAAAACGACTGTTTCAGTGAGCTCTCGTCGGGTTCATAGGGGGAATAAAAGTGAGTATTCTAGGTTATCTGCAAAAGATTGGTCGCGCACTGATGGTGCCCGTGGCCACGCTGCCTGCAGCAGCGATTTTGATGGGGGTCGGTTACTGGATTGACCCGGTTGGTTGGGGCGGTTCAAACGCGCTGGCGGCGTTCTTTATTCAGTCCGGCTCTGCCATTATCGACAACATGGGTGTGCTGTTTGCGGTCGGTGTCGCTTACGGTATGTCTAAAGATAAAGATGGCGCTGCGGCGCTGGCAGGGTTTGTTGGCTTCCTCGTGTTGACCACGCTCTGTTCACCTGCTGCGGTCGCCATGATTCAGAAAATCCCGGCGGATCAGGTGCCAGCCGCGTTCGGCAAAATCAAAAACCAGTTTGTGGGTATCCTGGTCGGTATTATTGCTGCTGAACTCTATAACCGCTTCAGCAGTGTGGAGCTGCCAAAAGCGCTTTCTTTCTTCAGCGGTCGCCGTCTGGTACCGATCCTCACTTCGTTTGTGATGATCGTGGTGGCATTCATCATGATGTTCATCTGGCCGGTTGTGTTTAGCGGTCTGGTGGGCTTTGGTGAACATATCCAGAAACTCGGCTCCATTGGCGCTGGCGTTTATGCCTTCTTCAACCGTTTGTTGATCCCGGTGGGTCTGCATCACGCGCTGAACTCTGTGTTCTGGTTCGACGTAGCGGGCATTAATGATATTCCTAACTTCCTTGGTGGCGCACAATCCATCGAAGCAGGTAAAGCCGTCGTTGGCGTGACCGGGCGTTATCAGGCGGGCTTCTTCCCGATCATGATGTTCGGTCTGCCTGGCGCTGCGCTGGCGATTTACCACTGCGCACGTCCGGAAAATAAGGCCAAAGTGCTGGGTATCATGATGGCGGGCGCATTTGCCGCCTTCTTCACCGGTATTACTGAGCCGCTGGAATTCTCCTTTATGTTCGTCGCGCCGGTACTGTATGTGATCCATGCGGTGTTAACCGGTATCTCCGTATTTATCGCGGCGAGTATGCAGTGGATTGCAGGTTTCGGTTTCAGCGCCGGTCTGGTAGATATGGTGTTGTCGTCGCGTAACCCGCTGGCGACCCACTGGTGGATGCTGATCCCACAAGGTCTGGTGTTCTTTGTTATCTACTATGCGATCTTCCGTTTCACCATTACCAAATTCAACCTGTTGACGCCGGGCCGTGAACTGGCGGTTGCGGGTGATGAAGCAGACGGTAAGGATGTGAATGTCAGCGCGAATACCGAGCAGGATGTGAGCGGTCTGGCGCGTCAGTACATTGCCGCAATCGGTGGTTCCGCTAACCTGACCGGCATTGATGCCTGTATTACGCGTCTGCGTTTAACGGTGAAAGACTCTTCGCTGGTGAATGAATCCATGGCGAAACGCCTGGGTGCATCAGGTGTGATCCGTCTGAATAAAACCGGCGTACAGATTATCGTTGGCTTTGTGGCAGAAAAAATCGCTGACGCAATGCGTTCCGCTGGCGACGTTCCGGCTGCTGGCCAGGCTGCACCGAATGCGGCTCCGGCGGCTACGGTAAAGCCTCAGGCGGTACCGAACGCGACAACAATCGCTGAGTTGGTATCGCCGGTAACAGGTGAGCTGTTCTCGCTGGATCAGGTGCCGGATGAAGCCTTTGCCAGCAAAGCGGTGGGCGATGGCGTGGCGGTGAAACCGACGGAAAGCGTGGTGGTTTCGCCGGCGGCAGGCACCATTGTAAAAATCTTCAACACGAACCATGCGTTCTGCCTGGAAACGGAAAAAGGCGCGGAGATCGTTGTTCATATGGGCATTGATACCGTCGCGCTGGGTGGCCAGGGCTTTACCCGCCTGGTGGAAGAGGGCGCTGAAGTGGCGGCAGGTCAGCCGATCCTTGAAATGGATCTGGCATACCTCAACGCCAATGCGCGTTCGATGATTAGCCCGGTTGTGGTCAGCAATATTGATGACTTCTCTGGTCTGGTCGTTAAAGCGCAGGGTCACGTTGTGGCGGGTCAGACGCCTCTGTATGACATTAAAGGCAAGTAGTTGCTCCTGAGTCAGCATTGATGCCTTAAGCGGCGGGGGAATATAAACCCCGCCGCTTTTTTTTACCTGAATACCAATCAGTGCCATACTCGTGCCTCGCTTTCATGGAGGTGTGCGATGAAACGGATGCTGTTTTCTCTCTGTTTGCTGTTGATGCTGAGCGGTTGTTTGCCGCGCTATGCAATGATTCGCCCTGGTTACGATATTGACGTGCGTAATCGCGAGGGTGAGTCGCTCCCAAATGCCACTTTGTGGGTGCGCACCGGACGCTCACCGCCGGGGTATTTCCCGCCGCCGGAATCATTCCAGGCGGACGCGCAGGGGCATATTCATGTCGAAAAAAAATCTCAGTGGGAGAAGAGTATTTTCTTTCTCCATGGCACCCATTTTTATCGCTGGCACTGGTGTATCGAAGCGCCGGGTTATATGCCACGTAGCGGCGATGGTGAGGAGATCCGCAGCCCGCTGATCCTTACGCCGACTGCGCAAACGGAGCGCTGTCGGTATGCGGAGGATTACGCAGACGCTATTTCCAGCGGGCATCGCTGATTTGTATAAGTAAAGGTTGTTTCCTGCGCCCTCTTATTAGATCATGCACCGTTATATGTTGTTTACGCTTTGAGGAACCCGTGATGAGTGAGGCTGAAGCCCGCCCGACTAACTTTATTCGCCAGATCATTGATGAAGATCTGGCCAGTGGTAAACACACCACCGTCCATACCCGTTTTCCGCCTGAGCCGAATGGTTACCTGCATATTGGCCACGCAAAATCCATTTGCCTGAACTTCGGTATTGCCCAGGATTATCAGGGCCAGTGCAACCTGCGTTTCGATGACACTAACCCGGTAAAAGAAGACATCGAGTACGTTGAGTCAATCAAAAACGATGTGCAATGGTTGGGCTTCCACTGGTCCGGCAATATCTGCTACTCCTCTGATTACTTCGATCAATTGCACCAGTATGCGATTGAACTGATCAACAAAGGCCTGGCATATGTTGATGAACTCTCTGCCGATGAGATCCGCGAATACCGCGGTACGCTGACGCAACCGGGTAAAAACAGCCCGTACCGTGATCGCACTGTGGAAGAAAACCTCGCACTGTTCGAAAAAATGCGCAGCGGCGGCTTCGAAGAAGGTAAAGCCTGCCTGCGCGCGAAAATCGATATGGCCTCGCCGTTTATTGTGATGCGCGATCCGGTACTGTATCGCATCAAATTTGCCGAACACCATCAGACCGGCAACAAGTGGTGCATCTACCCGATGTACGACTTTACCCACTGCATCAGCGATGCGCTGGAAGGCATCACCCATTCGCTGTGTACGCTGGAATTCCAGGATAACCGCCGTCTGTATGACTGGGTTCTGGACAACATCACCATCCCGGTTCACCCGCGTCAGTATGAGTTCTCGCGTCTGAATCTGGAGTACACCGTCATGTCCAAGCGTAAGCTGAACCTGCTGGTGACCGACAAGCACGTGGAAGGCTGGGATGATCCGCGTATGCCGACGATTTCCGGTTTACGCCGCCGCGGTTATACCGCTGCTTCCGTGCGTGAGTTCTGTAAACGCATCGGCGTAACCAAGCAAGACAACACCATTGAGATGGCGTCTCTGGAATCCTGCATTCGTGAAGATCTGAATGAAAACGCCCCGCGCGCGATGGCGGTGATCGATCCGGTGAAACTGGTTATCGAAAACTACCCGCAGGGCGGCAGCGAAATCGTCTCCATGCCGAATCATCCGAACAAGCCGGAAATGGGCACCCGCGAAGTGCCGTTCAGCGGAGAGATTTGGATCGATCGTGCAGATTTCCGCGAAGAAGCCAATAAGCAGTACAAGCGTCTGGTGCTGGGCAAAGAAGTTCGTCTGCGTAACGCGTATGTGATCAAAGCAGAGCGTGTGGAGAAAGACGCCGAAGGCAATATCACCACAATTTTCTGTTCATATGACGCAGAAACCCTGAGCAAAGATCCGGCAGACGGCCGCAAAGTGAAAGGAGTGATCCACTGGGTCAGCGCTCCGCACGCGATGCCGGTGGAAATTCGTCTGTACGACCGCTTGTTCAGCATTCCGAACCCGGGCGCTGCGGAAGATTTCCTGGCGACCATCAACCCGGAATCGCTGATCATTAAACAGGGGTATGCCGAGCCTTCGCTGAAAGAGGCGGAAGCAGGCAAAGCCTACCAGTTTGAGCGTGAGGGCTATTTCTGCCTCGATAGCCGCCATGCAAGCGCTACCAAAGCGGTGTTTAACCGTACCGTTGGTCTGCGCGACACTTGGGCTAAAATCGGCGACTGATCCGGTCAACCCTGAACAATCCCTCCAAACGCCGCGTCCAGCGGCGTTTTTTTTTGCTTATCGATTAGCTGGTTACCACTCATTAACATTCGCGTCGCGAATTAATGTATCGTCTTATTGACCTTCCATTTATCAGAAAAAAGATAACAGCACACCATTTTGCTGCTGTAAACGTTATCATTTTCAATCTAACTGCTGAAAATATAAGTAATTTTTATTCATTCTTAAAAATTAAGCACGCTGTTACAAAATGCGTCTGATTATGTGCACTTCGTCATAATCTTGCGTTTTGCTCACTTAAAGACATTGATAATTCGCGTCGCGAAAAATACTCTTGTGACGGTAGTTACTTCGGGGGTATTTATAACTACCTGTAATTATTGGTGTTTCATTTTCTCGCCATCGCGGCGATTTTCTATTCGTCAATAAGGAATCACACATGCGTACATTTAGTGGCAAACGCAGTACGCTGGCGCTGGCTATCGCCGGTATCACAGCAATGTCGGGTTGGGTTGCATCTCCAGATGTTCATGCAGCAGGCTTTATCGATGATTCCACGCTCACAGGCGGTATTTATTACTGGCAGCGTGAACGTGACCGTAAAGATGTACTGGATAGCAAATACAAAACCAATCTTTCTCACTCAACGTGGAATGGCAGCCTGGATTTCCAGTCGGGTTATGCCGCCGATATGTTCGGCCTGGATATTGCCGCCTTCACTGCGATTGAAATGGCGGAAAATGGCGACAGCGCACACCCTAATGAAATTGCTTTCTCTTCCAGCAATAAAGCTTACAAAGAAGACTGGTCGGGAGATAAGAGCGGGGTCAGCTTGTATAAAGCCGCTGCGAAATTTAAATACGGCCCGGTTTGGGCGCGGGCCGGTTATATTCAGCCTACAGGGCAAACATTATTAGCGCCGCACTGGAGCTTTATGCCAGGGACTTACCAGGGGGCGGAAGCAGGCACGGTGTTTGATTACGGCAACGCGGGGGCGCTGAGCTTCTCCTACATGTGGACCAACGAGTACAAGTCGCCGTGGCATATCGAAATGGACAAATTTTATCAGAACGATAAAAAGACCAAAGTCGACTACCTCCACTCCGTTGGCGCGAAATATGACTTCAAAAACGATCTGATTCTGGAAGCTGCATTCGGTCAGGCACAAGGGTATGTGGATCAGTACTTCGCCAAAGCCAGCTACAAATTCAATGTGGTCGGCAACCCGCTGACCACCAGCTACCAGTTCTACGGCACCCGCGATAAAGTCAGCGATGGGGGTGTGAATGATATCTATGATGGCGCCGCCTGGCTGCAGGCATTGACCTTCGGTTATAAAGTTGGCCCGGTCGATCTTCGCCTTGAAGGCACATGGGTTAAAGCCGATGGGCAACAGGGCTACTTCCTGCAACGTATGACCCCAACTTATGCTTCCTCTAATGGTCGTCTGGATGTGTGGTGGGACAACCGTTCTGACTTTAACGCCAACGGCGAAAAGGCCATTTTCTTCGGCGCGATGTATGACCTGAAAGACTGGAATCTGCCTGGTTTTGCGGTCGGCGCGTCTTATGCCTACGCCTGGGATGCGAAACCCGCCGATATGGCCACTCCGGACGCGTATTACGATCCAAACTACCGTCTGAAAGAGTCCGCTTACAGCCTGGATGCCATCTATACCGTTCAGGATGGTCGGGCAAAGGGCACCATGTTCAAACTGCACTTCACTCAGTACGACAACCATTCCGATATCCCGAGTTATGCCGGCGGTTACGGCAACATCTTCCAGGATGAGCGCGACGTGAAGTTTATGGTTATCGCCCCGTTCACCATTTTTTGATGCGTTATTTGCCGGGGGAGCCCGGCAAAATACAAGGAATAAGTCATGAAAAACGTACGCGTAACGATACTGGCCAGTGCGGTACTGGGGATCCTAAGCAGCCCGGCGGCGCAGGCGAATCAACGCACCGTGGATGCCATCAGTCAGTTCCATCTTAACTACGCCATTACGGATAACCACGCGGCGCAGAATGGGGTGGATTGCGCCAAACTGGGTGCCGACTGGGCATCATGTAACAAAGCTGTGGTCACCCTCACGAATAATGGCGATGCGGTGACGGACAAAGACTGGACGATTTATTTTCACAGCATTCGGCAGATCCTCAATGTTGCGAATGATCAGTTTAAAGTCACTCACATTATGGGCGATCTGCACAAGCTGGAACCGACGGATAAATTCACCGGTTTTCCGGCAAAACAGTCGGTAGAGATCCCGATTATCAACGAGTACTGGCAGTTGTTTATGACTGATGTGATCCCGCGTTGGTACGTAGCCTCCGACGGGGCAACAGCCAAAGTGATTGCCAATACCGACACCGAAGCGTTGTCGCAGTTTGTCAGTCCGCTGGGTGAGCAGTGGAAGCGCACGGCGGATGATAAAAACGTCCTGATGACGGCAGAAGCGCGCTTTGAGAAAAACAGCGATGTAAAAACGCTGAATTTGCAAACGCTGCGCGGACAGATTGTCCCCACGCCACGGGCGGTGAAAATCCACGGGCAGGATGTGGATCTGAGCAGCGGTGTGAAGCTGGATCTCTCTGCGTTGAGTCGTGATGCGCAGGACGCGGTGAAAACCCGTTTTGCACTGCTGGGCGTGAAAGCGGGGAGCTATCCTGTTCGCAGCGTAATTGCGAGCCGTGATTTCAGCGGTGACGAGGCGGTATCTGGCGCTTATACCTTGCATATTGGCGCGAAAGAAGCCGTGGTAACCGGTTACGATCAGGCTGGGGTGTTCTACGGTTTGCAATCACTGCTGTCACTGATCCCAACGACAGGTGCAATGAAAATTGCGGCGCTGGACGCCAAAGATGCGCCACGCTTTGACTACCGTGCCATTCAGTTGGATGTCGGTCGTAACTTCCACAGTAAGGATGCGGTGTTGCGTCTGCTGGATCAGATGGCTGCCTATAAACTGAATAAATTCCACTTTCATCTCAGCGATGATGAAGGCTGGCGTATTGAGATCCCAGGCTTGCCGGAGCTGACCGATATTGGCAGCAAACGTTGTCACGATCTGAGCGAAAAAACCTGCCTGTTGCCGCAACTGGGTTCTGGGCCGGATAGCAACAACAACGGAAGTGGTTTCTTTACCCGCGCGGATTACATCGACATTCTGAAGTATGCGAAAGCCCGGCAGATCGAGGTTATTCCGGAAATTGACATGCCTGCCCATGCGCGTGCAGCCGTGATCTCTATGGAAGCCCGTTACGATCGACTGATGAAAGAGGGCAAAGCGCAGGACGCGGCGCAGTTCCGCTTGCTGGATCCAACGGATACCTCCAACACCACCGGGGTACAATTTTATAACCGTACCGGCTACCT
Source organism: Kosakonia oryzendophytica (assembly GCF_900094925.1). Classification (GTDB taxonomy): domain Bacteria; phylum Pseudomonadota; class Gammaproteobacteria; order Enterobacterales; family Enterobacteriaceae; genus Kosakonia; species Kosakonia oryzendophytica. Next base: position 253,061 of record NZ_FMAY01000004.1, on the reverse strand, counting down.
TAACCCTTGCCTCGACTCATCACGCAATTTCGTCGACAAAGTGATCGGTGAAATACAGCAGATGCATAAAGAGGCGGGCCTGCCGCTGCAAACCTGGCATTTTGGCGGTGATGAGGCGAAAAATATTTACCTGGGCGTTGGGTATACCGATCAGAAGAACCCGGAAGCAGGTAAGGGCATCATCGATAAAAGCAAGCAGGACAAGCCGTGGGCGAAGTCGCAGGCGTGCCAGGCGATAATTAAAGAGGGAAAAGTAACGGATGTTGAGCATCTTTCCAGCTATTTTGGTATTGAAGTCAGCAAACAGGTGAAAGCCCGCGGCATTACTACAATGCAAGCCTGGCAGGATGGTCTGAAAGATGCCAAAGACGCATCGGTATTCGCCACCGATCATGTGAACGTGAACTTCTGGGATACGCTCTACTGGGGCGGTTTTGACTCGGTTAATGACTGGGCGAACAAAGGGTTCCGCGTTATCGTTTCCAACCCGGATTATGTCTATCTTGATTTTCCGTATGAAGTAAACCCGCAAGAGAGCGGTTATTACTGGGGTACGCGCTTTAGCGACGAACGTAAGATCTTCAGTTTCGCGCCGGACAATATGCCGCAAAACGCCGAAACTTCTGTTGACCGTGATGGCAACCCCTTTACCGCGAAGTCTGATAAAACATGGCCTGGGGCGTATGGTCTCTCCGCACAGTTGTGGAGCGAGGTGGTGCGTACCGATAACCAGATGGAGTATATGATCTATCCGCGTCTGGTTGCGGTGGCGGAGCGCGCATGGCATCGGGCGGCCTGGGAGCAGGACTACAAAGCCGGTCGTGAGTATAAAGGTGGTGAAACGCACCTTGTCGATGTTCGTGCCCTGGATAAAGACTGGACACGTTTTGCCAACGTGCTGGGCAGTCGCGAGCTGGCGAAACTCGATAAAGCGGGTATTCACTACCGCTTGCCAGTGCCAGGCGCTCGCGTGGTGGGGGGCGTGCTTGAAGCCAACACCAGCTTCCCTGGCATGGTGGTGGAGTACTCTACCGACGGCGGCAAACACTGGCAGCGTTATGACGATAGCGCCCGCCCGAAGGTGAGTGGTGAAGTGCAGGTGCGTACCGCCAGCCCGGACGGGAAACGCATAAGTCGTGTGGACAGTGTAAAGGCGTGATTGCTGTGTAAGCCGGATAAGGCGCAGTCTGCTGCGGTTATCCGGCAACCAAAAAAAAGCCAACCGTCAGGTTGGCTTTTTGCATATCAGAATGGATTATTTCGCGTCGTGCGCGCTTTCATCTTCGCGGCAGTCACCTTCAGCGCAGTGGCCATACAGGTAGAGACTGTGGTTCGTCAGACGAATGCCGTGTTTGGCGGCGATTTCACGCTGACGCGCTTCAATAGAATCATCACTGAATTCGATCACTTTGCCGCAATCGAGGCAAATCAGGTGATCGTGGTGATGTTGCTGGGTCAGTTCAAAAACGGACTTGCCGCCTTCGAAGTTATGACGGGTCACAATGCCGGCGTCATCGAACTGGTTCAATACACGGTAAACCGTAGCCAGGCCGATCTCTTCGCCCATGTCGATCAGTCGCTTGTATAAATCTTCCGCACTGACATGATGGTTATCCGGCTCCTGAAGCACTTCCAGGATTTTTAACCGAGGAAGCGTGACTTTCAGGCCGGCCTTCTTTAATGCGGTATTGTTGTCAGTCATGCGGAATCTGTCCTGTTGCTATACGATTCACTTCCTTAGGGGAAGTTATAGGAATGCACCTGGGATAATGCGTCTCATTATAGAACTGCCATGTCTAAATGAAAACTGCAAGCCCTCAAGTAAAGTAAGCTTATAAAACGTGGGGTCGCCGACAAAGTCCTGTGCGGCAGCCCAAGTTTAGCAGGGCTTATTGTACAGTGATGAAGAAAAAAGTTAAAAATTTGTAGCAATTATTTCCATCGCTTATACCTATTAATACGGCGCAACCCACAGGCTACGCCGTAAATATCAGGCATTAATGATGTCGTCCAGGTGCAGCTCTTCCGACACCTGCTTAACCCATTTCTTCACGCGTTCCGCGGTCAGTTCCGGCTGACGATCTTCATCAATCGCCAGACCCACAAAGTGGTCATCATCCACCAGACCTTTAGACGCTTCAAAATGGTAACCAGCGGTCGGCCAGTGGCCCACGATAGTCGCACCGCGCGGTTCAATGATGTCACGGAGAGTTCCCAGGGCATCACAGAAATACTCTGCGTAATCTTCCTGATCGCCACAGCCGAACAGGGCGACTAATTTACCGTTGAAGTCTACTTCTTCCAGCGTCGGGAAAAAGTCATCCCAGTCGCACTGCGCTTCGCCATAATACCAGGTTGGAATGCCGAGCAGCAGAATGTCATAGCCTTCGAGATCTTCTTTGCTGCTCTTGGCAATGTCATGTACATCGGCAACGTCTTTACCAAGCTGACTTTGAATCATTTTCGCGATATTTTCGGTGTTACCGGTGTCGCTGCCGAAGAAAATGCCTGTAATTGCCATGAGTAAAATAACCTCTTGAAACTTAATGAGATGGTGGTGGCGTTTAGCCCACAGATAAGGGCAATCATAGCAGAACAGGGAAGCACGCGGAAACAGCTATCGCGCCGGACTGCACTCTATGACACATGAAAAGAGGCGTAAAAGCGGTGATTCGGAGGATTCGCTATCCGCGTAAGGCGTTGAGCTGGGCCAGCAGCATCTCTTCAATAAGCTCGCTACGGCTCATTTCACGGGCGTCCGCCAGCTCATTTAGTGCCTCTACCGCTTCAACATTCAGTTTTAATTCAACGCGTTTGAGCCCGCGAACTTTATCGCGTTTGAGCTGATTACGTTTGTTGATGCGCAACTGTTCATCGCGCGCGAGCGGGTTGGTCTTGGGCCTTCCCGGACGACGCTCATTCGCGAACAGATCTAGTGTCGTACGGTCCGTTTGTTCTTTAGCCATGGTTTAAGCAGCATACTACGGGAAAGACAAGCAATCGGGACGTCGCCCCGGGCTGAATAGCGCGCCATCATACATCAGCACAACGGGCGCGCCAACGACCGGGCGCGATCAAACGACCGGTCGCCGTCTTTTTAATCAGTTTGCCTTTTCAGAGAGATAACGACGGATAGCGCGCATTACCGCTTCCGGTTTCTCGGCGTGCACCCAGTGGCCCGCTCCGGCTATGACATGTGCCCGCGCTTGTGGAAATTGTGCCAGCAGGGTGTCACGGTATGCTTCCGTCACATAGGGCGAGTTACCGCCGCGGACGAACAGCGCGGGTTTATCCCATGCCGGGACATTTTCCCAGCCAACGATGTGCGCATACTGATCCCACAATACCGGGACATTAAAGCGCCAGTCGCCATCAACAAACGATTTCAGCAGAAACTGGATCACGCCTTCTTCTTTTATCTCTTCGCGCATCAGTGCGGCGGCTTGTTGGCGCGTGGTGGCGTGTGCGTGGCTCACGGCGTTGATGGCGGCGAAAATCTCATCGTGGCGGCGCACGTGGTAATCCACCGGCGCGATATCGATCGCCACTAGTTGGTCGATCCGCTCTGGCGCCAACGCGGTGAGTGCCATGACAGCTTTCCCTCCCATGGAGTGGCCGATAAACGTCGCTTTTCCGATGTCGTGGGCATCAAGCGTGTCCAGCAGATCCTGTGCCATCGCCGGGTAGTTCATCTCCGGAGAGCGGGGAGAAAGGCCGTGGTTGCGCATATCCACTTGCAGTACGTCATGATCCTGCGTCAGGTCACGGGCGAGCACGCCGAGGTTGTCCAGACTGCCAAACAGGCCGTGAACAAGGACGACCGGAGAATTGTTGTGCGGATGTTGCGCAGATTGCGCGCGCGTATTCAATTTCATGGCAAAGTTCTTTTTTTCACTCTATCGGGTTAGGTTATTATGTTGAACATTCTGCCGCCCTGCTGCAAGGTTCAGAATTACTCTGAGTTTTGCCGCGACCCTGGTTTGACGCTATCCGCTGTTGAGATTTCACTTTATAATCCCAACACTTGTATTCAGATAAGATACTGCACTGGATTAAGATGAAAACGATCGAAGTTGATGATGAGCTCTACTCCTATATCGCCAGCCACACGAAGCATATCGGCGAGAGCGCATCCGACATTTTACGGCGCATGCTGAAATTTTCCGCCGTATCACAGTCACCACCTGCCGCTTCCCTCACGCCGGTAAAAGAGACGCGTACTGTGAGTACCGTTGAAGGGGTTAAACCGGCGAACACCGCCAAAGACAAAGTTCGCGCCGTCCGCGAACTGCTGCTGTCTGATGAATACGCTGAGCAGAAAAAGGCCGTTAATCGTTTCCTGCTGGTGCTGTCTACACTTTATTCACTCGATGACAAAGGGTTTACGGAATCCACCGAGTCTCTGCACGGGCGTACGCGCGTATACTTTGCTGCGAATGAGCAAACGTTGTTGCAGAGCGGCAACCAGACCAAGCCGAAACAGGTGCCGAACACCCCTTACTGGGTCATCACCAACACCAATACGGGTCGTAAATGCAGCATGATCGAGCACATCATGCAGTCGATGCAGTTCCCTGCGGAATTGATTGAAAAAGTTTGCGGCACAATTTAAATCCTTGCATTGAAAGGACCAGGCAATGGCAAACCATCCACGTGCGGGGCAACCTGCACAACAGAGTGATTTGATTAACGTCGCTCAGCTTACTGCGCAGTATTATGTGCTGAAACCGGAAGTCGGTAATTCAGAACATGCGGTGAAATTCGGTACCTCCGGGCACCGGGGTAGCGCAGGTCGCCACAGCTTTAACGAGCCGCATATTCTGGCCATCGCTCAGGCGATTGCAGAAGAGCGCGCTAAAAACGGAATTACCGGGCCGTGCTATGTGGGGAAAGATACTCACGCGCTGTCTGAACCGGCGTTTATCTCCGTACTGGAAGTGCTGACAGCGAACGGCGTTGACGTCATTGTGCAGGAGAATAACGGCTTTACGCCAACGCCTGCGATTTCAAACGCGATTCTGGTGCACAACAAAAACGGCGGCGCACAGGCTGATGGCATCGTGATTACGCCGTCGCATAACCCGCCGGAAGATGGTGGCATTAAATACAACCCACCTAATGGCGGCCCGGCGGACACCAACGTGACCAAAGTGGTTGAAGATCGCGCTAACGCTCTGCTGGCAGATGGTCTGAAAGGCGTTAAACGCATCACGCTGGATGCTGCGCTGGCCTCAGGCCATGTTGTGGAAAAAGACCTGGTGCAGCCGTTTATTGAAGGGCTGGCGGATATCGTCGATATGGCGGCTATCCAGAAAGCAGGGCTGAAACTTGGCGTCGATCCGCTCGGTGGTTCCGGTATTGAGTACTGGAAACGCATTGCCGAGTATTACAAGCTGGACCTGACCCTTGTTAACGATCAGGTCGATCAGACTTTCCGCTTTATGCATCTTGATAAAGATGGCGTGATCCGCATGGATTGCTCTTCTGAGTCTGCAATGGCGGGGCTGTTGGCGCTGCGTGACAAATTCGATCTGGCCTTTGCTAACGATCCGGATTATGACCGTCACGGCATCGTGACCCCGGCGGGTCTGATGAACCCGAACCACTACCTGGCGGTGGCAATTAACTATCTGTTCCAGCATCGTCCGCAGTGGGGTAAAGACGTTGCCGTAGGTAAAACGCTGGTCTCTTCTGCGATGATTGACCGCGTGGTGAACGACCTGGGCCGTAAGCTGGTGGAAGTGCCGGTTGGCTTCAAATGGTTTGTTGATGGCCTGTTCGACGGCAGCTTTGGTTTCGGCGGCGAAGAGAGCGCAGGGGCCTCTTTCCTGCGTTTCGACGGTACGCCGTGGTCAACGGATAAGGACGGTATCATCATGTGTCTGCTGGCGGCGGAAATTACCGCGGTCACCGGGAAAAACCCACAGCAGCATTATGATGAACTGGCTGCACGCTTCGGTGCACCGAGCTACAACCGTCTGGGCGCCAGCGCCACCTCCGCACAGAAAGCGGCACTCTCTAAGCTTTCTCCGGATATGGTCAGCGCCAGTACGCTGGCGGGTGACCCGATCACCGCACGTCTGACGGCAGCGCCGGGCAACGGTGCATCTATCGGCGGCCTGAAAGTGATGACTGACAATGGCTGGTTCGCTGCACGTCCGTCCGGCACAGAAGACGCCTACAAAATCTACTGTGAAAGCTTCCTCGGTGCTGAACACCGTAAGCAGATTGAGAAAGAAGCGGTGGAGATTGTCAGCGAAGTGCTGAAAAACGCATAAGCGCTTAAAAAGTGCTTAAAAGGAAAAGGCTCCTGCGGGAGCCTTTTTACGTTGGATGGCGCAGTAACACGTTTGCATTTACCCCAGCGCTACCATCAGCGCCCCGGCAGTAATTAACGCGACACCCGCTGCGGCAACCAGCGACACTTTCTCGCCGAACAGCACCAACGCCAGGATCACCGCAAACACCACGCTTAATTTATCGATGGGCGCAACGCGTGACACATTGCCGCTTTTAATCGCCATAAAGTAGAACAGCCACGACAGCGCACCTGCCACACCGCTTAATACCACAAACAGCAGTGCTTTTTTATCGGCAAGCACGGTAGCTACCAGCGAGAGCTTGCCCTGAACCACGACCACTCCTACCAAAAATAGCGCCATCACCACCGCACGAATAGCGGTAGCGGTATTGGCATCGAGATGCTGCAAACCAATTTTGCCGAAAATAGCCACCAGTGCGGCGGTGACAGCCGATAGCAGGGCGTAGATTAACCAGGCGCTCATCATTCTCCTCCAAAAAATCAGAAGGATACGCCGTCAGAGCATAAACCGGTAGCCGATACCTGTTTCCGTAAGTAAATGGCGGGGGCGGGCCGGATCGACTTCCAGTTTTTGGCGCAGGTGGCCCATATAGATGCGCAGATAGTGGCTGTGCTCCACGGCGTTGGGTCCCCATACCTGGCTGAGCAACTGGCGTTGGGTTAACACTTTGCCGTGATTATTAAGCAGGACCGCCAGCAGACGAAATTCGATAGGCGTCAGGTGGATCTCTTCTTCGCCGCGCTGAATCCGGCGGCTGGCAAGATCGACGCGAATGTCGGAAAAGACGATTACCGGTTCATCCGGACTGCTGGCGGCATGGCGGCGCAGCGCCACGCGCAGGCGGGCCTGAAGTTCGCCGATGCCAAAAGGCTTACTGAGATAATCATCCGCACCGGCATCCAGCGCGGCGATTTTATCGCTCTCTTCCGCGCGGGCGGAGAGAACGATCACCGGCATCTGGCTCCACTGGCGCAGATCGCGAATAAAATCGAGCCCGTCGCCATCCGGCAGACCCAGATCGAGGATCACAAGGTCGGGTTTACGCGTTGCCGCCTCGATTAAGCCACGTTGTAGTGTCTCCGCTTCGTGCACACGCAGGCCTTCCGCTTCCAGCGCAGTGCGCAGAAAACGGCGGATAGCTTGTTCGTCTTCGACAATCAGAACGTTAATCACAGATCCTCTGCCAGTTCATCCAGTTGCGGCGGCGTTTCCAGCGGCAGTGTAACACAAAACAGCGCACCGCCTTGTGGGCGGTTGCGGGCGCTAATGGTACCGCCGTGAACATCCACAATGGCCTGGCAAATTGCCAGACCAAGCCCGACGCCGGGAATGGCTGATTCTTTGCTGCCGCGGGCGAACTTGTCAAATATTGCCTGTTCCTGCCCCGCTGGGATCCCCGGGCCGTTATCCCAGACTTCCAGCGTTAGTTGCTCCGGGGTGCTGTGCGCATTGATACCAATATCCGCCCGCCAGCCGGCATATTTCACCGCATTTTCCAGCAGATTTATCAGCACCCGCTCAAATAACGGACCATCCACGTGGACCAGCATCAACGGATCGGGTAATGCGAGGGCAATATGCCGCCCACCCAGTCCCGGTTCGAGGGTTTTCAACGCGCTACCGACCACTTCTTCCAGCGTCAGCCACTCTTTCTTCAGATTAAAGCCGCCAGACTGAATGCGCGCCATATCCAGCAGATTATTCACCAGACGGGTGGTATTCAGAACATGCTGGCGGATTTCATTGGCTTGCGGCGCGTGTTTAGATCCTTCGCTGGCGAGATCCAGGGTGAGGATTTCCGCCTGACCAAACAGCACCGTCAGCGGCGTGCGTAAATCATGGGAGAGGGCGGCCAGCAACGAGTTGCGGATGCTCTCCCGCTCACTGGCAAGCCTTGCCTGCTCTTCGCTGGTGGCCAGCGCCTGGCGCTCCAGCGCGTTGGCCACCAGCAAGGTAAAGGTTTCCAGCAAACGTTGTTGTTCCGGGATCATCAACTGTCGCAGGTTTGCTGGTTCGACAATCAATAGCCCGTGGGTTTTCTGGTCGCTTTTCAGCGGCAAGATTTGATACGGCACGCCAGGTAGCGTGTCGGTGCCAGCTCCCGCAGGCTGGCCTTTATCAAAACTCCAGCGCGCAATCGCATCGTCCCACGGCGTCATGCCCTGCGCAGGCGTTAATGCTCCAAGATGCCCGGTACTGTCCGGCAGCAACAACTTACTACGGGCATTAAACGTGGAGTGAATAAACGTTTCGCACGTGGTGGCGATATCCCGGTTGCTGCGCCCGACCGCCAGCGCTTTTGACATCTCATACAGATGGCGGGTGCGTTGCTCCCGGTAGCGCGCGACGCGCGCCTGGTAACGCACGCCCGCGGTCAGATTACCGATAACCAACCCGACGGTGAGCATCACACCAAAGGTCAGCAGATATTGCACATCCGACACGGCCAGCGTGCCGCGTGGCGCAATAAAAAACAGGTCGAAACTGAGGACGTTGATCACCGTGGCAAAGGCGGAGGGCCAGCGGCCAAAAAACAGCGCCACCAGCACCACGCCAAGCAGATAAATCATCACAAGGTTGGCGGCATCAAATGCGGTCAGCCACTGCATGGCGATCAGGGTAATGGCGGCGCAAAGGGCAAGGGCGACCGCGCACCCTTTCAGTTGTACTCCCCAGCGCTCCATAAACGGACGCACATCGCCGGCGCGCGCGGGGAGGGGGACTGGCGCATCCTCCAGCGCAATGATCACCAGGTCAAGATCCGGAGCTCGGCGGGCAAGGCGATCGGCGAAAGACTCCCGGCTCCAGCGTTGCCGTTTGTTACGGCGACCAATCAGGATCTTGCCAAGATTGTGTTCGCGGGCGTAACGCAAAATGGCTTTATCTTCCGCCGGATCGGAGAGGGTGGCCGTTTCCGCTCCCAGCTCCTGCGCCAGGCGCAGCGTACTCAAGATGGCTCGCCGCTGTGGCTCCGGAAGTTTATGCAATGTGGGTGTCTCAACATAGACCGCATGCCAGACACTACCCAGTTTGGCCGCCAGTCTTGCCGCCGTGCGGATCAGTTTCTCATTGCCCGCACCGTGGCCAATGCAGAGTAAAATGGCGTCGCGGGTGTGCCAGACTTTTTCTTCGCCCTGGCGATCGCGCCAGGCCCGCATCTGATCGTCCACCCGATCGGCAGTGCGCCGCAGCGCCAGCTCGCGCAGGGCAATCAGGTTGCCTTTGCGGAAGAAGTGTTCAATAGCGCGTTCCGCCTGACCACTGATATACACTTTGCCTTCGTGCAGCCGCTGGCGTAAATCGTCCGGCGGTAAATCCACCAGCACCACTTCATCGGCGCTATCGAAAAAGGGATCCGGCACCGTTTCACGCACCTGGATGCCGGTCACCCCGCTGACCACATCGTTAAGGCTTTCCAGATGCTGAACGTTCACGGTGGTAAAAACGTCGATCCCCGCTTCCAGCAGCTCTTCCACATCCTGCCAGCGTTTCGGGTGGCGTGAACCGGGGGCGTTACTGTGCGCCAGTTCGTCCATCAAAATAAGCGCCGGACGCCGCGCAAGGGCGGCGTCCAGATCAAACTCCTGAATTAACCGACCGCGATGATGGATACGCCGGGCAGGCTGTGTCGCCAGCCCGTCCAGCAGTGCGGCGGTCTCTTTACGACCGTGGGTTTCCACCACCCCAATCAGAATATCCAGCCCTTGCGCCCGCAACCGCTGGGCTTCCTGTAACATGGCAAAGGTTTTACCTACCCCGGCGCAGGCACCAAAAAAGACTTTCAGCTTGCCACGGTGCGCGGTGGCGGTATGCTCCAGCAGGCGATCAGGGTTGGGGCGCAAAGGCTCATCAGTCATGCTTTATTTGTCCTTGAGCGCATCCAGCGCCAGATTAAGATCAACCACATTTACCACCGGCTGACCGATAAAATTCACCAGCGGCGTTGTTGTGTGCTCAGTCACCAGTTTTGTCACTTCCTGCACCGACAGATTACGCGCCTGAGCAACGCGCGGGATCTGCCAGAGTGCAGCATCCGGCGAGATTTGCCCATCCAGGCCGCTGGCTGAGGTGGTGATCAGATCCACCGGCACATGCGCATCGGCTTGCGGGTTGGCGGCGCGCAGTTGCGCGACACGCTGGGCGACCTCTTTATCCAGCTCCGGGTTACTGCCCGCCAGGTTGCTGCCGCCGGATGCCATGGGATTATAGGGCGCGTCCGCTGTTGCGGAAGGGCGACCGTGAAAATAACCCGGTGCGCTAAAATCCTGCCCTAACAAATGCGATCCGCGTATTGCATCGCCTTCACGGATCAGCGAACCGTTCGCCTGATCGTTAAACCACCATTGCCCCAGTGCGGTGGTGATCAGCGGGTATAGCCCGCCGGTAATCAGGGTAAAGAGTATCAAAAGCAGAAATGCGGGACGTAATAAAGCCATCTTTTATACCTCTTATACCAGGCCGAACAGTGTGAGGATCAGGTCAATCGCTTTGATGCCGATGAACGGCACGACCAGGCCACCCAGCCCATAGATCCACAGGTTACGGCGCAGCATGGCGGACGCGGTCAGCGGTTTGTAACTTACCCCTTTCAGCGCCAGCGGAATAAGGAACACAATGACCAGTGCGTTAAAGATCACAGCGCTTAAAATTGCCGACGCCGGGGAGTAAAGATGCATGACGTTCAGGGCATTCAGCTGCGGGTACGTTGCGGCAAACGCCGCCGGAATAATAGCGAAGTATTTCGCCACATCGTTCGCGATACTGAAGGTGGTCAGTGAACCGCGCGTCATCAGCATCTGTTTACCGATATGCACCACTTCAATCAACTTGGTGGGGTTGGAATCCAGATCCACCATGTTGCCCGCTTCTTTCGCCGCCTGGGTCCCGGAGTTCATCGCAACAGCCACATCGGCCTGCGCCAGCGCGGGCGCATCGTTGGTACCGTCGCCAGTCATGGCTACCAGTCGGCCTTCCGCTTGGTACTGGCGGATGAGCGCCAGTTTGGCTTCCGGCGTTGCTTCGGCAAGAAAGTCGTCGACTCCCGCTTCCGCGGCAATCGCCGCTGCGGTTAAGCGGTTATCGCCGGTGATCATTACCGTTTTAATGCCCATTTTACGCAACTGAGCAAAACGCTCCTTAATCCCGCCTTTGACGATGTCTTTCAGGGCAATCACGCCAAGCACTTTTGCCCCTTCGGCCACCACCAGAGGGGTTGCACCTTGACGAGCCACACGTTCAACCAGTGCTTCAACATCCGCCGGGAACTGACCGCCGTTAGCATCAATATGGCGACGAATGGCGTCCACCGAGCCTTTGCGGATCATGCGGTCCTGCACATTGATACCGCTCATGCGGGTCTGCGCAGTAAACGGCACAAAGGTGGCCTGCAAACTTTGCATATCCCGTTCGCGCAAGTTAAAGCGTTGTTTTGCCAGAATAACGATACTGCGGCCTTCCGGTGTTTCATCGGCCAGCGATGAGAGCTGCGCGGCATCGGCGAGGGTTTTCTCATCCACGCCCTGCGCAGGCAGGAAGTCCGACGCCTGGCGGTTTCCGAGCGTGATGGTGCCGGTTTTATCCAGCAGCAGGACGTCGACGTCGCCCGCGGCTTCGACCGCACGACCGCTGGTGGCTATCACGTTGGCCCCCAGCATGCGGCTCATCCCGGCGACGCCAATCGCTGACAACAATCCGCCGATAGTGGTCGGGATCAGGCACACCAGCAAGGCCACCAGTACGGTCACGCTTACCGCAGTGCCGCCATACACGGAGAAGGGCCACAGGGTGGCGGTTGCCAGCAGGAACACAATTGTCAGTGCCACCAACAGGATAGTCAGGGCGATCTCATTGGGGGTTTTGCGACGCTGTGCGCCCTCCACCATGGCGATCATCCGGTCGAGGAACGTTTCACCCGGGTTTACGCTGCACTGGATCACCAGCCAGTCAGAAAGAATGCGTGTACCGCCGGTCACCGAGGCAAAGTCGCCGCCGGATTCACGGATCACCGGTGCGGATTCGCCGGTAATGGCGCTTTCATCCACCGATGCGCCCCCTTCGATCACTTCGCCATCGCAGGGGATAATATCCCCGGCTTCCACCAGTACCACATCGCCTTTGCGCAGGTCTGCCGCCGGGACGTGATCGATCTGTGCATCGTGTTGCGGTGCGCGCAGTTTGCGGGCGAATGCCGTTTTTTTCACCCCTTTGAGGCTGTTGGCCTGGGCTTTGCTGCGACCTTCCGCCAGCGCTTCGGCAAAGTTAGCGAACAGCACGGTTACCCACAGCCACAGACTGACTGCGCCGGTAAACCAGGCGCTGCCGGTAAGATGACCGGAGGCCATGGCAATCGCCAGTACGGTGGTTAACACGCTGCCGATCCAGACAATAAACATCACCGGGTTACGCCACTGTACCGTTGGGCTTAACTTGGTCACGGAATCCATGAGCGCCTGACGAACAAGATGCGGTTCGAACAGGGCCAGTTGCTTGCGACTCATATCACGCGTCTCCGCCTGTCTCAAAATAAGAGGTATTCCGCCACCGGACCAAGCGCCAGGGCAGGAATAAAGGTCAATGCGCCAACCAGCAAAATGGTGCCAATCAGCAGGCCGATGAACAGCGCGCCGTACGTCGGCAGCGTACCGGTGCTGGCGGGCTGAATTTTCTTCGCCACCAGCGACCCGGCAATCGCCATTACCGGCACGATCACCCCAAAGCGACCAAAGAACATGCAGAATGCCAGCAGACAGTTCCAGAACGGGGTGTTAGCGCTCAAGCCTGCAAAGGCGCTGCCGTTGTTATTGGCGGCGGAGGAGACGGCATACAGCACTTCGCTGAAACCGTGGATCCCCGGGTTGAACATGCCGCTGCGCCCGGCATCGGTCATCATCGCCAGCGCCGTACCGATCAGCACCAGAGCAGGAGTGACAAGGATGGCCAGCGCGGTCATTTTCATTTCCCGCACGTCGATTTTTTTGCCGAGGTATTCCGGCGTGCGGCCAATCATCAGCCCGGCAATAAATACCGCCAGCAGGACAAACAGCAGCATGCCGTATAACCCGGCACCCACGCCGCCAAACACCACTTCGCCAATCTGCATTAACCACATCGGGATCATGCCGCCCAGCGCGGTAAAGGAGTCATGCATGGCGTTGACCGCACCGCAGGATGCCGCCGTGGTGACGACCGCATAGAGACTGCTGACCAGAATGCCGAAGCGGCTCTCTTTACCTTCCATATTGATGGCGCTGTCGCCGCCAAGCGTCAGGAAGTGTGGGTTACCTTGCAGTTCCGCCCACATCACGAGTGCGGCACACACCACGAAGATCAGCGACATCGCCCATAGCAGGGCGTGGCCCTGGCGACGATCGCCGACCGCATCGCCAAACGCAAAGCACAGCGCCGCCGGGATCAGGAAGATCGCCAGCATCTGTACGACGTTGGTCAGGGCCGTGGGGTTCTCAAACGGATGGGCGGAGTTGGCATTAAAGAAGCCACCGCCGTTGGTACCGAGCATTTTGATCGCTTCTTGCGAGGCGACCGGGCCCATCGGCAACAGATGCTGCACGCCTTCCAGCGAGGTGTAGGGCTGGTAGGCTAAAACGTTTTGCAACGTACCTTGTTGAATAAAAAACAGCGCGATGATCAGCGACAACGGCAGCAGTACCCACAACGTAATGCGTGTGATATCCACCCAGGCGTTGCCCAGCGTTTCCATACTGCGCCGTGAAAAGGCGCGGATCAGCGCAAACGCAACGGCAATACCGGTTGCGGCAGAGAGGAAGTTTTGCACCGTCAACCCGACCATCTGGCTGAAATAACTCAGGGTGCTTTCACCGGCATAGGATTGCCAGTTGGTGTTAGAGACAAAACTGACCGCGGTATTGAGCGCCAGATGCCAGGAGAGTCCCGGCAGGTTTTGCGGGTTCAACGGCAGGATGCCTTGCAGCATCAGCAGCAGAAACAGCAATACCAGCCCAAAGATGTTCAGCAGCAATATGGCGAGCAAATAACGCCGCCAGCTCATTTCCCGGGTATCGATCCCGAGTCCACGCCAGAGGATATTTTCCACCACCGCAACGCCGGGTAACGACTGACCGGCGATCATTTTCGCCAGCAGCGTTCCCAGCGGGCGCGCGAGAAGAAACAGCACCAGCAAAAAGCTGGCGATCAGAAGAAACGCCTGGCCTGCCATCAGAAAGCCTCCGCGTTAATCAGGGCGTAAACCAGATAGCCCAATAACAGGAAAACCAGCACGATGCCGATTACCACGCCTGCACTCACAATTCACCTCCGGGGTGATTTAAGGATGTGCAGAAAAAGTAGATTTTTTGGCGCAAAGATTTCGCAAAAATCGGCGGGAGGGGTGTAAAAAAAATATAAAGATTTTCTAAGCCACAATTTAACTGGTGGTTAGTATTAATTTAACCATTTTGTAACTTAGTTACCGGATGAATGTAAATAAAGCGATTATTGGCAAAAAAAAGTGGTCGGATGAGTAGTAAAATTACCAACAACCCGGTACTATTTTAACCAGATTCCAGCGCAGCCCTGATTTTTCGTTATTGGCTTTCAGCGGCGGTGAATATTTTTCCGGTGAGCGTTACCGGCCTGACAAAGGGGAGAGATTATGAACACATTCAAAGAATTTCCGGCACATATTGTGTTAATGCGTCGCGCTTTCGCCATTGTGGCAGGCGTACTGGCATTACCGGTGATGGTGTTCTGGAAAGATCGCGCACGTTTTTACAGCTATCTGCACCGCGTCTGGGCAAAAACCAGCGACAAACCGGTATGGATGGCGCAGGCCGAAAAAGCGACCTGCGATTTCTACTGATCGGTAATACACAGCAACGACATCATCGATTACACACAGCAAACCGATCGCGCCACCGCTAATGCGGTGGTTTTTTTATTCCGCTTTCGGCGACGCAACCGCGGCTTGCGCCGGTGACACTCCTCAAACACAATAGAACAACATTTCCCGACGTGTATCTGGCCGGGCAACGCTGTTTTGACCCCCAGGCCAGAGGCGCTGCGCTTACATTACGGACACCTGGAGCATTATGACCACCCATCTGGTCTGGTTTCGCGCGGATTTACGCGTACATGATAACCTTGCGCTTGCGGCCGCCTGCCGCAACCCTCAAGCCGCTGTTAAAGCCCTTTTTATCGCCACCCCCGGACAGTGGCGGCAGCATCATATGGCGCCGCGCCAGGCGGCATACCTCAATGCACATCTGAACGCGCTTCGTCAGGCGCTGGCAGACAAGGGCATTGAACTGATTTATCGCGAAGTGGATGATTTTGCTGCCAGCGTGCAGGAAGTTGTTGCGGTTTGCGCCAGCGAAAATGTCACGCATCTGTTTTACAACTACCAGTATGAATTCAATGAACGTCAGCGGGATGCGGCCGTCGAAAAGGCGCTGCCAGATATTGCCTGCCAGGGCTTTGATGACAGCGTCATGCTGGCGCCAGGTAGCGTAGTAACCGGTAATCACGAAATGTACAAGGTGTTTACGCCGTTCAAAAATGCCTTTCTGCGCCGCCTGAAAGAGGATTTACCTGCCTGCGTCGCTGCGCCATCGGTACGGCAAAGCGGGGCGATCGGCGCGGAACCGATCCTCTTCAACTACCCGCAACAGGATTTTGACAGCACGCTGTTCCCGGCGGATGAGAAGAGCGCGATAGCCCGGCTGCGCCATTTTTGCCAGCACCTGGCGGGGGAGTATGAGCAGCAGCGCGACTTTCCCGCGATTGAAGGCACCAGCCGGTTGTCCGCCTGCCTTGCAATGGGTGCGCTGTCGCCGCGCCAGTGTCTGCACCGTTTGCTGGCGGAACACCCGCAGGCGCTGGAGGGGGGCAAGGGCGCGGTCTGGCTGAACGAATTGATCTGGCGCGAATTTTATCGTCACCTGATCACTTTCCACCCGTCGCTCTGCCAGTACCGTCCCTTTATTCGCTGGACTGACAGAGTGCAGTGGCAGGATAACCCGCAGCGCCTGCAAGCCTGGCAGGAGGGGGAAACCGGTTATCCGATTGTTGATGCGGCGATGCGCCAGTTGAATGCCACCGGTTGGATGCATAATCGCTTGCGGATGATTGTCGCCAGTTTCCTCGTCAAAGACTTGCTTATCGACTGGCGTCGCGGAGAGCGTTATTTTATTTCACAGTTGATTGATGGCGATCTGGCGGCGAACAACGGCGGCTGGCAATGGGCTGCCTCAACGGGTACGGATGCGGCACCCTATTTTCGTATCTTTAACCCGACCACCCAGGGCGAGCGTTTTGATGCCGCCGGGAAATTTATTCGCCAGTGGCTACCGGAGTTGAAAGCGGTGCCGGATAGCGCCCTGCATCAGCCCTGGGCGTGGGCGGATAAACAGGGCCGCCGCCTTGATTACCCCCGTCCGATTGTTGACCATAAACAGGCGCGTACCGTGACTCTGGCGGCCTATGAAGCCGCGCGAAAAGCGTAAAGGAGCTTTGATGCAAAATACCGAACTGGAAAAACTGATTAACGAGAAGCTTAACAGTGCGGCTTTCAGCGACTATGGCCCGAACGGGCTACAGGTCGAAGGACGGGAAACCGTACAGAAAATTATTACCGGCGTGACTGCCAGCCAGGCGTTACTGGATGAGGCTGTCCGACAGGAAGCGGATGCCGTGATCGTCCACCACGGTTACTTCTGGAAAAATGAACCCCCCATTATTCGCGGCATGAAGCGTCAACGTCTGAAAACCCTGTTGGCCAATGACATCAACCTCTATGGCTGGCACTTGCCGCTCGATGCGCATCCGGAACTGGGTAATAACGTGCAACTGGCAGAACTGCTCGGGATCACGGTGATGGGGGAGATCGAACAACTTGTGCCGTGGGGTGAATTGTCGATGCCGGTGCCGGGGCTTGAACTGGCGTCGTGGATCGAAGCGCGCCTTGGGCGCAAACCACTATGGTGCGGCGACACCGGGCCGGAGAAAATCACTCGCGTTGCCTGGTGTACCGGTGGCGGGCAGGGCTTCATTGATAAAGCGGCCAGTTTTGGCGTGGATGCCTTTATTACCGGCGAAGTGTCAGAGCAAACCATTCACTCCGCGCGTGAGCAGGGGCTGCATTTCTACGCGGCAGGCCACCATGCCACTGAACGCGGCGGTATTCGCGCACTGAGCAACTGGTTGACGGAAAATACCTCTCTCGATGTGACGTTTATTGATATCCCTAACCCGGCGTAAGGAGAGGGCAGGTGCAGCGAGCACGTTGTTATTTGTTAGGTGAAACCGCGGTGGTGCTGGAACTGGAACCGCCCGTTACACTGGCCACGCAAAAGCGGATTTGGCGGCTGACGCAGCGTCTGGCTGACATGCCTGATGTGGTGGAAGCCATTCCGGGAATGAATAACATTACGGTGGTATTGCGCGATCCCGACGTGCTGGCGCTGGATGCCCTTGAACGTTTACAGCGCTGGTGGGAAGAGAGTGACGCGCTGGAGCCAGCGTCTCGCGCGGTTGAGATCCCGGTGTTGTACGGCGGCGAGGCCGGGCCGGATCTCGACGCGGTAGCGCGACACTGTGCGATGACGCCAAAGCAGGTAGTCGAACTGCACGCCTCGATTGATTATGTGGTGTGGTTTTTAGGTTTTCAGCCCGGATTCCCATATCTTGGCGGCATGCCGGAAGCACTGGCGACGCCGCGTCGCGCCAATCCTCGTGTGCGAGTGCCGGCCGGTTCTGTGGGGATTGGCGGCGCGCAAACCGGCATTTACCCGCTGGAAACGCCCGGCGGCTGGAACCTGATTGGGCGCACTGATCTGGCACTATTCAATCCGCACTTACCGGAGCCGACATTGTTACGTCCTGGCGATCGGCTCCGCTTTATTCCCCTTAAGGACGGCGTATGTTGAAGGTTATTCGTTCCGGGATTTACACCACGTTGCAGGGCGGCAAACGCACCGGGTTCCGCCAGGCGGGTATCAGCTATTGTGGGGCGCTGGATGAACCGGCGTTGCAGATAGCCAATGCGCTGGTGGGGAATTCGCCGGATGACGCCGCGCTGGAAATCACCCTCGGGCAGTGTGAAGTCGAATTCCGGCGCGATAGCTGGTTTGCACTGACTGGTGCGGGATGCGAGGCAACGTTAGACGGTAAGGCGGTGTGGACCGGTTGGCGTTATGCGGTGAAGCGCGGGCAGCATCTGGTGCTGAAAAGACCGTTGCACGGTGTGCGCAGTTATCTGGCGGTGGCTGGTGGGTTCGCCGTTCCCGACGTCATGGGCTCGCGCAGTACCGATCTGAAAACCACCATCGGCGGGCTGGAAGGGCGGCTGCTGCGTGATGGGGATACGTTGCCGATTGGCAAACCCCCCCGGGATTTTGCGGGTTCGCGTGGTGTGAAACAGCTTTTGTGGCACAACCGTATCCGTGCACTGCCTGGGCCGGAGTATCAGGAGTTTGATAAAGCCTCGCAAGAGGCGTTCTGGCGTTTGCCGTGGCAACTGAGTCCACAGAGTAACCGCATGGGGTATCGTTTGCAGGGACAACCGCTGGTGCGCACCACCGAGCGTGAACTGTTGTCGCATGGTTTGCTGCCCGGTGTGGTGCAGGTGCCAGCCAATGGTCAGCCTATCGTGTTGATGAATGATGCGCAGACCACCGGCGGCTACCCGCGCATTGCCTGCATTATCGACGCAGATATGTACCATCTGGCGCAAATCGCCCTTGGGCAGCCGGTACATTTCGTTCAGTGTTCGCTGGATGAAGCGCTGGCTGCACGTCGTGAGCAACATCGTTATCTTGAGCAACTGGCATGGCGGCTGAATCATGAAGATTGATCTGAATGCCGACCTCGGGGAAGGCTGTGCGAATGATGCTGCGCTGTTACAACTGGTTTCTTCCGCCAACATTGCCTGCGGTTTCCACGCCGGGGATGCGCAGACGATGCTGACTTGCGTGCGTGAAGCCGTACGTAATGGTGTCGCGGTGGGGGCTCACCCTTCGTTCCCGGACCGGGCGAACTTCGGTCGTACGGCGATGCAGCTCCCGCCGGAAGTGGTTTATGGGCAGATCCTGTACCAGACGGGGGCGCTGGCGGCGATGGTACGCGTCTGCGGGGCACAGCTTCACCATG
Organism: Kosakonia oryzendophytica; assembly: GCF_900094925.1. GTDB lineage: Bacteria > Pseudomonadota > Gammaproteobacteria > Enterobacterales > Enterobacteriaceae > Kosakonia > Kosakonia oryzendophytica. The sequence goes on along the minus strand of NZ_FMAY01000004.1, from coordinate 233,616 downwards.
TTAAACCCCACGGTATGCTGTATAACCAGGCGGCGGACGATGCCGTACTGGCAGATGCCATTGCCCGTGCGGTGTATGATCTTGACCCGGCGTTGGTGCTGGTGGGGCTGGCGGGAAGCGAGCTGATCCGCGCCGGGGAGCGCTACCACCTCGTCACGCGGCAGGAAGTGTTTGCCGACCGGGGGTATCGCCGCGATGGGCGTTTGGTGCCGCGTGGTGAGCCAGGCGCATTGATTGATGATGACGACCAGGCGCTGGCACAAACCCTGGACATGGTGCTGGACGGTCGCGTGAAAAGCGTCAGTGGCGAGTATGCCCGCGTGCAGGCGCAAACCGTCTGTCTGCATGGCGATGGCGAACACGCATTGCAGTTTGCCCGCCGTTTACAGGCTGAATTCGCGCGGCGTGGCGTCGCCATTTCTGCCCATTAATTCAAGGAGTTTTTATGCCGGAAGGACCGGAGATCCGCCGGGCGGCAGACACGCTTGAAGCCGCCATCCAGGGCAAACCGTTAACCTATGCGTGGTTTGCGCTCCCTGCGCTGCAAACCCGTGCCGCCGGGCTGGTGGGGCAGCGTATCGAACGGATTGAAACGCGTGGCAAAGCGCTGTTGACACATTTTTCCGGTGGACTGACGCTGTACAGCCATAACCAGCTGTATGGTGTCTGGCGCGTGGCGGCGGCGGGAGAAATACCGCAAACGAATCGCGTGCTGCGAGTACGGTTAGAAACGGCGGATCGCGCCATTCTGCTGTACAGCGCATCGGATATCGCCTTACTGACGCCGGAGCAACTGGCGCAGCATCCGTTTTTACTGCGTGTCGGTCCGGATGTGCTCGACATGGCGCTTACCGCAGAGCAGGTGAAAGCGCGTCTTTTGTCGGCGCGTTTTCGCCGTCGCCAGTTTTCCGGTTTGCTGCTCGATCAGGCTTTTCTGGCGGGGCTGGGCAATTACCTGCGGGTGGAGATCCTCTGGGAGTGCGGTTTGGCACCGCAGCATAACGCTGCGCAACTGACCGATGAACAGGTGGATCTTCTGTCGCATACTCTGCTGGCTATTCCGCGCCTGTCATACCACACGCGCGGCGTGGTGGATGAAAATCGTCATCACGGCGCGTTATTCAGCTTTAAGGTGTTTCACCGGGCGGGCGAGCTGTGCGAGCGTTGTGGTGGGGTCATTGAAAAAACGACCTTGTCGTCACGGCCGTTTTACTGGTGTCCGGGATGCCAGCGTTAATTGCAATAAAAAACGCGCCAGTTGGCGCGTTTTTTTATGCGGGATCCCATCACCCTTTTTTCAGATCTGAGGTGAACTCGCGTTTTTCGTAACCGGTATAGAGCTGACGCGGACGGGCAATTTTGATGCCGTCATCATGCATTTCATTCCAGTGTGCAATCCAGCCTACGGTACGCGCCATCGCGAAGATCACGGTAAACATCGACGCCGGGATACCCATCGCTTTCAGGATGATACCGGAGTAGAAGTCAACGTTCGGATAGAGTTTGCGTTCGATAAAGTACGGATCGTTGAGCGCAATATGCTCAAGCTCCATCGCCACTTCCAGCAGATCGTCTTTGGTACCCAGTTCACGCAGCACTTCATGGCAGGTTTCACGCATTACGGTGGCGCGCGGGTCATAGTTTTTATAAACGCGATGACCGAAGCCCATCAGACGGAACGAGTCGTTCTTGTCTTTGGCGCGACGCAGGAATTCCGGAATGTGTTTCACGGAGCTGATCTCTTCCAGCATCCGCAGCGCGGCTTCGTTGGCGCCGCCGTGCGCAGGCCCCCACAGAGACGCAATGCCCGCAGCGATACAAGCGAACGGGTTAGCGCCGGAAGAACCCGCCGTACGGACGGTGGAGGTCGAGGCGTTTTGTTCGTGATCCGCATGCAGGATCAGGATACGGTCCATCGCGCGCTCAAGCACCGGGTTCACTTCATAAGGTTCACACGGCGTGGCGAACATCATATGCAGGAAGTTACCAGCGTAGGAGAGGTCATTGCGCGGATAGATAAAGGGCTGGCCGATGGAATATTTGTAACACATCGCCGCCACGGTAGGCATTTTGGACAGCAGACGGAACGCCGCAATTTCACGGTGGCGCGGATTGTTCACATCCAGCGAGTCATGATAGAACGCCGCCAGCGCGCCGGTCACACCACAGAGTACTGCCATCGGATGGGAGTCGCGGCGGAAGCCGTGGAACAGACGGGTAATCTGTTCATGAATCATGGTGTGGCGGGTGACGGTCAGTTTAAATTCGTCGAACTGCGATTGCGTCGGTTTTTCACCGTACAACAGGATGTAGCTAACTTCGAGATAGTTAGATTCGGTAGCCAGTTGATCAATCGGGAAACCACGGTGCAGCAGGATGCCTTCATCACCATCGATAAAGGTGATTTTCGATTCGCATGATGCGGTAGAGGTAAAACCAGGGTCAAAAGTGAACACACCTTTTGAACCAAGACTACGGATATCAATAACATCCTGACCGAGCGTGCCTTTTAGCACATCCAGTTCAATAGCAGCGTCACCATTGTAGGTGATGTTTGCTTTTTTATCAGCCATTTACGGTCTCCTTAGCGCCTTATTGCTTAAGACTACTTCGTCACCGGATCTGCATTCATCTGCGCGTCAACGTTACCCGTTTGTTATTAGCTCGCTGCTCTGCGAAAGAGGAGATACCAGGGTACAGAGCGATGGGCGCGTGCAAGTACACATTGAAAATACAGCGAAACAACAGCAAATCAGTGTCTTAGCAATCCGAATTTATCAAACCTGTATACCACTAATAACTGTCCTGATTACTTCGGTCAATACCGTCACACTGTTACATAACTAAATCTCAGGTGAAAGATAGACCCCATAACTTTTACGAATTATAAGCCCTTTATGGCGTAGTTTGTAACAAGAATGTTTAACTTTTGTCAAATCAGATGATTAAAATTTAAAAAAATGTTGTTATCGTGATGAGCGTCACTGTTCTGCATAAAACCCAACAAACTATATGTAGGTTAATTGTAATGATTTTGTGAACGACCTATACTGCCGCCAGGTCTCCGGAATACCCTGCAATCCCGAGCCACCCAGCGTTGTAACCTGTCGTTTAGCATCTGGAAGCTAATTTTTTGCATGACGAGCAGTTATAGAAAAGGACGCTGTCTGACCCGCACGCAGACCGGAGGAAGGAAACTATAAGAATAGCATGTGGGCGTTATTCATGATAAAAAATGTGAAAAAACAAAGACCTGTCAATCTGGATCTGGCAACAATTCGGTTTCCTGTTACGGCTATAGCTTCCATTCTCCATCGCGTATCTGGCGTCATTACCTTTGTGGCGGTCGGTATTCTGCTGTGGTTGCTGGGCTTGTCGCTCTCATCTCAAGAAGGTTTTCTGACCGCCTCTGCCATCATGGGCAGCTTCTTTGTGAAATTCATTATCTGGGGCATCCTGACTGCGCTGGCTTATCACGCCGTCGGCGGTATTCGTCACATGTTAATGGACTTTGGCTGGCTGGAAGAAACCTTCGAAGCAGGAAAACGTTCCGCAAACCTTTCTTTTGTGATCACTGTCGTGCTTTCAATTCTCGCAGGAGTCCTCGTATGGTAAGCAACGCCTCCGCATTAGGACGCAACGGCGTACATGATTTTATTCTTGTCCGTGCTACCGCCATCGTCCTGACGTTATACATCATCTACATGGTCGGCTTTTTTGCCGTTACCGGCGATCTGACATGGGAAGTCTGGACCGGGTTTTTCTCCTCCGCCTTCACCAAAGTTTTCACCCTGCTGGCACTGTTATCGATTTTGATCCATGCCTGGATTGGCATGTGGCAGGTGTTGACCGACTACGTTAAACCGCTGGCTATTCGCCTGGTGCTGCAACTGGCGATTGTCGTTGCACTTGCGGCTTACGTGATTTATGGATTCGTTGTGGTGTGGGGTGTGTAATGAAACTGCCAGTCAGAGAATTTGATGCTGTTGTTATTGGCGCAGGTGGCGCAGGTATGCGTGCTGCGCTGCAAATTTCCCAGAGCGGGCAAACCTGTGCGCTGCTCTCTAAAGTCTTTCCAACCCGTTCCCACACCGTCTCCGCGCAGGGAGGTATTACCGTTGCGCTGGGCAATACCCATGAAGATAACTGGGAATGGCACATGTATGACACGGTAAAAGGTTCCGACTATATCGGGGACCAGGATGCCATTGAATATATGTGTAAAACCGGCCCGGAAGCGATTCTTGAGCTGGAGCATATGGGGTTGCCATTCTCCCGTCTTGAAGATGGCCGTATTTATCAGCGCCCGTTTGGCGGCCAGTCGAAAAATTTCGGCGGCGAACAAGCGGCACGCACAGCTGCTGCTGCGGACCGTACCGGGCACGCGCTGCTGCATACCCTTTATCAGCAAAACCTCAAAAACCACACGACGATTTTTTCCGAGTGGTATGCGCTGGATCTGGTGAAAAACCAGGATGGTGCCGTGGTCGGCTGTACCGCGCTGTGTATCGAAACCGGTGAAGTGGTTTACTTCAAAGCTCGCGCGACAGTGCTGGCGACCGGTGGCGCAGGCCGTATTTACCAGTCCACCACCAATGCGCATATCAACACCGGCGACGGTGTGGGTATGGCGCTGCGCGCAGGCGTCCCGGTGCAGGACATGGAGATGTGGCAGTTCCACCCAACCGGTATCGCGGGCGCTGGTGTGCTGGTGACAGAAGGGTGCCGTGGTGAAGGCGGCTACCTGCTGAATAAACATGGCGAGCGTTTTATGGAACGCTATGCACCGAACGCGAAAGACCTTGCTGGTCGTGATGTGGTCGCACGTTCGATCATGATTGAAATCCGCGAAGGCCGTGGTTGCGATGGCCCGTGGGGACCGCACGCCAAGCTGAAACTCGATCACCTGGGTAAAGAGGTGCTGGAATCGCGTCTGCCGGGGATCCTGGAGCTGTCGCGTACGTTCGCCCATGTGGATCCGGTGAAAGAGCCGATCCCGGTGATCCCGACTTGCCACTATATGATGGGCGGTATTCCGACCAAAGTGACCGGCCAGGCGTTGACGGTGAATGAAAAAGGCGAAGACGTGGTAATCCCGGGGCTGTTCGCGGTGGGTGAGATCGCCTGCGTATCGGTACACGGCGCTAACCGTCTGGGTGGCAACTCACTGCTTGACCTGGTGGTATTTGGTCGTGCGGCGGGTCTGCATTTGCAAGAATCCATCGCCGAGCAGGGCACATTGCGTGATGCGGGCGAATCTGATGTTGAGGCTTCTCTGGAACGCCTTAACCGCTGGAACAACAACCGTGATGGTGAAGATCCGGTCACGATTCGCAAAGCGTTGCAGGAGTGCATGCAGCACAACTTCTCGGTCTTCCGTGAAGGCGATGCGATGGCGAAAGGGCTGGAGCAGTTGAAAGTGATCCGCGAGCGTTTGAAAAATGCCCGTCTGGACGATACCTCCACCGAGTTTAATACCCAGCGCGTAGAGTGCCTGGAGCTGGATAACCTGATGGAAACCGCGTATGCAACGGCGGTCTCTGCAAACTTCCGTACTGAGAGCCGTGGCGCACATAGCCGCTTCGACTATCCGGATCGTGACGATGAAAACTGGCTGTGTCATTCCCTGTATCTGCCAGAAACGGAGTCTATGACGCGTCGTAGCGTCAATATGGAACCGAAACTGCGTCCGGCGTTCCCGCCGAAGATTCGTACTTATTAATGCGGAGACAGGATAATGAAACTCGAATTTTCAATTTATCGTTATAACCCGGACGTTGATGATGCTCCGCGCATGCAGGATTACACCCTGGAAGGTGAAGAAGGGCGTGACATGATGCTGCTGGATGCATTAATGCAGCTGAAAGAAAAGGATCCTACACTGTCGTTCCGCCGCTCCTGTCGTGAAGGGGTATGCGGTTCCGATGGTCTGAACATGAACGGCAAAAACGGCCTGGCATGTATCACGCCCATTTCCGCGTTGGGTAACGGCAAGCAGAAGATCGTCATTCGCCCGCTGCCGGGGCTGCCGGTGATCCGTGATTTGGTGGTGGACATGGGGCAATTCTATGCCCAATATGAGAAGATTAAGCCTTACTTATTGAATAATGGGCAAAATCCTCCGGCGAGGGAACATCTGCAGGCGCCGGAGCAGCGTGAAAAACTCGATGGTTTGTATGAGTGTATCCTGTGTGCATGCTGTTCTACGTCTTGTCCGTCGTTCTGGTGGAACCCTGATAAGTTTATCGGCCCGGCAGGCTTGCTGGCTGCCTATCGTTTCCTTATCGATAGCCGCGATACCGAAACCGATAGCCGTCTGGAAGGGTTGAGCGATGCTTTCAGCGTATTCCGCTGCCACAGCATCATGAACTGCGTCAGTGTATGTCCTAAAGGGCTGAACCCGACGCGCGCCATCGGCCATATTAAGTCGATGTTGTTGCAACGCAGCGCATAAGTGAACGGTGCCGGATGGCGTTTACGCTTATCCGGCCTACGCTATTTGTAGGCCTGGTAAGCGCAGCGTCATCTGGCGACAGAGTAAGAAGCAGGAAATCTTTAAAAACCGCCACAGTAGACATAATCGAGATGTTTGGTGCGAGACAAGGCGGCAACTGAGCGCATCCCTGGGAGCATAGTCAACTATGTGACCAGGGTAAGCAAAGGCAGCCAACGCAGTCGCAGCCCAAACAGCGAAGATTAGGGCAGTTTTTAAAGGTTCCTTCGCGGGCCACCTAAGAGCCCGCAGTGAACCCTGGGACGTGCGCTAAGAAGTGTACGTCGTAGTTATCCACGGCGAAGTAAGCATAACAATGCTTAAGGGATCACGATGCAGAACGGCGCAATGAAAGCCTGGCTGGACTCTTCTTACCTCTCTGGGTCTAACCAGAGCTGGATAGAACAGCTCTATGAAGACTTCTTAACCGACCCTGACTCGGTAGATGCTAACTGGCGTTCCATGTTCCAGCAATTACCAGGCACCGGAGTCAAACCGGATCAATTCCATTCCAAAACACGTGATTATTTCCGTCAACTGGCGAAGGATGCCTCACGTTACTCTTCCTCTATTTCCGACCCTGACACCAATGCTAAGCAGGTCAAAGTCCTGCAACTGATCAACGCATACCGCTTCCGTGGTCACCAACACGCCAATCTTGATCCGCTGGGATTGTGGCAACAAGAGCGTGTTGCCGATCTCGACCCGGCGTATCACGATCTGACCGAAGCCGATTTCCAAAACACCTTTAATGTCGGTTCGTTTGCCATCGGCAAAGACACGATGCCACTGGGCGAGCTGATCCAGGCGCTGAAAGCGACCTATTGTGGTTCTATCGGCGCGGAATATATGCACATCACCAGCACCGAAGAGAAACGCTGGATCCAGCAGCGTATTGAATCGGCTGCCGGTAAATCCAGTTTCAGTGCGGAAGAGAAAAAACGTTTCTTAAGCGAACTTACCGCAGCGGAAGGGCTGGAACGCTATCTGGGCGCAAAATTCCCGGGGGCGAAGCGTTTCTCGCTGGAAGGCGGCGATGCGCTGGTGCCGATGCTGAAAGAGATGATCCGCCATGCAGGCAATAGCGGTACGCGCGAAGTGGTGCTGGGTATGGCGCACCGTGGCCGTCTGAACGTGCTGATCAACGTACTGGGTAAGCAACCGCAGGATCTGTTCGACGAATTTGCCGGTAAACATAAAGAACACCTCGGTACGGGCGACGTGAAATACCATATGGGCTTCTCGTCTGACGTGGAAACGGAAGGCGGCCTGGTTCACCTGGCGCTGGCGTTTAACCCGTCTCATCTGGAGATTGTTAGCCCGGTGGTGATTGGCTCCGTACGCGCGCGTCTCGACCGCCTTGATGAACCGAGCAGCAATAAAGTACTGCCGATCACCATTCACGGTGATGCCGCCGTTGCGGGGCAGGGCGTGGTGCAGGAAACCCTGAACATGTCGAAAGCGCGTGGCTACGAAGTGGGCGGCACCGTGCGTATCGTGATCAACAACCAGGTGGGTTTCACCACATCGAACCCGCTGGATGCGCGCTCCACACCGTACTGCACGGATATCGGTAAAATGGTACAGGCGCCGATCTTCCACGTTAACGCGGACGATCCGGAGGCCGTTGCGTTCGTTACCCGCGTGGCGCTCGACTTCCGTAATACCTTCAAGCGCGATGTGTTTATCGATCTGGTGTGCTATCGCCGTCATGGCCATAACGAAGCCGATGAGCCGAGTGCAACGCAGCCGTTGATGTACCAGAAAATCAAAAAACACCCGACGCCGCGTAAGCTCTACGCTGACCGTCTGGAGCAGGAAAAAACCATCACTCTCGAAGACGCGACCGAGCTGGTTAACCTCTATCGTGACAAGCTGGATGCCGGCGAGTGCGTGGTGGATGAGTGGCGTCCGATGAATATGCACTCCTTTACCTGGTCGCCGTATCTCAACCACGAGTGGGATGAGAGCTACCCGAACAAGGTAGACATGAAGCGTTTACAGGAGCTGGCAAAACGCATCAGCACGGTACCGGATGCGATCGAAATGCAGCCGCGCGTGGCAAAAATTTACAACGATCGTCAGTTGATGGCGAGCGGTGAAAAACTGTTCGACTGGGGCGGTGCGGAGATGCTGGCTTACGCTACGCTCGTGGATGAAGGCATTCCTATCCGTATTTCGGGTGAAGACTCCGGTCGTGGCACCTTCTTCCACCGTCATGCGGTCGTGCATAACCAGGCTAATGGTTCAACCTATACGCCGCTGTGCCACGTTCATAATGGACAAGGTCAGTTCCGCGTCTGGGATTCCGTGTTGTCTGAAGAAGCCGTACTGGCATTTGAATACGGCTACGCTACTGCGGAACCGCGTACTCTGACTATTTGGGAAGCGCAGTTTGGCGATTTCGCTAACGGTGCGCAGGTGGTGATTGACCAGTTCATCAGCTCCGGCGAACAGAAATGGGGCCGTATGTGTGGCCTGGTGATGTTACTGCCGCACGGTTACGAAGGGCAGGGGCCTGAGCACTCCTCCGCACGTCTGGAGCGTTATTTGCAGCTTTGCGCTGAGCAGAACATGCAGGTGTGCGTCCCGTCAACGCCAGCGCAGGTCTACCATATGCTGCGTCGTCAGGCGCTGCGCGGTATGCGCCGTCCGCTGGTGGTCATGTCGCCAAAATCGCTGCTGCGTCATCCGCAAGCGGTGTCTACGCTTGATGAACTGGCGAACGGCACCTTTATGCCAGCGATTGGTGAAGTTGACGATCTTGATCCGCAGGGCGTGAAGCGCGTTATCCTTTGTTCTGGTAAGGTTTATTATGATCTGCTGGAACAGCGTCGTAAAAATGACCAGAAGGATGTCGCGATTGTCCGTATCGAACAGCTTTACCCGTTCCCGCACCAGTCGGTGCAGGAAGCGCTGAAACCTTATGCTCACGTTCATGATTTTGTCTGGTGCCAGGAAGAGCCGCTCAACCAGGGCGCATGGTACTGCAGCCAGCATCATTTCCGTGAAGTGATTCCGTTTGGGGCGGCTCTGCGCTACGCAGGACGCCCGGCCTCCGCCTCTCCGGCGGTGGGATATCTGTCCGTTCACCAGAAACAGCAACAAGCTCTGGTAAATGACGCGCTGAACGTCGATTAAATAAAGGATAAATAATGAGTAGCGTAGATATTCTTGTTCCCGACCTGCCTGAGTCCGTTGCTGATGCGACTGTTGCAACCTGGCACAAAAAACCGGGCGATAGCGTCCAACGCGATGAAGTACTGGTAGAAATCGAGACTGACAAAGTGGTACTGGAAGTACCGGCGTCGGCGGACGGCATCCTGGATGCGGTACTGGAAGATGAGGGAACTACGGTTACCTCGCGTCAGATCCTGGGTCGCCTGCGTGAAGGCAACAGCTCTGGCAAAGAGAGCAGCGCCAAATCGGAAGCCAAAGAGTCTACCCCCGCGCAGCGCCAGCAGGCATCGCTGGAAGAGCAAACTAATGATGCATTGAGCCCGGCCATTCGTCGTCTGCTGGCTGAACACAACCTTGAAGCCAGTGCGATCACCGGCTCCGGCGTGGGCGGTCGTATCACTCGTGAAGATGTGGAAAAACATCTGGCGAAAGCCCCGGCGAAGAAAGAAGAGAGTAAACCGGCTGCTGCTCCGGTCAGCGCTCCGGCACCGCAACTGGCTGGCCGCACCGAAAAACGCGTGCCGATGACCCGTCTGCGTAAACGCGTGGCTGAGCGTCTGCTGGAAGCGAAAAACTCCACCGCGATGCTGACCACCTTTAACGAAGTCAACATGAAACCCATCATGGATCTGCGTAAGCAGTACGGTGACGCGTTCGAGAAACGTCACGGTATCCGTCTGGGCTTTATGTCGTTCTACGTGAAAGCCGTGGTTGAAGCGCTGAAACGCTACCCGGAAGTGAACGCATCCATTGATGGCGATGATGTTGTGTATCACAACTATTTCGACGTCAGTATGGCGGTCTCTACGCCGCGTGGCCTGGTAACGCCGGTGCTGCGTGATGTGGATACGCTGGGTATGGCGGACATCGAGAAGAAAATCAAAGAGCTGGCGGTGAAAGGCCGCGATGGCAAACTGACCGTTGAGGACCTGACTGGCGGTAACTTCACCATTACCAACGGCGGTGTGTTTGGCTCCCTGATGTCTACGCCGATTATCAACCCGCCGCAGAGCGCAATCCTCGGCATGCATGCCATCAAAGATCGCCCGATGGCGGTGGATGGCAAGGTTGAAATCCTGCCAATGATGTACCTGGCGCTCTCTTACGATCACCGCCTGATTGATGGCCGCGAATCCGTTGGCTTCCTGGTGGCGATTAAAGAGTTGCTGGAAGATCCAACGCGTCTGCTGCTGGACGTGTAGTGTCCTTTGCCCGGTGACATGTTCACCGGGTTTATAACGAACACCTGCTTTGTAAGCCGTCATCCGGCGTGACAAATTAAATGAAGGATGGATAGAACACATGAACTTACACGAGTATCAGGCGAAACAGCTTTTTGCCCGGTCAGGCCTGCCGACTCCGGTTGGTTACGCCTGCAATACCCCGCGTGAAGCAGAAGAAGCGGCCTCCAAAATCGGCGCTGGCCCCTGGGTTGTAAAATGCCAGGTCCATGCGGGTGGCCGTGGTAAAGCGGGCGGCGTAAAAGTCGTCAACAGCAAAGAAGATATTCGCGCATTTGCGGAAAACTGGCTGGGTAAACGCCTGGTAACCTACCAAACAGACGCGAATGGCCAGCCGGTCAACCAGATTCTGGTGGAAGCGGCGACCGATATCGGTAAAGAGCTGTATCTGGGTGCGGTTGTTGACCGTAGCTCCCGTCGTGTGGTGTTCATGGCTTCAACAGAAGGTGGCGTGGAAATCGAGAAAGTGGCGGAAGAGACCCCGCACCTGATCCACAAAACGACGATTGATCCGCTGACCGGTCCGATGCCGTATCAGGGCCGTGAGCTGGCGTTCAAACTGGGTCTGGAAGGCAAACAGGTTCAGCAGTTCACCAAAATTTTCATGGGCCTGGCGACCATTTTCCTTGAGCGCGACCTGGCGTTGATTGAAATCAACCCGTTGGTTATCACCAAACAGGGTGACCTGATTTGCCTCGATGGCAAACTGGGTGCTGATGGCAACGCACTGTTCCGCCAGCCGGAACTGCGCGAAATGCGCGACCAGTCGCAGGAAGACCCGCGTGAAGCACAGGCGGCGCACTGGGAACTGAACTACGTCGCGCTGGATGGCAACATCGGCTGCATGGTTAACGGCGCGGGCCTGGCCATGGGCACCATGGACATCGTTAAACTGCACGGCGGCGAACCGGCAAACTTCCTCGACGTGGGTGGCGGTGCGACGAAAGAACGCGTTACCGAAGCGTTTAAAATCATCCTCTCTGATGAGAACGTAAAAGCGGTGCTGGTGAACATTTTCGGCGGCATTGTGCGTTGCGACCTGATTGCCGACGGTATTATCGGTGCGGTTGAAGAGGTTGGCGTAAATGTGCCTGTCGTTGTGCGTCTGGAAGGCAACAACGCTGAGCTGGGCGCAAAACGTCTGGCGGACAGTGGTCTGAATATTATTGCAGCGAAAAGTCTGACGGATGCAGCACAGCAGGTTGTTGCCGCAGTGGAGGGGAAATAATGTCTGTTTTGATTGATAAGAACACCAAAGTGATCTGCCAGGGTTTCACCGGCAGCCAGGGAACTTTCCACTCCGAGCAGGCCATCGCTTATGGTACGCAGATGGTTGGCGGTGTAACGCCGGGTAAAGGCGGCACCACGCATCTGGGGTTACCCGTATTTAACACCGTGCGCGAAGCCGTTGAAGCCACCGGCGCAACCGCGAGTGTGATTTACGTTCCGGCGCCATTCTGTAAAGACTCGATCCTCGAAGCTATCGATGCGGGCATCAAACTGATCATCACCATTACTGAAGGCATCCCGACGCTGGATATGCTGACGGTGAAAGTGAAACTGGATGAAGCTGGCGTACGTATGATTGGGCCGAACTGCCCGGGTGTGATCACCCCAGGCGAGTGCAAAATCGGCATTATGCCAGGCCACATTCACCAGCCGGGGAAAGTGGGCATTGTTTCCCGCTCCGGTACGCTGACCTATGAAGCGGTAAAACAGACCACAGATTACGGCTTCGGCCAGTCTACCTGTGTCGGCATCGGCGGTGACCCGATCCCGGGCTCCAACTTTATCGATATCCTGAAACTCTTCCAGGACGATCCGCAGACGGAAGCCATCGTTATGATCGGTGAAATCGGTGGTAGTGCGGAAGAAGAAGCGGCTGCGTATATCAAAGATCACGTGACCAAACCGGTTGTTGGCTACATTGCGGGTGTCACCGCGCCGAAAGGCAAGCGTATGGGCCACGCAGGGGCGATCATCGCAGGGGGGAAAGGCACGGCAGATGAGAAATTTGCTGCGCTGGAAGCCGCAGGCGTGAAAACCGTTCGCAGCCTGGCGGACATCGGCGAAGCGCTGAAATCGGTTATTAAGTAAAATCTATAGCTCCCTTTAGGGAGCAGAAAATCCATTTCGACATGGTTGGCCGCTCCCGTAGCGGCCTTTTTTTGCATGATAATGACAGTGTGCTTTTTCAAATAATCACTTCGTGGTGTTAAGCATGTTAATTAAATAAGTGAAATAATTGTGAAATCAGCACAAAGGTGAATAAGTGGAAGGTTCATTATTCCATGAAATAACACCTGAGACGTTTCATTATCCCTTTCTGACAAACGTTAAATTACCTCGCCAATATTTATCTTTATTCGCCTATTGATAACCATTAATGACGTTAAAATGAACATGTCATTAACATGATTTTTACGGTGCAGACACGATATATACAAAATTAACAGAGCGAGATAATATTGATTTAAATCAATATTTAAAAGCTTGGAAAAAACATCAAAAATCGTTAAATTGTCGCCGATCAAATTGGATGAAAAGTGGTAAATTCGCTATAAATTGATCACTGTCGAAAAACGTAAAACAAAGGCAATAAAAACCTTTTTATTGTAAGGGTTTTGCGGAGTAATATATTCGAGAGATCAATTAGATTTTTTTCTTAACCTGGTTGTAACTTGTTTCATTCATCGTCCACGCTTTTCAGGATGGTGATTAAAAGGGTGCAACAAATTTGTATTGGGGCATGCGTGTGAACCTCACCTTGGGGTTTACTCTCGGAGTCTTCATGCGATGAGCAAGGAGTCATGATGTTAGATATAGTCGAACTGTCGCGCTTACAGTTTGCCTTGACCGCGATGTACCACTTCCTGTTTGTGCCACTGACGCTCGGTATGGCGTTCCTGCTGGCCATTATGGAAACGGTCTACGTCCTTTCCGGCAAACAGATTTATAAAGATATGACCAAGTTCTGGGGCAAGTTGTTTGGTATCAACTTCGCACTGGGCGTGGCAACCGGTCTGACTATGGAGTTCCAGTTCGGGACTAACTGGTCTTACTATTCTCACTATGTTGGGGATATCTTCGGTGCGCCGCTGGCCATTGAAGGTCTGATGGCCTTCTTCCTCGAATCCACATTTGTAGGTCTGTTCTTCTTCGGTTGGGATCGTCTGGGCAAAGTGCAGCATATGGCAGTGACCTGGCTGGTCGCACTCGGCTCCAACTTGTCCGCGTTGTGGATCCTGGTCGCCAACGGCTGGATGCAGAACCCTGTCGCCTCTGATTTCAACTTTGAAACCATGCGCATGGAAATGGTGAGCTTTGCCGAACTGGTGCTTAACCCGGTTGCGCAGGTGAAATTTGTTCACACTGTGGCTTCGGGCTACACCTGTGGTGCCATCTTTATCCTGGGTATTAGCTCCTACTACCTGCTGCGTGGTCGCGACATCGCATTTGCTAAGCGCTCCTTTGCTATTGCAGCCAGCTTCGGTATGGCGGCGGTGCTGTCCGTTATCGTACTGGGTGACGAATCCGGTTATGAAATGGGCGACGTGCAGAAAACCAAACTGGCCGCTATCGAAGCTGAATGGGAAACCCAGCCAGCGCCGGCAGCCTTTACGCTGTTTGGTCTTCCTGACCAGGATAAGCAAGAAAACAAATTCGCTATCCAGATCCCTTATGCGTTGGGGATTATTGCCACTCGTTCGGTAGATACCCCGGTCATTGGTCTGAAAGATCTGATGGTGCAGCATGAAGAACGCATCCGTAACGGTATGAAAGCGTACCAGTTGCTGGAGCAACTGCGTGCCGGCACGACCGATCAGGCCGTTCGCGATCAGTTCAATAACGTGAAGAAAGACCTCGGTTATGGTCTGTTACTGAAACGCTATACCCCGAACGTGACTGACGCGACTGATGCGCAGATCCAGCAGGCAACCAAGGATTCTATCCCCCGTGTTGCACCGCTCTATTTCGCCTTCCGCCTGATGGTGGCATGTGGCGTACTGATGCTGCTGATTATCGGTATCTCGTTCTGGACCGTGATTCGTAACCGCATCGGTGAGAAAAAATGGCTCCTGCGCGCGGCGCTGTACGGTATTCCGCTGCCCTGGATCGCCATCGAAGCAGGCTGGTTTGTGGCCGAGTATGGTCGTCAGCCATGGGCGATTGGTGAGGTTCTGCCGACCGCTGTCGCTAACTCGTCGTTAACCGTTGGCGATCTGCTGTTCTCAATGATTCTGATTTGCGGCCTCTATACGCTGTTTATGGTGGCGGAAGTGTTCCTGATGTTCAAATTTGCTCGCCTTGGGCCGAGCAGCCTGAAAACAGGTCGCTATCACTACGAGCAGTCCACCGTGGCTTCTCAGCCGGCACGCTAAGACAGGAGTCGTCAAATGATTGATTATGAAGTATTGCGTTTTATCTGGTGGCTGCTGGTCGGCATTCTGCTGATTGGCTTTGCGGTCACCGACGGCTTCGACATGGGCGTGGGCATGTTGACCCGCATCCTGGGTCGTGGCGACACCGAACGCCGTGTGATGATTAACTCCATTGCACCGCACTGGGACGGCAACCAGGTATGGCTTATCACCGCAGGCGGCGCGCTGTTTGCCGCCTGGCCGATGGTTTACGCTGCGGCTTTCTCCGGTTTCTATGTGGCGATGATCCTCGTACTGGCGTCATTGTTCTTCCGTCCGGTCGGTTTTGATTACCGTTCGAAGATTGAAGACAATCGCTGGCGCGGCATGTGGGACTGGGGCATTTTCATTGGTAGCTTCGTGCCGCCACTGGTGATTGGCGTGGCGTTTGGCAACTTGCTGCAAGGCGTGCCGTTCCACCTCGATAACGATATGCGCCTGTTCTATACCGGTAACTTCTTCCAGCTGCTGAACCCGTTTGGTCTGCTGGCTGGTGTGGTGAGCGTGGCGATGATTCTGACGCAGGGGGCAACCTATCTGCAAATGCGTACCGTGGGCGAACTGCATTTACGTGTGCGCGCAACGTCGCAGATTGCCGCACTGGTTACGCTGGTTTGCTTCGCACTGGCTGGGGTTTGGGTGATTTACGGCATTGACGGTTATGTGGTGACCTCTGCCATCGATCATCATGCCGCCTCTAACCCGCTGAAAAAAGAAGTGGCGTTGCAGGCTGGTGCATGGCTGACCAACTTTAAAGCTGCACCTGTGCTGTGGCTGGTGCCAGCGCTGGGTGTTGTGTTGCCGCTGCTGACGGTGCTGACTGCGCGTCTGGATAAAGCCGCCTGGGCGTTTGTGTTCTCTTCACTGACGCTGGCATGCATCATCCTGACTGCGGGCATTGCGATGTTCCCGTTCATCATGCCGTCAAGCACGATGCTGAATGCGAGCCTGACCATGTGGGATGCGACATCCACTCAGATGACGTTGAACCTGATGACCTATGTGGCGCTGGTGTTCGTGCCGATCGTTCTGCTCTACACCATCTGGTGTTACTGGAAAATGTTCGGTCGTATCACCAAAGAACACATTGAAAGCAATACCCACTCTATGTACTAAGTAAGGAGCAGAATATGTGGTATTTCGCATGGATTTTAGGAACGCTTCTTGCCTGTGCTTTTGGAGTAATTACCGCGCTGGCGCTGGAACACGTTGAAGCGACCAAAGCCGGGAAAGAAGAACATTGATGGATAACATTATCGCAAAACTGTATGCGGTAATGGATAAGGGCCCGCTTCGGGCCCTTTCCTTAGTGATGGCATTACTGCTGGCGGGCTGCATTTTTTGGGATCCTTCACGATTCGCGGCCAAAACCAGCGAACTGGAAATCTGGCACGGGCTGCTATTGATATGGGCAGTGTGCGCCGGGGTGATCCACGGTGTGGGTTTTCGCCCACGCGCGATTCACTGGCAGGGGATTTTCTGCCCGCTGATTGCCGATCTGGTATTACTGGCTGGTTTATTTTTTTTCTTCTTTTGAGTAAGAAATATCCGCTATCCTCATGGGCTTGCAAAAGCCCATAAATTTTTACTCTCCGTTTACTTGAACCCATTCCAAAGCATCTTTCCCGCGCGTATAGTAGCGAAGTTTAAAAGCTCTAACTTTTTTTGCATTACCGGGATGTAAAGTGAATACAACGCTGTTTCGATGGCCGGTTCGGGTCTACTACGAAGACACCGACGCCGGTGGCATGGTTTACCACGCCAGCTACGTTGCTTTTTATGAAAGAGCCCGCACTGAGATGCTGCGCCACCATCACTTTAGCCAACAGGCTCTGCTGGCTGAGCGCGTCGCCTTCGTGGTACGCAAAATGACGCTGGAGTATTTTGCACCCGCCAGACTCGACGACATGCTCGAAGTCCAAACGGAAGTTACATCAATGCGCGGTACCTCAATGGTTTTCGTGCAGCGGATCGTCAACGCAGAGAACAAAGTGCTGAACGAAGCTGAAGTGCTGATTGTCTGTGTTGATCCACTCTTAATGAAGCCTCGTGCGCTTCCCAAGTCTATTGTCGCGGAGTTTAAGCAGTGACTGACATGAACATCCTTGATTTGTTCCTGAAGGCTAGCCTTCTGGTCAAACTTATCATGTTGATTTTGATTGGTTTTTCAATCGCATCCTGGGCTATCATCATCCAGAGAACACGTATCCTCAACGCAGCAGGGCGCGAAGCCGAAGCGTTCGAAGACAAGTTCTGGTCCGGCATTGAATTGTCCCGTCTTTATCAGGAAAGCCAGGGCCGTCGGGATAATCTGAGCGGTTCGGAACAAATCTTCTATAGCGGGTTCAAAGAGTTTGCTCGCTTGCACCGCGCTAACAGTCATGCGCCGGAGGCCATTGTCGAAGGTGCCTCGCGCGCGATGCGTATTTCAATGAACCGCGAGCTGGAAAATCTGGAAAACCACATTCCTTTCCTTGGCACTGTCGGTTCTATCAGCCCTTATATTGGTCTGTTTGGTACCGTGTGGGGGATCATGCACGCCTTTATCGCACTGGGTGCGGTGAAACAGGCGACGTTGCAGATGGTCGCGCCGGGTATCGCCGAAGCATTGATCGCAACGGCTATTGGTCTGTTTGCGGCCATTCCGGCGGTTATGGCGTACAACCGCCTGAACCAGCGCGTGAACAAGCTGGAACTGAATTACGACAACTTTATGGAAGAGTTCACGGCTATTCTGCATCGCCAGGCATTTGCCAGCAGCGACAGCAACAAGGAGTAAGCCATGGCCAGATCGCGTGGACGGGGCAGTCGTGGCCTCAAGTCCGAAATCAACATTGTACCGTTGCTGGACGTGTTGCTGGTGCTGTTGCTGATTTTTATGGCGACGGCACCGATTATCACGCAAAGCGTTGAGGTCGATCTGCCGGATGCGACACAGTCGCAGACGGTCAGCACCAACGATGATCCTCCGGTCATTATTGAGGTTTCCGGTGTCGGGCAATACAGCGTGGTGGTAGAGAAAGATCGTATGGATCAGCTACCGCCAGAGCAGGTGATTGCAGAGGCGCAGCGACGCCTGCAATCCAATCCGAAAACCGTGTTCTTGATCGGCGGCGCTAAAGACGTGCCGTACGATGAAATCATTAAAGCGCTGAACCTGTTACATAGCGCGGGTGTGAAGTCGGTCGGCTTGATGACGCAGCCTATCTGATCACCGGCATAACAGGCGGACAGTTTTTGGGAACCGAGAGTGTCAAAGGCAACCGTACAAAACGACAAGCTTAAGCGAGCGATAATCATTTCTGCAGTGCTACACGTGATTTTGGTGGCGCTGCTGATCTGGAGTTCGTTCGATGAGCATATTGATGCTTCTGCGGGCGGCGGTGGCGGTTCAGCAATAGACGCGGTGATGGTCGATCCGGGCGCTGTTGTTGATAATTACAATCGCCAACAGCAGCAGCAAGCCAGTGCGCAACGAGCCAAAGAACAGCGTGAAAAACAGGCGCAACAGCAGGCGGAAGAGCTGCGTGAAAAGCAGGCCGCCGAGCAGGAGCGTCTGAAACAGCTGGAGCAGGAGCGTTTGCAGGCGCAGGAAGCGGCGCGCGAACAGGCCGAACAGCAGAAGCAGGCTGAGGAAGCCGCGAAGAAAGCGCAGCAGCAGCAGAAACAGGCTGAAGAAGCGGCGGCGAAAGCGGCTGCCGATGCGAAAGCGAAAGCGGAAGCCCAGGCTAAAGCAGCGGAAGAAGCCGCGAAAAAAGCCGCAGCCGACGCACAGAAAAAAGCGGAAGCCGAAGCGGCTAAAGCGGCTGCTGATGCGAAGAAAAAGGCGGAGGCAGAGGCTGCGAAGAAAGCCCAGGCTGACGCCGAGAAGAAAGCGCAGGCTGAAGCGGCTAAACAGGCCGCGGCTGAAAAAGCAGCTGCAGAAAAAGCAGCAGCAGAAAAAGCCGCTGCGGCAGAGAAGGCCGCTGCAGCGAAAGCGGCAGCCGCTGAAAAGGCAGCCGCTGAGAAGAAAGCCGCCGCCGAAAAAGCAGCTGCTGATAAAAAAGCAGCAGCAGAGAAGGCCGCTGCCGCCAAGAAAGCCGCCGCAGAGAAAGCCGCGGCTGCTGAAGGCGTGGACGATCTGTTTGGCGATTTAAGTTCCGGTAAGAATGCGCCGAAAACGGGCGGAGGTGCGAAAGGAAACAGCGCGTCGCCAGCCGGTTCGGGTAACACTAAGAATAACGGCGCTTCCGGCGCGGATATCAGTAACTACGCAGGGCAGATTAAATCGGCGATTGAAAGCCGCTTCTATGATGCTTCCTCCTATGCGGGGAAAACCTGTACATTACGCGTCAAGCTGGCGCCTGATGGCATGCTGTTAGATATTCAGTCGGAAGGTGGCGATCCGGCACTTTGCCAGGCTGCGCTTGCTGCAGCAAAACAGGCAAAAATGCCGAAGCCGCCGAGCCAGGCAGTGTACGAAGTGTTCAAAAATGCGCCGCTGGACTTCAAACCTTAAGGTACACTTTCCCTCGCAGCCTGCGAGGGGAAATCGTGCGAAGGGTGTCCTGACGCGGGTAGTTTTGTCTTATTGAGTTTGTTAAAATTCTGCTAAATTATCGCGGGTTTTCCGCCCGGATAAGGGAGATATGATGAAGCAGGCATTACGTGTTGCATTTGGTTTTCTGATGCTGTGGGCAGCGGTGCTGCATGCAGAAGTACGTATCGAGATCACCCAGGGGGTGGACTCGGCACGCCCGATTGGCGTTGTGCCATTCCAGTGGGCTGGTCCTGGCGCTGCGCCTGAAGATGCAGGCGGCATTGTTGCGGCAGATCTGCGCAACAGCGGCAAATTCAATCCACTCGATCGTTCCCGTCTGCCGCAGCAACCGGGTAGCGCTCAGGAAGTTCAGCCTGCCGCATGGTCGGCGCTGGGCATCGATGCAGTGATCGTTGGTCAGGTAACCCCGAATCCTGACGGCAGCTACAACGTTGCTTATCAGCTGGTTGATACCGGTGGTGCACCGGGTACCGTGCTGGCGCAGAACTCCTTTAAAGTGAACAAACAGTGGCTGCGTTACGCTGCTCATGCTGCCAGCGACGAAGTGTTCGAAAAACTGACAGGCATTAAAGGCGCGTTCCGTACCCGTATCGCTTACGTGGTGCAAACCGCAAACAGCCAGTTCCCCTATGAACTGCGCGTTTCCGACTACGATGGTTACAATCAGTTCCTGGTGCACAAATCGCCGCAGCCGCTGATGTCTCCGGCGTGGTCTCCGGACGGTTCCAAACTGGCTTACGTAACCTTCGAAAGCGGTCGTTCCGCGCTGGTTATCCAGACTCTGGCGAATGCCAGCATCCGTCAGGTTGCTTCATTCCCGCGTCATAACGGTGCGCCTGCATTCTCTCCGGACGGTTCTAAGCTGGCGTTTGCACTCTCTAAAAGCGGTAGTCTGAATATCTATGTGATGGACGTCGGTTCTGGCCAGATTCGCCAGGTAACGGATGGTCGCAGTAACAACACCGAACCGACCTGGTTCCCGGATAGCCAGAACCTGGCCTTTACGTCTGACCAGGCTGGTCGTCCGCAGGTGTATAAAGTGAGTGTTAACGGTGGTGGCGCGCAGCGTATTTCCTGGCAGGGTTCTCAGAACCAGGATGCTGACGTCAGCAGCGACGGTAAATTTATGGTGATGGTGAGCTCTGAAGGTGGTCAGCAACACATCGCTAAGCAGGATCTGGTAACGGGTGGCGTACAAGTTCTGTCGTCAACGTTCCTGGACGAAACGCCAAGTCTGGCACCAAACGGCACAATGGTAATCTACAGCTCTTCTCAGGGGATGGGATCCGTGCTGAATCTGGTTTCTACAGATGGGCGTTTCAAAGCGCGTCTTCCGGCAACTGATGGACAGGTAAAATTCCCTGCCTGGTCGCCGTATCTGTGATAATAAATAGTTGATTATAAAAGGAATCAAGGAAATGCAACTGAACAAAGTGCTGAAAGGCCTGATGCTGGCTCTGCCTGTTATGGCAATCGCTGCATGTTCTTCTCACAAGAATGCAAGCGACCAGAGCGGCGAAGGCATGATGGGTGCTGGCACTGGCATGAACGGTAACGGCAACATGTCCTCCGAAGAACAAGCTCGTCTGCAGATGCAACAGCTGCAGCAGAACAACATTGTTTACTTCGATCTGGACAAGTATGACATCCGTTCTGACTTCGCTGCGATGTTGGACGCACACGCAAACTTCCTGCGTAGCAACCCGTCCTACAAAGTTACCGTAGAAGGTCATGCTGACGAACGTGGTACTCCGGAATACAACATCTCCCTGGGCGAACGTCGTGCTAACGCCGTTAAAATGTACCTGCAGGGTAAAGGCGTTTCCGCTGACCAGATCTCCATCGTTTCTTACGGTAAAGAAAAACCTGCAGTACTGGGTCACGACGAAGCGGCTTACGCTAAAAACCGTCGCGCCGTACTGGTTTACTAAGAGAATTGCATGAGCAGTAACTTCAGACATCATCTGTTGAGTCTGTCGTTACTGGTTGGCATAGCGGCCCCCTGGGCCGCTAATGCTCAGGCGCCAATCAGTAGTGTCGGCTCAGGCTCGGTCGAAGACCGTGTCACTCAACTCGAGCGTATTTCCAATGCTCACAGCCAGCTTTTAACCCAACTTCAGCAACAACTCTCTGATAATCAGGCCGATATTGATACGCTCCGTGGGCAAATCCAGGAAAGTCAGTATCAGTTGAATCAGATTGTTGAGCAGCAGAAGCAAATTCTGTTGCAAATGAACAATCTTGGTAGCGGTGCTGGCGCAGGTCAGACGCAGCAAGCTTCTGGCGCTCAGGGTGGTTCGGCTCAGGCTCCAGCAGCGGATAGCGGCGCAGCAAATACGGGAGCGGCCACTTCTGGCGCACCTGTGCAGAGCGGCGACGCTAATACCGATTACAATGCTGCGATTGCGCTGGTGCAGGATAAATCCCGCCAGGACGATGCCCTCGTTGCTTTCCAGAATTTCGTCAAAAAATACCCGGATTCAACCTATATCCCGAACGCCAACTATTGGCTCGGTCAGTTGAATTACAACAAGGGTAAAAAAGACGACGCTGCATACTACTTCGCCTCTGTGGTGAAGAACTACCCTAAGTCGCCGAAAGCGCCCGATGCGATGTTTAAAGTCGGTGTAATCATGCAGGACAAAGGGGACAGCGCAAAAGCGAAAGCGGTTTACCAGCAGGTGGTCAGCAAATACCCTGGTACCGATGGCGCCAAACAAGCGCAAAAACGCCTTGGTTCGATGTAATGCATAGCGCATGACCAGAAATCGTGTTTTTTCTGGTCTTGTCGCCTGAATCATAAGCAGTCAGGTGATTTACATCGAAATTGTTGTTGCGCTGAATTCTTAAATCAGTAATATATGCCGCCGTTGCCACGGGATATCACATAAACCGGAAGCAATGCAAAAGTTGGGTCGTTAGCTCAGTTGGTAGAGCAGTTGACTTTTAATCAATTGGTCGCAGGTTCGAATCCTGCACGACCCACCAACTTTTGAACAGTAGTGGTAATGCAGAAGGTAAAGGACAACGTTGCGTAGCAACGCCCCGAAAGACGAAGCGAAAGCTGAATCATCCTGTAAGACCCACCACTTTAAGCAGTATCCAGCGTAGTATCGGGTGATTAGCTCAGCTGGGAGAGCACCTCCCTTACAAGGAGGGGGTCGGCGGTTCGATCCCGTCATCACCCACCACTTTCTCACCAGCGAATTCTTATCAGTGAAGTACCGAAGTGGGTGATTAGCTCAGCTGGGAGAGCACCTCCCTTACAAGGAGGGGGTCGGCGGTTCGATCCCGTCATCACCCACCACTTCGGGTCGTTAGCTCAGTTGGTAGAGCAGTTGACTTTTAATCAATTGGTCGCAGGTTCGAATCCTGCACGACCCACCAATGTAAAAAAGCGCCCTAAAGGCGCTTTTTTGCTTTCTGTTTTCCGATTCGGATAGAGGCAACCACTAACCACCATCCAAAGGGAATGCTCTGCATTTAGCACACCAGGAGGCCACAGGTATATCTCGCCGGATCATAACCGCGCACTTTTGAAAATTCCCCACGACATTTTTTATGTAATCAGCTATCTTGTTTAGTATACAAAACACGCGTGGCGCGACGACGCCATTATGAACCGTTGTTCTGGTTATTTAGTTAAGCAAGCAAAACGAGTAAGCATGATGAGCGTAATGTTCGATCCCGAAGCTGCAATCTATCCTTTCCCTCCTAAACCCGCGCCGTTGCGTCAGGATGAAAAAGCGTTTTACCGCGAAAAAATCAAACGCCTGCTGAAAGAGCGTAATGCGGTGATGGTGGCTCACTACTATACCGATCCGGAAATCCAGCAACTGGCGGAAGAGACCGGCGGCTGTATTTCAGACTCTCTGGAAATGGCGCGCTTTGGTGCGAAGCACCCGGCTTCAACGCTGTTGGTCGCGGGTGTGCGTTTTATGGGCGAAACCGCCAAAATTCTCAGCCCGGAAAAAACCATTCTGATGCCAACGCTCAATGCCGAATGTTCGCTGGATCTGGGTTGTCCGATTGATGAATTTACGGCTTTTTGCGATGCGCATCCCGATCGCACGGTGGTGGTTTATGCCAACACCTCGGCGGCGGTCAAAGCCCGCGCAGACTGGGTTGTTACCTCCAGCATTGCGGTTGAATTGATTGAGCACCTCGACAGCCTCGGCGAAAAGATTATCTGGGCACCGGATCGTCATCTGGGAAGCTACGTGCAAAAACAAACGGGCGCAGATGTGTTGTGTTGGCAAGGCGCTTGTATTGTGCATGACGAGTTCAAAACCCAGGCGCTGATGCGGTTGAAAGCGCTGTACCCGGACGCCGCTATTCTCGTACACCCCGAATCACCGCAATCTGTGGTTAACCTGGCGGATGCGGTTGGATCGACCAGTCAGTTGATTCATGCCGCTAAAACGCTGCCGCACTCGCAACTGATTGTCGCCACCGACCGCGGTATTTTTTACAAAATGCAGCAGGCCGTGCCGGAGAAAGAGTTGCTCGAAGCGCCAACAGCCGGAGAGGGGGCGACCTGCCGGAGCTGTGCACATTGCCCGTGGATGGCAATGAATGGCCTGAAAGCGATTGCTGAAGGACTGGAAAATGGCGGTGCAGCACACGAGATCCATGTTGATGCCGCCCTACGGGAAGGCGCTCTGCTGCCACTTAACCGCATGCTTGATTTTGCAGCTACACTACGTTCTTAACATGTTGGCCACGCGTAGTATTACGCTCTGGGGAAAGAATGGATTTTTTTAGTACACAGAATATCCTGGTGCATATTCCGATTGGCGCCGGTGGGTACGATCTTTCATGGATTGAAGCGACAGGAACACTGGCGGGCTTGCTCTGTATCTGGCTGGCAAGCCTGGAGAAAATCAGCAATTACGCCTTTGGACTTATCAACGTAACCTTATTCGCCATTATCTTCTTCCAGATTCAACTCTATGCCAGCCTGCTGCTGCAGCTCTTTTTCTTTGCGGCAAATATTTACGGCTGGTACGCCTGGTCACGGCAAACGTCGCAAAACGAAGCGGCGTTGCAAATCCGCTGGTTGCCATTATCGAAAGCATTAACCTGGCTGGCGATCTGCGTACTGGCCATTGGGTTAATGACCCTTTTTATCGATCCCGTATTTGCTGTGCTAACGAAGATAGCGGTGGCGGCAATGCAAACTCTGGGAATGAATGTTGCAATGCCAACGCTACAGCCGGATGCGTTCCCGTTCTGGGACGCCTGCATGATGGTGCTTTCCATCGTGGCGATGATCCTGATGACCCGCAAATACGTCGAAAACTGGCTGCTGTGGGTCATTATCAACGTGATTAGCGTGGTGATTTTCGCGCTGCAAGGCGTATGGGCCATGTCGCTGGAGTATATGCTGCTGACCTTTATCGCGCTTAATGGCAGTCGAATGTGGATAAACAGCGCGCGTGAGCGCGGGTCGCACGCGTTTTCTCATTAATGGTGGTGTGAATGGTGAGGGTCAGGCTGCGTCTCGCCCAGGTGGCAGTCTGGCCCGTTACAAGCCTGGTACTCCATCTGTATCGTCACATGCTCAATAGCATAATGATGCATCAGGAAATGCTGGATATCGCCGAGCAGTTTGTCATGATCGTGCGGTGGGATAACCTGCACATGAAGAGTCATCAGCGGTTTTTCTCCCACCAGCCAGACATGAACATGATGGACATCGCGCACTTCCGGTATAGCACGGTGCAGGTGGCGCTTGAGCGCGCCAATGTCCAGCGAGGCAGGCGCGCCTTCCAGTAACTCATTGACGCTCTCTTTCAGTAGCCGCCATGCGCTACGCAACACCAGTAACGAAACCAGCACTGACAAGATCGGATCGATTGGCGTCCAGTTGGTGAACAGGATAATCAACGCGGCGATGATCGCGCCAACTGACCCGAGCAAATCGCCCAGCACATGCAGCGCGGCGGCGCGAACATTGAGGTTCTTCTCCTCGCTACCGCGATGCAGTAACCAGAATGCCAGCACATTCGCCAGCAGCCCGGCAATGGCGATCACCATCATTGTTGCCCCTGCAACAGGCTGCGGATGTGAAAAGCGTTGAAACGCTTCCCAGACAATCAGGACGGTGATGAACACCAGCGCAAGCGCGTTGACGAAAGCGGCCAGCGTGGTGAGACGAAGCCAACCAAACGTGCGTTTTGCGCTGGGGGGTTGGCGGGCAAAATGCACGGCCAGTAGAGCAAAAAGCAGGGCCGCAGCATCGGTCAGCATATGACCTGCATCGGCGAGCAGCGCCAGTGAGCCTGAAAAAAGACCGCCTGCAACCTCAATCAGCATAAAAACAGCGGTTACGCCAAAGGCCAGCGATAAGCGGCGGGCGTTGGCATCGGCCGGTGCGTGCGAGTGTGAATGCGCCATCGTTGTGATCCGTCTCCTTGTTACTCTTAGCGACTTACATCATTGCAGATTTTTACGCCGTGGCGACAAAAAAGGAGAGCCGAAGCTCTCCTTTTTTATTCCTTCACGCCTTACTGTGTGGTGCCGTCCGTTTTGGTATTGACGTCATTATTGCTGCCATTACCGGTTTCAACTTTTTTGTTGATGTCCGGGCAGCGACCATCTTTACACATGGAGTTTTTATGCACCTCATCTTTACTCATATGTTGAGTGGATGAGGTGGTGCCGTTGGGATGCTGCATTGTGCCGCTGTTGCTGTTGCTATCACCGGTATTAATTTTGCTGCTATCGGATTCCTTCGGTACAAGGTTTTGATGCGCATCCGGTGCTGGCTGCCCTGCCGCTGCTGCAGCATTCGCCTGCCCGTTACTGCTGTCTGTGGTACCCGAAGTCGTATCCGCAGCCCAGGCGGCACCGCCTGACAGGGCCAGGGTCGTGGTGAGGAAAAGCGTCGCTAATTTATTCATTTTCATCATGATGCTCCTGTTCTGGTCGTTTTTACCACGCCGTAAGGCGGTAAAAGCAGCGCGAACGAGTAATCACGCTCA
This sequence comes from Kosakonia oryzendophytica, assembly GCF_900094925.1. Classification (GTDB taxonomy): domain Bacteria; phylum Pseudomonadota; class Gammaproteobacteria; order Enterobacterales; family Enterobacteriaceae; genus Kosakonia; species Kosakonia oryzendophytica. The sequence continues at coordinate 206,755 of NZ_FMAY01000004.1, read as the reverse complement.
GTGGTCGAACATGCCAATGCTTACCGTTACGGCAGCATGGAATAGCGATAAAATGCAAAAATAAAGTATTTACAGTTAAAAAGTGTAGCCCCGATATGGAAGCTTGCTACTTTATGACGCCTTTTCGCGCAATTCCAGGAATTATCCGTTCGAAGTGTAAAATCACGTTTACACTTCATGGCTGACGAGATAGATTGGAAAGATTGCATTCATTACAAAAAGTATGGCGACACTGGAAAGATCATGAATTATCAGAACGACGATTTACGCATCAAAGAGATCAATGAGTTATTACCCCCTGTAGCACTCCTTGAAAAATTCCCCGCCACTGAAAAGGCTGCAAACACGGTTTCCCACGCTCGTAAAGCGATTCACAAGATCCTGCGGGGTAATGATGATCGTCTGCTGGTGGTGATTGGCCCTTGTTCAATTCATGATCCCGTTGCCGCGAAGGAGTACGCCTCACGTTTGCTGGCGCTGCGTGAAGAGCTGAAGGGCGAGCTGGAAGTGGTCATGCGCGTCTATTTTGAAAAACCACGCACCACCGTCGGCTGGAAAGGGCTGATTAACGATCCACATATGGACAACAGCTTCCAGATCAACGACGGTCTGCGAATCGCCCGTAAGTTACTGTTGGAAATCAACGATGCAGGTTTGCCGGCGGCAGGCGAGTTCCTGGATATGATCACGCCGCAATACATGGCGGATCTGATGAGCTGGGGGGCGATTGGTGCACGTACGACGGAATCGCAGGTGCACCGTGAACTGGCGTCAGGTCTTTCATGCCCGGTGGGCTTTAAAAACGGAACCGACGGCACCATCAAAGTGGCGATCGACGCGATCAATGCTGCCAGCGCGCCGCACTGCTTCCTGTCTGTGACCAAATGGGGCCACTCTGCCATTGTGAATACGGCGGGTAACAACGACTGCCACATTATTCTGCGCGGCGGCAAAGAGCCGAACTACAGCGCAAAACACGTTGCCGAAGTGAAAACAGGCCTCAGCAAGGCAGGACTGGAACCGCAGGTGATGATTGACTTCAGCCATGCTAATTCCTGCAAGCAGTTTAAAAAGCAGATGGATGTGGGTAGCGATGTTTGTCAGCAAATCGCCGGAGGGGAAAAATCCATTATCGGTGTGATGATTGAAAGCCACCTGGTGGAGGGCAATCAGAGCCTGGAGAGCGGCGAGCCGCTGGTGTACGGTAAAAGCATTACCGATGCGTGTATTGGCTGGGAAGATACCGATGCGCTTCTGCGCCAGTTAGCGGATGCCGTGAAAGCGCGCCGTCGCTAATTGTTACGCCAATAAAAAAGCGTGGAGATATCCACGCTTTTTTTATGGCTGAACACTTACTTCGCTTTACCCTGATTGGCAACAGCAGCAGCTTTCGCGGCGATCTCATCCGCGTTGCCGAGATAGTAATGTTTCAGCGGTTTGAAGTTTTCGTCGAACTCATACACCAGCGGTACGCCGGTCGGGATGTTCAGTTCGAGGATCTCGTCTTCACTCATGTTGTCCAGGTATTTCACCAGCGCGCGTAGTGAGTTACCGTGAGCGGCGATGATCACACGCTCACCGCTTTTCAGACGCGGCAGGATGGTCTCGTTCCAGTAAGGGATCACGCGTTCGATGGTCAGCGCCAGACTTTCGGTCTGCGGCAGTTCTGCATCAGTCAGTTTTGCATAACGCGGATCGTGACCCGGGAAACGCTCATCATCTTTGGTCAGCGCAGGCGGGGTAACGGCAAAACCGCGACGCCACTGTTTTACCTGCTCGTCACCGTATTTTTCAGCGGTTTCTGCTTTGTTCAAACCTTGCAGCGCACCGTAGTGACGTTCGTTCAGTTTCCAGCTTTTCTCGACTGGCAGCCATGCCTGATCCAGTTCGTCCAGAACGTTCCAGAGCGTATGGATGGCACGTTTCAGCACAGAGGTATAAGCAAAATCGAAGGTGTAGCCTTCTTCTTTCAGCAGTTTGCCTGCTGCTTTCGCTTCGCCAACGCCTTTCTCTGACAAATCGACATCGTACCAACCGGTGAAGCGGTTTTCGTTGTTCCACTGGCTTTCGCCGTGACGAACCAGAACCAGCTTAGTAACAGCCATACACTTACTCCTGTGAGCCTGATTGAATGATAACAATTCTCATTATATTGCCGGGGAGAGACCCACGGCAACGATTACCCTTAACCATAGCGAAAATAGCCGCTCAGTGTAAGGTGCTTGTGAATCAGGGGTTGCGATTTTGTCGATAACTGGCGGTTATTTCAGCAAGATGATGAAAAAAAGCCCTCCATGGGGAGGGCGGGGGATTAATGCGGAATAAAGTGATATTCCGTCAGACTGGCATAGACATCGCCGGGGAGTAAAACACAATCCGGTTGCGGGAAATCCGGACGGTTAGGGCTGTCGGGTAAAAATTCGCTTTCCAGCGCCAGACCTTGCCAGGCATTGTAAGTTTTACCGCCGCGTGCGGGGGTGCCGTCGAGATAGTTGCCGGAATAGAACTGCAGCGCAGGCGCACTGGTATAAACCGCCATTTCCAGCTGCTTGTCTGCTGACCAGACACGGGCTGCTGGTTGGCTGACATCACCCCGGGCCTGCAATAAAAATGCGTGATCGTAGCCTTTCACCGCACGCTGATCGTCATCGGCCAGAAAATCGCACGCCACGGTTTTCGGTTCCCGGAAGTCAAAACTGGTTTGCGACACATTTTTCAGACCGTCGGTCGGCAACCCCATACTGTCTACCGGCAGATAAGCATCGGCCAGAATTTGCAGGGTATGATTGCGCACATCTGACTGCTCGCCATCAAGGTTAAAGTAAGCATGATTAGTGAGGTTTACCGGGCAGGGTTGATCGGTTGTCGCACGGTATTCGATAGCCAGACGGTGATCGTCACCAAGACGGAAATGTGCTCTGGCATGGACATTACCGGGGAACCCCTGATCGCCATCCGGTGAGTTCAGCACGAACACCACTTCGTTATCATTCTGACGTTCGATGCGCCAGCGGCGCTTATCAAAGCCTTCCGGGCCGCCGTGGAGTTGGTTCTCGCCCTGGCTTGGCGTCAGCGCGTAAGTTCGTCCACCCAGTTCGAAGCGGCTTTTCGCGATGCGGTTAGCATAACGGCCCACGGATGCGCCGAGAAACGCCGTCTGTTGAAGGTAGTGCTCCGGCGTCGCGCAACCCAGCAACGCCTCGCGCACTGAACCATCCTGTAAGGGAACGCGCGCGGATAATAGCGTCGCGCCCCAGTCCATCAGTGTCACCACCATCCCCGCGCGATTGCGCAGGGTGATCAGACGAAAGGGCAGCCCATCGGGGGCCGCTGCAGAGGATTCGTTTAGCACTGTCCTGCTCCCTGTGAAGGTTTGCATACATAGAAGGTTTCTTTGATGCCGGTTTTCGCTTCGTACTGACGCTCCACCGCCTCTTTCACTGCTGGCACCAGTGTTTCCGGCACCAGCGCGACAACACAGCCGCCGAAACCGCCGCCGGTCATGCGCACGCCGCCTTTATCGCCGATGGTGGCTTTGACAATCTCCACCAGCGTGTCGATTTGCGGCACGGTGATTTCAAAATCATCGCGCATCGATGCGTGGGATTCCGCCATCAGCACACCCATGCGCTGCAAATCACCTTTCTCCAGCGCGTCTGCCGCTTCTACGGTGCGGGCATTTTCGGTCAACACATGGCGCACGCGTTTGGCCACCAGCGGGTCCAGCTCATGTGCAACGGCATTAAACTGATCGAGACTGACATCGCGCAGGGCTTTTTGCTGGAAGAAACGCGCCCCGGTTTCGCACTGTTGGCGACGGGTATTGTATTCACTGCCCACCAGTGTGCGTTTGAAATTACTGTTAATGATTACAATCGCCACGCCTTGCGGCATGGAAACGGCTCTGGTGCCCAGCGTGCGGCAGTCGATCAGCAGCGCGCTGCCTTTTTTCCCCAGCGCGGAGATAAGCTGATCCATGATGCCGCAATTACAGCCGACAAACTGGTTTTCTGCTTCCTGGCCGTTCAGCGCAATCTGTGCGCCATCCAGCGGCAGGTGATAAAGCTGCTGGAACACCGTACCAACCGCCACTTCGAGTGAGGCGGAAGAGCTCAAGCCTGCGCCCTGCGGCACGTTGCCGCTGATCACCAGATCGGCACCGCCAAAGTTCGCATCCCGTTTTTGCAGGTGTTTAACCACGCCGCGCACGTAGTTCGACCACTGTTGGTTGTCATGCGCGACAATCGGTGCATCAAGAGAGAATTCGTCGCTCTGGTTAGCGTAATCGGCGGCAATCACTCGCACTTTGCGATCGGTACGCGTGGCGCAACTGATCACGGTTTGATAATCGATAGCGCAAGGCAGCACAAAGCCATCGTTATAGTCGGTGTGTTCACCGATCAGGTTAACGCGGCCCGGCGCCTGAATCGTGTGGGTGGCAGGGTAGCCGAATTTTTCAGCAAACAGGGCTTGGGTGATCTCTTTCAGACTCATTGTTATTCTCCGGATTCGCGAAAATGGATGTCACTCACGGCGCGCAGGCGCTCGGCGGCTTGTTCTGCTGTCAGATCGCGCTGAGTTTCAGCCAGCATTTCATAGCCGACCATAAATTTACGCACGGTGGCGGAACGCAGCAGCGGCGGGTAGAAATGGGCATGAAGCTGCCAGTGGTGATTCTCCTCGCCGTTAAACGGTGCACCGTGCCAGCCCATGGAGTAAGGGAATGAGCACTGGAACAAGTTGTCATAGCGGCTGGTCAGTTTTTTCAATGCCAGCGCCAGGTCGCTACGCTGTTCATCGCTTAACCCGGTAATGCGTTGCACATGCGCTTTCGGCAGCAGCAGGGTTTCAAATGGCCAGGCCGCCCAGTAAGGCACAACCGCTAACCAGTGCGCCGTTTCCACGACCGTACGGCTGCCATCTTTCAGTTCACGCTGCACATAATCCACCAGCATCGGCGAGTGATGCGCGGCAAAGTACTCTTTTTGCAAACGATCTTCGCGTTCGGCTTCGTTGGGCAGGAAGCTGTTTGCCCACACCTGACCGTGCGGATGCGGGTTGGAGCAGCCCATCGCCGCGCCTTTGTTTTCAAATACCTGCACCCACGGATAGGTTTGGCCCAGTTCAGCGGTTTGCTGTTGCCAGGTGGTGACCACCTCTTCCAGGGCGCTGACGCTCAGTTCCGGCAACGTTTTGCTGTGATCCGGAGAGAAACAGATAACCCGGCTGGTGCCGCGCGCGCTCTGGGTGCGCATCAGCGGATCGGTGCTTTCCGGCGCTTCCGGCGTATCGGTCATCAACGCGGCAAAGTCGTTAGTAAACACGTAGGTGCTGGTGTAATCCGGGTTTTTATCGCCGGTTACACGGGTATTTCCCGGACAGAGGAAACAGTCCGGGTCATGGGCGGGCAGGGTCTGTTTCGCTGGCGTTTCCTGCGCCCCCTGCCAGGGGCGCTTAGCGCGATGCGGTGAAACCAGGATCCACTGACCGGTCAACGGGTTATAACGGCGATGCGGATGATCAACCGGGTTAAATTGCGTCATTGCCTTTCCTTTAATCGGGATAGCCCTGCGGATGGCGGGACTGCCAGCGCCAGGTATCTTCTGCCATTTCGTCAAGGGTGCGGGTGACCCGCCAGTTCAGCTCTTTATCGGCTTTGGAGGCGTCTGCCCAGTAAGCAGGTAAATCGCCTTCCCGGCGTGGTGCATAGTGCCAGGCCACCGGTTTACCGCAGGCTTTACTGAATGCGTTAACCACATCCAGTACGCTACTACCAACGCCTGCGCCGAGGTTATAAATATGCACGCCTTGTTTGCCCGCCAGTTGCTGCATGGCAGCAACGTGACCATCCGCCAGGTCCATCACGTGAATGTAATCACGCACACCAGTACCGTCCGGCGTCGGATAATCGCTACCGAAAATCGCCAGTGAATCGCGACGGCCTACTGCCACTTGCGCAATGTACGGCATCAGGTTGTTTGGAATGCCCTGCGGATCTTCGCCCATATCGCCTGATGGATGCGCGCCAACCGGGTTGAAGTAACGCAGCAGGGCGATGCTCCAATCCGGTTGTGCTTTTTGCAGGTCGGTGAGGATCTGCTCGACCATCAGTTTGCTTTTGCCATATGGACTTTGCGGTGTGCCGGTCGGGAAGCTTTCAACATAAGGGATCTTCGGCTGGTCGCCGTAGACCGTGGCGGAGGAACTGAAAATAAAGTTTTTCACGTTGGCGGCGCGCATGGCGCTAATCAGACGCAGCGTACCGTTTACGTTGTTGTCGTAATATTCCAGCGGTTTCGCCACGGATTCGCCAACGGCCTTCAGCCCGGCGAAATGGATCACGGCTTCGATGGCGTGGTCGTGGAGAATTTCCGCCAGCAAGGCTTCATCGCGAATATCACCTTCGACAAACAGAGCGGTCTTACCGCCGAAGCGTTCGATCTCTTTCAGTACGCTACGTTTACTGTTGCAGAGGTTGTCGAGAATGACGACATCATGGCCATTTTGTAGCAGTTGGACGCAGGTATGACTGCCAATGTAACCGCTACCACCTGTAACCAAAACTCGCATATTTTACTCCATTAGGCATATGGTATGAACAAACCTTAGCATAACAGAGAGGTGAAAACTGTGACATGGGATAAAATAGTGGAATCGTTTACACTGAGCTCTCTGTTCGCCGGTTTCGTTGGCAACCGCCGGAAAAACCCCGCAATAACTGGCTTTGCCCGATGATTGTGATAAGTCCGAAAAAACCTTTACTGCTGTGCAGCAAAGCAGCCGATATCAGCAAGTGCCGGAAATCGCCTCGTGCAGGTTATAAGTCATCATCGGCAGTCAGGCAATCAGCCAGGGGGACAAAAAGCCATATTCCAGACGTTTGCCAGGGGTGCGCGCACCCCTGCAATCATTGTGCTGAGAGGTGATAACGGTATCCGTCATCCTGCGGTACAAATTCCAGCCGGTGGGTAATACACGACGGAGCATCCGCTGCGTGGTGGGAAACAAATAACAGTTGGGTATCGCCTTCGCTGATGAGCACATCCACAAAGCGGCGAATTAACTGACGATTAAGCGGATCCAGGCCCTGGAGGGGTTCATCCAGGATCAGCAACGTCGGATGTTTCACCAGCGCGCGAACAATCAGCGCCAGTCGCTGTTGTCCCCAGGAGAGGCTATGGAATGGCGCGTCTGCGGTGCGGGCATCAAAACCCAGAATATCAAGCCAACGCTGCGCCAGCTTGTGCTGTTTGTCTGACACCGCCTGGTAAATACCGATCGAGTCAAAATAACCCGACAGAATGACATTACGCACGTTGGTGCTCACGCGGTAATCCAGATGCAGGCTGCTGCTCACATAACCAATATGTTTTTTGATGTCCCAGATTGTTTCACCGCTGCCGCGACGGCGGCCAAACAGCGTCAAATCGTTGCTGTAACCCTGTGGGTGATCGCCGGTTACCAGGCTTAACAGCGTTGATTTACCCGCGCCGTTTGGTCCGACAATTTGCCAGTGTTCACCGGGATTCACCGTCCATGAGAGCTGGTTGATAATCGCGCGGTCGTTGTAAGAGACAACCCCATTCCTGAGCACGATCAGCGGTGCGCCGGGCGTCAGTGTGTTGCGGGCTGGTGGTGCATCCGGCTCGGGTAGTGCTATTCCGGTCAGTTTTTCGCTGTGCGCCAGTTGGGCGATGAGGGCCTGTTGCAACAGGGCGGATTTTTCGCCGGTTTCGGTCAGCGTACAGTCAACCAGTACCCCGGCATGTTGGACAAACGCAGGAATTTCATCAAAGCGATTGAGCACCAGTACCACGGTATAGCCATCCGCATTCAGTTGTGCGAGCAGTTCAGCCAGTTGCTGGCGGGAGTGGACATCCAGCCCATCGAAAGGTTCGTCGAGGATCAACAACTCCGGCTCCGCCATCAGCGCCTGGCAGAGCAGGGTTTTGCGGGTTTCCCCGGTTGAGAGGTATTTAAAACGGCGCTCAAGAAGCGGCGTGATGCCAAATTGCGCTGCCAGATGCGCGCAGCGCTGCGGATCTTTCACCTCATCCTGAATAATATCTGCGGTGGTTCGCCCGGTGTCCTCTTCGCCAGGACTGAGCATATCGGTGTTATTCCGTTGCCACTCGTCGCTGACCAGCTTTTGCAGTTGCTCAAAAGAGAGGCGTGTCAGGCGGTCAAACGTGCACCGGCGCTCGCCTTTCAGAAGCGTCAGGTCTCCGGCGAGGGCGCGGGCCAGCGCCGATTTACCACTTCCGTTTGCGCCAACGAATGCCCAGCTTTCACCCGCGCGCAGGGTTAATTGTTCAAGGTACAGCGTGCGGGTATCACTAAGACGAAACGTGCCTTGCGAAATTTGCAATGATGACATGTTGTATCCCATTTTATGCAGCGTAGAAGTTCAGGGATACGTGCAATGCCGCCGTTTGTCAACGCAATCAGCACAACGTGGCGATAATCACGCGATCGGCATTAAAATATGCCGTGACCTGACGCTGTTCCTGCAAATTATCCACATCCTGCGAGGGTACAATGGCGCAGAGCGTCTGGCCATCCGGCAGCGTCATCAACACTTCGCTCTGCTGTTCGCCGCGTTCAATATGGCTGATGTGCCCGGTCAGTTGGTTATCTGCTCGTGCCGCCTGCTGCGCGTCCTGAGTGATGCTGACCCACGGTGCTTTTAACAGCACCAGCACCTCTTTGCCTTCGTCGAGACCCAGACGTTCGGCACTTTGCGCGGTGATCGCCACTTTAAAGCGGGTGGTCCCGTCCGCAAGCAGGACTTCCACATGTTGCTGAACCTGTTGGCGATCGCGTTTGGTAATGGTGCCAAACCACTGATTACGGGCGCTGGTTTGCAAAGAGAAGCGGGAGATCGCCGCCAGCAGGCTGTTTAATGGCAATACGTCATCGTCGCTCAGCACATCGAAGGCTTTTTGCTGGATTTGCCCCAGCAGATCATAAAGCTGGATCAAACGCTGGCCGTAGCGGGTGACCACTGCGCCACCGCCGCCTTTCCCCCCGGTTGCGCGATCAACCAGCGTATGTTCGCTCAACTGGTTCATCTCATTAATGGCGTCCCAGGCGCTTTTGTAACTGATATTGGCGTTTTTCGCGCCCTGGCTAATGGAGCCGGTCTCTACAATCTGCTTCAGAAGAGCGATACGGCGTGGATCGGCAAAAAGACGCTGCTGGAGTTTGAGAGTAAGGAGAATTTCAGCCTGCATTACGCAATGTCCTGGCAAAAAGACTATTGTGAAGGAAAAGCGCAATTTAGCCTAGCCTGACGCCGGAGATAGATGGCCGCGTTAAGGATGCAATCGCACAAAAGGCGAGTGTTTTTATCTCTGTTCAGGCTAGAATGCGTCATCCACAATATCTGGAGTTGACCATGTTAGAGTTATTGAAAAGTCTGGTGTTTGCCATAGTCATGGTCCCCGTGGTGATGGCGATCATCCTGGGATTGATCTATGGTCTGGGTGAAGTGTTTAACCTCTTTTCCGGCGTTGGCAGCCGCGACCGCACCAGCCAGCAGCGCTAATTCATTTGCTAAAACGCCTGCGAAAGTGGGCGTTTTACGCTCAAGATCGTCCCCTCCCTGCCGATAGTTTTTTCATATGTCCCTCATTCTTGATGGGTATTATCTTCTGACCGGTAAACTCTGATACTATCGTTATGTTTAATTTTATATAACGACACTCACAGGAGTTACGAATGGTACGTACAGGGCTACGCCTTTTTGCCGGGGCGACATTAGCGTTTTCCGTTGCTGGACACGCGCTGGCGGAGGATGGGAAAATTACCGTTTTTGCAGCGGCGTCATTGACTAACGCCATGCAGGATATCGCGGCGGTTTATAAAAAAGAGAAAAACGTTGAGGTCGTCTCCTCGTTTGCTTCTTCGTCGACGCTGGCGCGCCAGATCGAAGCCGGTGCGCCTGCGGATCTGTTTATTTCTGCAGACCAGAAATGGATGGATTACGCCATAGAGAAAAAAACCATCGACACCGCGACGCGTGAAACCTTGCTGGGTAACAGCCTAGTGGTGGTCGCGCCGAAAAACAGCGCGCAGAGCAATATAACAGTGAATGCCAAAACAGACTGGAACAGTCTGTTGAAAGGCGGACGTCTGGCCGTGGGCGACCCGGACCATGTTCCGGCGGGCCTCTATGCGAAAGAAGCGCTGACCAAACTGGGCGCGTGGGAAACGCTGTCGCCGAAACTGGCTCCGGCGGAAGATGTGCGTGGTGCGCTGGCGCTGGTTGAGCGTAATGAAGCGCCTTTAGGCATTGTCTATGGCTCCGATGCCGTCGCCAGCAAAGGGGTTAAAGTGGTCGGGACTTTCCCGGAAGATTCGCACCAAAAAGTGGAATACCCGCTGGCGATTATCGACGGTCATAAAAACGCGACAGTGACCGCGTTTTATGATTACCTGAAAGGCCCGCAGGCTTCTGAAATCTTTAAACGTTACGGATTTACGACGCACGAATGATATTAACGGATCCCGAATGGCAGGCGGTTCTGCTGAGCCTTAAAGTCTCTTCCCTGGCAGTTGTCTTCAGTTTGCCCTTTGGGATCTTTTTTGCCTGGTTACTGGTGCGCTGCACGTTTCCGGGCAAAGCGCTTCTCGATAGTCTTCTTCATCTTCCGTTGGTCTTACCGCCAGTAGTGGTCGGTTACTTATTGTTGATCGTCATGGGACGACGCGGAGTGATTGGCGAATGGCTATACGACTGGTTCGGGATGACTTTTGCTTTTAGCTGGCGCGGCGCAGTGCTGGCGGCGGCAGTAATGTCGTTTCCGCTGATGGTGCGGGCTATCCGTCTGGCGCTGGAAGGTGTCGACACCAAACTGGAGCAAGCGGCACGAACGCTGGGTGCCGGGCGCTGGCGCGTATTTTTAACCATAACCTTCCCCCTGACGCTGCCGGGGATTATTGTCGGCACAGTGCTGGCATTTGCCCGCTCGCTGGGTGAGTTTGGCGCGACCATTACCTTTGTTTCCAATATCCCGGGCGAAACGCGCACCATCCCTTCTGCGATGTATACCTTGATCCAGATGCCGGGTGGCGAAAGCGCGGCAGCGCGGCTGTGTGTCATCTCTATTGTTCTGGCGCTGGTGTCATTGCTGATTTCTGAGTGGCTGGCGCGTATCAGTCGTGAACGGGCAGGGAGATAAGCCATGCTGGAACTGAATTTCACCCAAACGTTGGGAACCCATCAATTACGCATTGCTGAGAACGTGCCCGCGAGCGGCATTACAGCCATTTTTGGCGTATCCGGCGCGGGAAAAACGTCACTGATTAACGCCATTTGTGGGCTGACTCGCCCGCAAGAGGGGCGGATTGCGCTAAATAATCGCGTGCTGTTCGATACCGCCAGCAAGATTTGCCTGCCGCCTGAGAAACGCCGCGTAGGGTATGTTTTCCAGGATGCGCGCCTGTTCCCGCATTATAAAGTGCGGGGAAACCTGCGTTATGGCATGGCGAAATCGATGGCCGGGCAGTTTGACAAGCTGGTGGCGCTGTTGGGGATTGAACCGCTGCTTGATCGTTTACCCGGTAGCCTCTCGGGAGGCGAGAAGCAGCGTGTTGCTATTGGTCGCGCGTTATTAACCTCGCCGGAACTGTTGTTGCTGGACGAACCGCTGGCGTCGCTCGATATTCCCCGTAAGCGCGAGCTGTTGCCGTACCTGCAACGTCTGGCGCGGGAAATCAATATTCCGATGCTCTATGTCAGCCACTCGCTGGAAGAGATCCTCCATCTGGCGGATAAAGTGATGGTACTGGAAGCGGGGGAGGTGAAAGCATTTGGCAATCTGGAGGATATCTGGGGCAGCAGGGTGATGAACCCGTGGTTGCCGCAGGATCAGCAAAGCAGCATTCTGAAAGTCAGTGTGCTTGAACACCACCCACACTATTCGATGACAGCGCTGGCATTGGGCGATCAGCATATCTGGGTCAATAAAGTGGATAGCCCACTGCAAACCCCGTTGCGTGTTCGTATTCAAGCAACTGATGTTTCGCTGGCGCTACAGCCTCTGATGAATACCAGTATCCGTAATAGTCTGCGGGTGAAGGTCGTGGAGTGTTTTGATGTTGATGGGCAGGTTGAGGTGCAACTGGATGTGGCTGGCCGCACCTTGTGGGCGCGTATCAGCCCCTGGGCCAGGGACGAACTGAGCATCAAACCTGGCCAGTGGTTGTACGCGCAAATCAAAAGTGTGTCGATTACCGCCTGATCACAACAGCTCTTTATAGATAAATCCGGCAATACTGTCGACGGTATTGTCGCCAATCACCACATTGGCATGGGCTTTGACCTCGTCTGTGGCATTGCCCATGGCCACGCCAACACCTGCTGCTTTTAACATGCTGATGTCATTATAATTATCACCAAATGCCACCACGTTGTGCATCGAGAGTCCCTGCGAGGCGACCCATTCGGCCAGGCGCTTCCCTTTGCTGTTGCCGCTGCGGGCGATATCCACCTGATCGTGCCACGACCACTCACACGCCAGTCCCAGCGTCTGCTCCACGTGAAGGGCAAACGCTTTTAGCTTTTGTGTGTCTTCATCGGTGAGGGCGAATTTCCAGATAGCATCAACGTGCTGTGCGGTTTCCGCCAGAGAGTCCACCTGTTGGAAAGTCGGGCGTTGTTCTGGCGGCAGTGACTGCGCCCAGTTATTGGTGCGCAGAACATGCCCGGTCGGTTTTTCGTAGACCATTGCGTTATCGACATACATCAGACCATGAATATCATGCTCTTCCAGCAGGTGAATAAGCTGTAACGCTTGTGGAACGGGCAACGGGTCCGCTTTTAACACTTTTTTTGCCTGATAATCATACAAATAAGTGCCGTTACAACAAATTGCAGGTGTATCCAGCGCCAGTGCCTGATAAAAAGGGTGGATGGCAACATGATGCCGACCGGTCACAATGATGAGCTGATGCCCGGCGGCTTTTGCGCGAGCCAGCGCTTCGAGGGAAGAGGGCAGAAGCGTTTTTTTCGGGGTGAGTAGCGTACCGTCTAAATCCAGTGCAATAACGCGTGCTGTCATGGCGTTTTCCGTGGTCGATATTGAAATTAGCATATCCGGGGATGGTACACCGGGTGGACGGATGCGCAAAATCTCCCGGCGCTTTTCAGCATCAACGCGCAAAAACGGCTATCCTGGTTACTTAACGCAGAAAAAGTTCGAGAGGAAAGGAGTATTCATGAAACAAACCGTTTATACCGCCAGCCCGGAAAGCCAGCAGATCCACGTCTGGCGTTTGGATCCTGAAGGCGCTTTGACGCTTGTCCAGGTGGTCGATGTTCCCGGCCAGGTACAGCCGATGGTCGTCAGCCCGGACAAGCGTTACCTCTACGTGGGCGTGCGCCCGGAGTTTCGCGTTATTGCTTATCGCATCGCACCGGAAAACGGCGCGCTGACATTCGCTGCTGAAGCGCCGCTGCCGGGTAGCCCGACGCATATTTCTACCGATCGCAGCGGGCGTTTCCTGTTTAGCGGCTCCTATAATGCCGGTTGTGTGAGCGTGACTCGCCTGGACGACGGCATTCCGACGCAAACCGTGGACGTGGTGGAAGGGCTGGAAGGCTGTCATTCCGCGAATATCTCCCCGGATAACCGCACCTTGTGGGTTCCGGCGCTGAAACAGGATCGCATCTGCCTGTTTACGCTGGGCGAGGATGGCAATCTGACGGCGCAGGAACCGGCGGAAGTCACCACCGTGGAAGGCGCAGGTCCGCGTCATATGGCTTTCCATCCGAATCAACGTTACGCCTATTGCGTGAATGAACTGAACAGCTCGGTGGATGTGTGGCAACTGAGTGATGCGCACGGCAATATCGAATGCGTGCAGACACTGGATATGATGCCGGCTGATTTCTCCGACACCCGCTGGGCGGCGGATATTCATATCACCCCGGATGGTCGCCACCTGTATACCTGCGATCGGACGTCCAGCCTGTTAACCGTTTTCAGCGTGTCTGAAGACGGTAGCGTACTGGCGATTGAGGGCTTCCAGCCGACGGAAACCCAGCCACGCGGCTTTAACATCGACAACAGTGGTAAGTTCCTTATTGCCGCCGGGCAGAAGTCACACCATATTGCACTGTATGAAATCACCGGTGAGCAGGGTTTGCTGACCGAGAAAAGCCGCTATGCTGTTGGCCAGGGGCCGATGTGGGTGGTGGTAAACGCGTACTGAGTCTGTATATCAGACATAAAAAAACCTCGCCATGGCGAGGTTTTTTATCATCAGCGACGCATTACTTCTTCGGCACCGCGACCACTTTGCTGCCCACGCCGCGGTTGTTGAACTCCCACATACGGTTGAACTGCGGGTTGTTCAGCTCGCGCTGCACGTTGCCTTTATCGTCGACCGTACCGGTATTGCCCGCGTAAGCGCGACCAGACACGCTGGCATCCGCCCACGGTTTCGCCACGTTAAAGCCTTCGTTGATCACGCTGTCGCGGATCACCACCTGGCCATTGGTGTTGCTGTCCACATCCAGTGAACGGCCCAGCTGCGCAACACCATTACCGGCTGCGTTAAAGCGGCTGTTGACAGCAAGGAAACCGTAATACAGGTTCGACTGCGTTGCCGGAGCAAATACGTAGCCTTCCTGCTGAGTCCGTGAGTTCACAACGCGGAAATCGGTGTTATCAAACACCACTGCGCCGCGACCGGCCACGATATCCACATCCCCTTCGAGGTAGCTGTTGGTCACCAGCGTACGGGTCTGACGATCGGTACGCAGGGTGTTATCCACGCTGCTGTTGGTCACAAAGAAGGTGTTCTGGCGACCCAGAATATTCACGTTGTTGATCTGCACCTTGTCGCCATCGCTGCGCAGCGCCACCGCCTGGTGGTTGCCTGCATCAACGCTGTCGCCAAGGGTGTTCTGGATGGTCAGGTTTTGCAGTTGCAGGCCATTGTTCTGTGACCAGAAGACCGCAGAGCACATCACACCGACGGTTGCGCTGCGTTTACTCTGGCAGTTATCGAACATGTACCACGCCGGTTTGCCCGGCATATATTTGCCTGATGGGTTAACCAGACGACGCCAGCTATTCGGATCCATTTCGGAATCGATGGCCTGGCCAATTTTCACATCCAGCGCTTTTTCACCGGTACCGTAAATGGTCACGCTGCCGGACGCCGCAGGGACAAACACCGTACCTGGGTAGTCGCCAGGCATCACGGCGATGTACTGACGATCGCTGGAGTGTTTGTTAATTGCCGCATCAACGGCAGCCTGAATGCTGTTGTGGGTCACGCCGGGCGTACCCGCCGGTCCGACAACGAAGTCCGGTTTTTGCGGCAGGCGAATGGCGAAGGGTTTCCATGACTCGCCATTTTGCGTCATCGCGGTGAAATAGCGCTCCGCCACGAAGTTTTTCGCTTCGCCTGCGCTGAGGATCGGCCGCGCTGAAGTACCAGGCGCAGTTTGTTCAGAAGGGCGTTCTGCCGGCGGGGTTGAGCTACAGGCGGTCAGTGTCACGCCAAAAGCGAGCGCCAGCGCCAGACGGGAAACCGATGATGTGTTCAAGGGGTGCTCCAGACTATGCAAAGTTGAAAAGGTTACGTCAAAGCCTGCTTTTTTATACTAAGTTGAGCGAAACGGGAAGCCGATTTGCACAATCGGCTTCAAAACCCGTGTTTTTTAGCTAAAAAGGGCGGTGATGGTGGCGCTGGACAAGGTGTGGAAATGCACGTTAAAGCCAACCATTGCACCGCTGGCGTTTTCGTCGACATCCAGATGCGCGACATCCAGGGCATGAACGGTGAAGATATAGCGGTGGGTTTCCCCTTTTGGCGGTGCAGCGCCGCCGTAGCCGGCTTTACCGAAATCGGTGCGCGTCTGCACAGCGCCATCCGGTAGTGCGGCAAGGCCTGATCCCGCACCCTGCGGCAGAACACGGGTATCCGCAGGGAGATTCGCCACGATCCAGTGCCACCAGCCCGATCCGGTTGGGGCATCCGGATCATAACAGGTCACCACAAAACTTTTGGTGCCCGCGGGAACATCATCCCACGTCAGATGCGGGGAGATATTGTCACCGTCATAGCCCATACCGTTAAACACATGGCGATGCGGAAGTTTTTCTCCATCGCGTAAGTCGTGGCTGAGTAGTTTCATATGCGCTCCTTTCGTTCGCGATACAGTAACGGGAAGTGTAGTGTATCCCCGCTACTGTAGGGTGAAATGCCTCAGACGAACAGGTCGTTACGTGCGACAGCGGCGTTAACGGCCCGGGTTAAGCGCGAGAGTTGCTCCGGCGAAATGAGGTATGGCGGCATTACGTAAATCAGGCGGCCAAAGGGGCGGATCCACACACCTTGTTGCACAAAGAAACGCTGGAGTAAGGCCATATTTACCGGTGCGCGGGTTTCTACTACGCCAATCGCGCCCAGCACACGCACATCCACCACATTTTCAGCGTCGCGCGCGGGCGCAAGCTCTGCGGTTAACTGCGCTTCGATGGCCGCCACCTGATCCCGCCATGCGCCGCTTTCCAGTATTTCCAGACTGGCCGTTGCCGCCGCACAGGCCAGCGGGTTGCCCATAAATGTTGGCCCGTGCATAAAGCAGCCTGCTTCGCCGTTGCTGATGGTTTCTGCGACGTTGCGGGTCGTTAGCGTGGCGGAGAGTGTCATCGTGCCGCCAGTCAGCGCTTTACCGAGGCACAGAATGTCCGGCGAGATGCCCGCATGCTCACAGGCAAACAGCTTGCCGGTGCGGCCAAAGCCGGTGGCTATCTCATCGGCAATCAACAAAATGCCTTCCCGGTCGCACATTTTACGGATGCGTTTAAGCCACTCAGGATGGTACATACGCATGCCGCCAGCCCCTTGCACAATCGGCTCCAGGATAACCGCGGCGATCTCGTGGCGGTGCGCCGCCATCAAACGGGCGAAAGCCACCATATCCCGCTCATCCCACTCGCCATCAAAGCGGCTTTGCGGTGCCGGGGCGAATAAGTTGTCCGGCAGATAGCCTTTCCACAAACTGTGCATGGAGTTATCCGGATCGCACACCGACATCGCCCCGAAGGTATCGCCGTGATAGCCGTTGCGGAAGGTGAGAAAACGCTGCCGCGCTTCGCCTTTTGCCTGCCAGTATTGCAGCGCCATTTTCATCGCCACTTCAACAGCGACCGAACCGGAATCCGCCAGAAAAACACACTCCAGCGCATCCGGGGTCATCGCCACCAGCTTACGGCACAACGAGACGGCGGGAGCATGCGTAATACCGCCGAACATCACGTGCGACAGGGTGTCGATTTGTGCTTTCATGGCGGCGTTCAGCGCCGGATGACCGTAACCGTGGATGGCTGCCCACCATGACGACATACCGTCCACCAGGCGTTCTCCGCTGTCGAGCGTCAGCTCGCAACCCTGCGCAGAGCGCACCGGGTAAACCGGAAGCGGGGAGGTCATCGAGGTATAAGGGTGCCAGATATGGCGCTGGTCAAATGCTAAATCGTCCGCTGTCATAATCGACTTGTAAACCAAATTAAAAAGTTTTAGGTTTACGAGTCTACACCGAATAACGATTTAACAACACCTTTTGGAGATGCCCGATGGCTCACCACGCACGCTGGACTTTGTCGCAAGTCACCGCTTTGTTCGAAAAGCCCTTGCTGGAATTGCTGTTTGAAGCGCAGCAGGTTCACCGCCAACATTTCGACCCGCGCCAGGTTCAGGTCAGTACGTTACTGTCGATCAAAACCGGCGCCTGCCCGGAAGATTGTAAATACTGCCCGCAAAGCGCCCGTTACAAAACCGGGCTGGAGTCCGAACGCCTGATGGAAGTGGAGCAGGTGCTGGAGTCCGCCCGTAAGGCGAAACTGGCCGGATCCACCCGTTTCTGTATGGGGGCAGCGTGGAAAAACCCGCATGATCGGGATATGCCCTATCTGGAGCAGATGGTTGAAGGGGTGAAAGCCATGGGGCTGGAAGCCTGTATGACGCTCGGTACGTTGAATGAAAGCCAGGCGCAGCGTCTTGCCCGTGCCGGACTGGATTATTACAACCACAACCTCGATACCTCACCGGAATTTTACGGCAATATCATCACCACTCGTACGTATCAGGAGCGTCTCGACACACTGGATAAGGTCCGTGATGCCGGGATCAAAGTCTGCTCCGGTGGCATTGTCGGCTTAGGGGAAACGGTGAACGATCGTGCCGGGTTGTTACTGCAACTGGCTAACCTGCCGACACCGCCGGAAAGCGTGCCGATCAATATGCTGGTGAAAGTCAAAGGTACACCGCTGGCGGACAATGAGGATGTCGATGCGTTCGACTTTATCCGTACCATTGCCGTGGCCCGGATCATGATGCCGACTTCGTACGTCCGTCTCTCCGCCGGTCGCGAGCAGATGAATGAACAAACCCAGGCGATGTGTTTTATGGCCGGGGCGAACTCTGTGTTCTACGGCTGCAAACTGCTGACCACGCCAAACCCTGAAGAAGACAAAGATTTGCAACTGTTCCGCAAACTGGGGATGAACCCGCAGCAAACTGAAGTACGCAACGGCGATAACGAACAGCAACAGCAGCTTGAAGCGCAGCTCCTGCACGCGGATACCGACCAGTACTACAACGCGGCTGCCGTATGACCTGGCAACAACGCATTGATGTCGCGCTAGCTGAACGCCGCGCGGCAGATGCCCTACGCACACGGTATCCTGTTGCTCAGGGAGCCGGCCGCTGGTTGACGGTCGGTGAACAGCGCTTTTGTAACTTTTCCAGCAATGATTACCTTGGCTTAAGCCAGCATCCATGGGTGGTTCATGCCTGGCAGCAGGGGGCCGAACGCTATGGCGTAGGCAGTGGCGGCTCAGGCCATGTCAGTGGTCATACCGTGGCGCATCAGGCGCTGGAAAGCGAACTGGCGGACTGGCTCGGCTACGCGCGTGCACTGCTGTTTATCTCTGGTTTTTCTGCCAATCAGGCGGTGATTGCGGCGCTGACCGGCAAAGACGATCGTATCGTCGCGGACAAACTGAGCCACGCCTCGTTGCTGGAAGCCGCCAGCCACAGCCCGGCGCAGCTCCGGCGCTTTACTCATAACGATGGCGATCACCTGGCGGCGTTGCTGGCAAAACCGATTGCCGGGCAACAACTGGTGGTTACCGAAGGCATTTTCAGTATGGATGGCGACACCGCGCCGCTTTGCACTCTCGCTGCTGCTGCCCGGCACGCCCATGCGTGGCTGATGGTGGATGATGCGCACGGAACAGGCGTTGTTGGGGAACAGGGGAGAGGCAGTTGCCATGTTCATGGCATTCAGCCAGAGATCCTGATCGTCACCTTCGGTAAAGGGTTTGGTGTGAGCGGCGCGGCTGTGCTCTGTAGCGATAGCGTTGCCGATTATTTGCTGCAATTTGCCCGCCATCTCATTTACAGCACCTCGATGCCGCCTGCTCAGGCGATGGCACTAAGCGCCGCATTGCAGGTGATCCGCAGTCCGGAGGGGGATAACCGTCGACAACACCTGTCCGCGCTGATAGCCCGCTTTCGCCACGGCGCAGCGCAGTTGGGCATGACTGTGACCGACTCGCAGAGCGCGATTCAGCCGCTGATCGTCGGCGAAAACGCGCGGGCATTACGCCTGGCTGAGCGTTTGCGGCAGCGGGGATGCTGGGTGACGGCGATCCGCCCACCCACGGTACCACCGGGGACGGCACGTCTGCGTTTAACTCTGACGGCGGCGCATCAGGCTGAAGATATTGATCGCTTGCTGGAGGCGCTGGATGGCTGTGAATAAACAGGCTATCGCCGCCGCTTTTGGCCGGGCGGCGCAGAGCTATTGTCAGCACGATGAACTACAACGTTTGAGTGCGGATGTACTGCTTGCGCAACTGGAGAATATCGCGCCATTGCCTGTGCTGGATGCCGGTTGTGGCCCCGGCGGGATGAGCCGTTACTGGCGTGGGCAGGGCAGCGAGGTTACCGCGTTGGATCTCTCGCCAGCGATGCTGGATGAAGCCCGTCGCCAGCACAGTGCGCAGCATTATGTGGCCGGGGATATCGAAGCATTGCCCTTTGAGGATGCCTCTTTTTCACTGGTGTGGAGCAACCTGGCGGTGCAGTGGTGTGATGACTTGCAACAGGCGATTGGCGAACTGTACCGCGTCACGCGCCCTGGCGGACAGGTGGCCTTTACCACGCTGGTGGAGGATTCATTGCCAGAGCTGAATGTGGCCTGGCGCGCGGTTGATCACCATCAACACGCAAACCGTTTTTTACCCTTACCCGCGATCCATCAGGCATTACAGGGCTGGCGGTTGCGCAGCGGCGTGGAGCGCATCACTCTCTGTTTTGAGGATGCCACACAGGCGTTGCGTTCGTTAAAAGGCATTGGCGCTACACATTTACATGCGGGCAGGCAGCAGGGGCTGACGCGCAGCAAACTGCAACGTTTACAACTGGCCTGGCCGCAACAGCAGGGGAAATGTCCTCTGACGTACCATCTTTTTTGGGGAGTGATCACGCGTGAGTGAACGGTATTTTGTCACCGGAACAGACACGGAAGTGGGGAAAACGGTAGCCAGTTGCGCGCTGTTGCAGGCGGCGAATCTGCGTGGTTTACGCAGCGCTGGTTACAAGCCGGTAGCGTCCGGCAGCGAAATGACCGCGGAAGGACTGCGTAATAGCGATGCGCTGGCACTGCAGTTGCACAGTAGTCTGCCGCTGGATTACCACAGCGTTAATCCCTACACCTTTGCCGAGCCGACATCGCCGCATATTGTCAGCGCGGATGTGAGTGAGCCGATTGAGGCAAAGGTCATGTCTGCCGGGTTACGCACGCTCTCTGAGCAGGCGGAATGGCTGCTGGTGGAAGGCGCAGGCGGTTGGTTCACGCCATTGTCCGAGACGCTGACCTTTGCCGACTGGGTCGTGCAGGAGCAATTGCCGGTGATCCTTGTGGTCGGGGTCAAACTGGGCTGCATCAATCATGCGATGCTGACAGCGCAGGCAATACGGCAGGCGGGTTTAACGCTGGCAGGCTGGATTGCGAATGGTGTGGTGAAACCGGGTAAACGCCATTCTGAATATCTGGCGACGCTTCGGCGCGTGATGCAGGCTCCGCTGATTGGCGAAATCCCCTGGTTTGCCCACGCGCCGGAAAAAGAGAGAACGGGTCATTATCTTGATCTCAGCGTGCTGAATCCGGTGTCATCCAGTGTGACAACATCCGATCGTCCAGTTGCTTAACTTCCCCTTCGGCAACGCTACGTCCCCGGTGGAGCAGACAGAAGCGATCTGCGACCCGGCGGATAAAGGCAAGTTGTTGCTCAGCCAGTAAAATAGTGATGCCGAAGTCCTGGTTAAGCCGGACGATCAAATTGCCCAGTTTATGCACAAATGCCTGGCCCAGACCGCGCGTTGGCTCATCAAGGATTAATAACCGCGGGTGCGTCACCAGCGCTCGCGCCATTGCCAGTTGCTGCTGATTATCTTCCGACAACCCCGCGCCCCGGGTCTTACGCAGCGTGTACAGTTCCGGGAAGAGATCGTAGATATCCTGACTCACCGCATTGCGTGCTGCACCTCCGGCCATCATGGCAATATGCAGGTTCTCCTCAACGGTCAGTTGCGAAAATATTCGCCGGTCTTGCGGCACATAACCCATTCCCATAGCGCAGCGATGTTCAGCCCGCACATTCAGCAGGTCTCGCGGCGGCGCGCCAGCTTCCTGCCAAATCATGCTGCCGCTCTCAACGGGTAAATAGCCGGTAATGCAGTTTATCAGCGTGGTTTTGCCCATTCCCGGCAGCCCGATGACGGATGTGCAGGCGCCGGGGGTTAAATCAAGGTCGATATTCCATAAGGTATGCTGGTTACCGTAATACTGGTTCACTGCGCGTAAGCTCAACATGGTCCGCTCCTTCTTCCGGATCTGGTGACACAGGGATAGTGCAAAAGGCTTGCCAGAACGTAAAAAAGGCTTTTTTTTCGGATACGACCGATCTCACTGGTATTTAAAATGCCGGAAAGGGAGATAGCAGGGAAAAATCCTGCACTTTGCCAGTGCTTGTAGTGACGAATGGTGGTGCAGCAAAGCTACGAAGTGTGAGAAGGATCTCATGCGGATCTCGCGCTTCGTTAGCTGATAATAATCAAAAAGAAGTGATAAAAATTTTTTAATCTCCCCGACCTGGGACGGAATGGGAATTTGGCGGGGGGCGGACTATCCGGCCTGGCGGCAGTTATCCACTATTCCTGTGGATAACCTTGTGTATTAGAGTTAGAAAACGCACGGCAAGCGAGAAGGGACGCGGCTTGCGCCTGAATTGGTGCGAAACACGGCTTTTTGTTATTCTTTTTTAATATCAATTGGTTATGTAAAATCAATGCCTGTAAGAAAAGTGTCACTGGGTGCCACAAAACTTTCACCGACTGGCTTGACAATTGTTAAAAGAGAAAAAATTCTGGGGATAACCGGAAAGGTTTGGTGTTTTATCTTGCTGACGAAGAAATTTCAGGCGCGAACCTGTGTCCTAACCCCGGGTAGAACAAATTGAGTAATCCGCTACTGTTTTTTCATCCAGTATTATGAGTTGGCAAAAGTAACCAGGGTGAGTAAAATATGTTACCTGCTCGCTCACTCCTTCATCAGGTAGCCGTCCATGAGTAAACCGTTCAAACTGAATTCCGCTTTTCGCCCTTCCGGCGATCAGCCTGAAGCTATCCGTCGCCTCAAGGAAGGCCTGGAAGACGGTCTCGCGCACCAAACGTTGCTTGGGGTAACGGGTTCAGGAAAGACGTTCACCGTCGCCAACGTCATTGCCGATTTGCAACGTCCCACTATGGTGCTGGCACCCAACAAGACGCTGGCCGCGCAGCTATATGGTGAGATGAAGGAGTTTTTTCCGGACAATGCCGTGGAGTATTTCGTCTCCTACTACGACTACTATCAGCCGGAAGCCTATGTTCCCAGCTCGGACACGTTTATCGAAAAAGACGCCTCGGTTAACGAACATATCGAGCAGATGCGCTTGTCGGCAACCAAAGCGCTGCTGGAGCGACGTGATGTGATTGTGGTGGCATCGGTATCGGCGATTTACGGTCTGGGCGACCCGGATTTGTACCTGAAAATGATGCTGCATTTGACCAAGGGGATGATTATCGATCAGCGTTCGATTCTGCGTCGCCTGGCGGAGCTGCAGTACACCCGTAACGATCAGGCTTTCCAGCGCGGTACGTTTCGCGTTCGCGGCGAGGTGATCGATATTTTCCCCGCAGAATCGGACGATCTCGCCCTGCGCGTGGAGTTGTTTGATGAAGAGGTCGAGCGTCTGTCGCTGTTTGACCCGCTCACCGGACATGTGGAATCGACGGTGCAGCGTTTTACCATCTACCCGAAGACGCACTACGTGACGCCGCGTGAGCGCATCGTGCAGGCGATGGAAGAGATCAAAGTGGAGCTCGCCGAGCGGCGCAAGTCGCTACTGGCGAACAATAAACTTCTGGAAGAGCAGCGACTCAGCCAGCGCACGCAGTTCGATTTGGAGATGATGAACGAGCTAGGTTACTGCTCCGGGATTGAAAACTACTCCCGCTTTCTCTCCGGTCGCGGACCGGGCGAACCGCCGCCGACATTGTTTGACTACCTGCCAGCCGACGGGTTACTGGTCATCGATGAGTCCCACGTTACCATTCCGCAAATCGGCGGTATGTACCGTGGCGACAGAGCACGTAAGGAGACGCTGGTAGAGTATGGTTTCCGCCTGCCTTCTGCGCTGGATAACCGTCCGTTGAAGTTCGAAGAGTTTGAAGCGCTTGCGCCGCAGTCAATTTATGTTTCCGCAACGCCGGGCAACTACGAGCTGGAAAAATCGGGTAACGAAGTGATTGACCAGGTGGTGCGCCCAACCGGTCTGCTTGATCCGGTGATTGAAGTGCGGCCAGTAGCGACGCAGGTTGACGATTTGCTGTCGGAAATTCGTAAACGCTCGGCGATTAACGAACGCGTGCTGGTCACGACCCTGACCAAACGGATGGCGGAAGATCTCACCGAATACCTTGAAGAACACGGCGAGAAGGTGCGCTATCTGCACTCCGATATTGATACTGTCGAGCGTATGGAGATTATCCGCGACCTGCGTCTGGGCGAGTTTGATGTGCTGGTCGGCATCAACTTGCTGCGTGAGGGGCTGGATATGCCGGAAGTGTCGCTGGTGGCGATCCTGGATGCTGACAAAGAGGGTTTCCTGCGTTCTGAACGCTCGCTTATTCAGACCATCGGGCGCGCGGCGCGTAACATTAACGGCAAGGCGATTCTGTACGGCGATAAAATCACGCCGTCGATGGCGAAGGCGATAGGGGAAACCGAACGCCGCCGCGAGAAACAACAGCGCTACAACGAAGAGCACGGCATTACGCCACAGGGCCTTAACAAGAAAGTGGTGGATATTCTGGCGCTGGGCGAAGGGCTGGCGAAAACCCGGGCGAAAGGGCGTGGAAAATCCAGAACCCCTGCTCAGGTGGAAGCAGCCGAACTGGCGCTGACGCCGAAAGCGCTACAGCAGAAAATCCACGAGCTGGAAGGGCAGATGATGCAGCACGCGCAAAATCTCGAGTTCGAGGAAGCGGCAAAAGTGCGCGATCAGTTACACCAACTGCGGGATCTGTTTATTGCCGCGTCATAATTTGCACTCCGTCACACATTAAGGCGAACCGGCAGACTCGCCTTAATGTTGACTTAATACTGCGCTGACACACTAGCTTCCGCTTTACTGGAGGAGAGTGTGATGCAACAAATGAATCTTCGTGAGTTTTTCGCCGTCGCTTTTGCTCTGGCGTTAATTATTGGTTTCAGCCACCTGTGGGTGCTGACGTATTGATCATACTCCGCGGGCTGCCGGGCGAAATTTAACCCAGGCCCGCACGCCGGACGCTGTTTTTCGGTTGTGCAAAAAGAACTGAGCCTCATGCAGTTGCGCGATGCGTGACACGATGCTCAGCCCCAGCCCTGTGCCGCCGTAGCGGCTATCCATACGCACAAAGGCTTTGCTTAGCTCGCCGCTGCGACTCTCGTCTATCCCCGGACCTTCATCCTCAACGGCCAGCACCGGCGTTGCCGCGCGCTCAATGTGGATAGAGATAGTCGAGCCAGCAGGACTGTAGCGGTGCGCATTTTCCACCAGGTTTCTCACCAGCACCCGCAACAGGGTCGCATCTCCGGAAACCGGAATGGTTTGCGCATTATCAGGTAACGCTAATTTCTGCTGCCGCCCGGCAAGCATTGTTTCCAGTTCGCTTTGAATAGGCAGCACGACGTCTTCCAGCAGCATCACCTGCTGATAACTACCCGCTGAAAAAGATTGCCCGACTCGTGCCAGTTGCAGCAGTTGCGCAATGTTCTCGGTCATCTGGTCAAGGCGTTGCACCAGCGGGTCGACAGGGATGCCACTGGTTTTTGCCATCAGCTCGAGATGCAGTCGTAACCCGGCCAGCGGGGTGCGCAATTCATGAGCGACATCGGCGGTAAACAGACGTTCCCGTTCCAGCGTCAGCGTCAGACGAGAGACCAGCTCGTTGATCGATGAAGTCACGGCTTCCACTTCACTGACGCTGTTATTGAGCGTAATGGGTTGCAGATTATCCGGGGTGCGTTTATTCAGCTCCTGCTGGAGCTCCGATAACGGGCTGGTGATGTTTTTGACCGCCTGCATGCAGATCAGCAACGCCAGGCCGACAATCAGCAGACTGGGCACCAACAGGCTGGCGACCGCTTCACGTACTTCATGTTCAACCTGTTTGTGATTGTTGTGGTTATGCATGGCGCTTTGCACCAGCAACTGGATCTGCTCCTCGCTTTCATGCCACAGCCAGAAGACGCTGATTAACTGGCAAAACACCAGAATACCGCCAATGGTTAGCAACAACCGGCGGCGCATGCTCCAGCGCCTGAAATCGAAGATCGCCATAACTCAGTCCCGGTCCCCGGCCTGCACCAGCATATAACCAAACCCTCTGACGGTGCGGATCCGGGACTTCCCAATTTTATCCCGCAGGTTATGAATATGGACTTCCAGCGTATTGGTCGAGGGTTCGTTATCCCAGTTGTAGATATCGTTGTAGAGGATTTCTCTGTGCACCGGGCTGTCGGCTTTTAGCATCAGACGCGACAGCAGAGCGTACTCTTTCGGTGTTAAGTCCAGCAACTGGCCGTCCCGCCATGCCTGGCGGCGGGTGACGTTCAGCGTCAGGTTGCCGTGCGTGATTTCGTTGTCACCCTCATTATGGCGACGGCGCAGCAGCGCACGGATGCGGGCATTCAGCTCATCAAGGGCGAAGGGTTTGACCAGATAATCGTCCGCACCGGTATCCAGCCCGGTAACACGATCCTCCAGCGTATCGCGTGCGGTCAGGATCAGTACCGGCTGGGTGAACTTTTCCCGACGCAGCCGGGTGAGCAAATGTAAACCGTCTTCATCCGGTAGCCCTAAATCGAGCACGATGAGACTGTAATGCCCGTTAGCCAGACACAGCGTGGCTTCATGCGCAGTAGAGACGCCATCGCAGGCGTATCCTTCACTCTGCATGGCCAGGATCAACCCCTGCAACAGCAGGGCATCGTCTTCAATTACCAGAATTTTCATTTAGCCTGCTCCCGGCATGACGTTAACAGATCGTCCTGGGCATGGTACTCCTTCGTGCTGACGCCCAGTATACCCAACAGGGTTGGGAAGAGATTATCTTGCGAGACTTCCCGCTCCCGTGCATTTTTTTGCAGACACTGACTATTTATGCCGTAACGCTGTTGATAGTCATCAGACAGCCAGATCAGCATCGGCACATGTTTTTGTGTTTCCGGTGCAATGGAATACGGCAAACCATGCAAATAAACGCCATTTTCACCCAGTGATTCCCCGTGGTCGGAGAGATATACCAGGCTGGTGGTAAATTTTTCCTGTTTTGATTGCAGCAATTTAATCGCTTTATCAACAATATAGTCGACGTACAGAATAGTATTATCGTAAGTATTGACCAGTTGCTGCTGTGAGCAGGTCTGAATTTCATTGGTGTCGCAGGTCGGCGTAAATTTACGGAACTGCTTCGGGTAGCGGTTGTAATAGGTCGGCCCATGGCTACCAATGGTGTGCAATACGATTATCCCGTCGCCCTGCAAGGCATCAATATAGTCTGCAAGACCGCGGAATAAGATCTCATCCTGGCACTCCCCTTCAATGCAAAGGTCTGACAGGTTTAATTGTGTCATATCCTGGGTCGGCACCCGCGTACATGCGCCTTTGCAACCACCGTCGTTTTCATTCCACAGCACCTTAATCCCGGCGCGCTGAATAATATCCAGCAACCCTTCCTGATGCGCGGCAAGCTGGTCGTCGTAATGGGCGCGCCCCATACCGGAAAACATGCAAGGTACGGAAATTGCCGTCGCTGTTCCGCACGAGGCGGTATTCGGGAAATAGGCGACATTGTCCTCTTTTAACAGCGGGTTAGTTTCTCGCTCGTAACCGCCCAGAGAGAAGTTCGCCGCACGGGAGGTTTCCCCCAGCACCAGAATAGTGAGGTTTTTCCGCGGGCCGTTTTGCATTTCCGGACGCTGACGTGCATCTTCGCCTATTTTCACCAGCGGTAAATTGGCGGTTTGGTTATGGGAATACCATGACAGGGATGCAGCAATGGAGTTTGACGGACTCAGTGATTTCACCAGCTCTTTATTATTACGAAACAGCGAGGCGTAATCTTTATAAAACAGCAACGCCACCAGCACGATGATCAACGCAGAAATGACCACGCTGATAATGCGCAATGTGATACTGCGCAGGGCGGAACGTGCGGGCTTAATTTTTATCCACCAGGCAATGATAATCGCCAGTACGGCGGTTGATAACAACGTCAGCACCATTTTTGTCGACAGCAGCGCGAAACTTTCCGCTGGTGTGGTGTCGAGAATATTGGTGATCATCGAGCGGTCAATAATGATGCCGAATGTTGAAATAAAATATTGCGCGGCAGCGCTGACCAATACAAACAGGGTAATGATCAGGCGATCGAGGAAGACAAATGACGCCAGTGACAGCACAATATTAATCACGCTGAATGCCACCAAGGGCATGGAAAGAAACACCAGCCAGTTACGTAATGAGTTAACCGGTAGCAGGGTGAAAACCTGATGATAAAAAACGACATTCAGGGCCAGTGCGATATAGAGCGCAAAGAGGATAATAAACGTGAGGCGGCTTAAGGTCGGCCGACGAAAGTGAAACATAGCTTACCTGGATCCTGCAAAGAATGTGACACAAGGATGACCGTTTTTTTTTAAGACAACCTTAAGAAATTAAGAAAGGTATCGGCAGGTCGCAAAATTAACCTGCCAGGGGGTTAGCCGAGTTGCTGCACCGCTTTTTCCAGCGCGGCGCGCAGTAGATGACGATCGTGGCGATAGGGAATATCGCTGGCTTCCAGTATGTCCTGAATGATCAGGCGATCGCTGACGTTGCTGACATCCACTTTCGGCCCAACAATAGCGGCATCAATAATTTTTCTGCCGACATACTGCTCCATAATGGCCAGTTTATCGCTCAATTTCAGGCTGGCAGCCGCCGGGCTTAACTCTTTACCCAGGTTCGCAATATAGACCACTGGCGCTGGCGTGCGGCGCAATGCTTGCGACAAATCCTCCAGCAGTAGCAACGGCAGCAAACTGGTATAAAAACTGCCTGGGCCGATTAAAATTAAATCCGCTTCGGCAATGGCCTGCACCGCTTCGCGAGTGGCATGCACGTTTGGAAACAGCATTAATTCCTGAATTGGCGCGTGCAATTGATCGATATTCACTTCGCCATAAACATGATGTCCTTCGCTGTCGGTAGCCATTAAATCGACAGGCTGTTCCGACATCGGAATTAAAAACGCGTCCACCTTTAATAAATTGCGAATTAAATTGATGGCTTCCAGAGGCCGCACGCTCAGGTGGTCCAGCGCCTTTAACATCAAATTTCCGAGGTTATGCCCGGAAAGTTCACCATTACCGCTAAAACGATACTCAAACATGGCCGACGCCACGCTCGGTTCGGTGATTAACTGGTTCAGACAGTTGCGCATATCACCCCACGCGATCCCGCCTTCAGAGCGTCGAATACGCCCGGTTGATCCGCCGTTATCCGTGGTGGTGACAATACCGGTAAGGCGCGAGCCCAGCGAAGAGAGCGAAGACATCACACGCCCGAGACCATGCCCGCCGCCCAGCGCGACAACACGATCCAGGTCTGCAAGTGTGCGATTACGCATAGTGATTCCTTATGAAGAATTATCCCGATACGTTAGCGCAAATACCACCAAAAGACGATGCCGCGCAGAGTGGAAAATGACACATATCAAGGCAAAAACGCGATTTTCACGTACTCTGTATTGGAAATGCACGATCATGTCGCTATATATGGCTTTATATAGCGATTATCGTGATAGCGAAAGCGTGACTATCGCGCTACTATCGCCATAAGCAATGTTAGCGTGACTAACAAAATATACACTCAAGCCTTTGCGCCTAAGTCGAAAGATACGGGGCACTGGCCGTGACGGAGCCCGCAACGGTTCACGTCGCCAGGGTGCAGGAAGAAATGACTGCATCTCCCGTACTTGGAAAGGTGTAAATGACTTCACAACTTACCGATGCGTTCGCGCGTAAGTTCTATTACTTGCGTTTGTCGATCACTGATGTGTGCAATTTTCGTTGCACCTACTGTCTGCCGGACGGTTACAAGCCGGGCGGCATCAACAACAACGGCTTTCTCGGCGTTGATGAGATTCGTCGGGTCACACGCGCCTTCAGCGCCATGGGCACGGAAAAGGTGCGCCTGACTGGCGGAGAGCCGTCGCTGCGACGCGATTTCCCCGATATTATCGCCGCGGTGCGTGAAAACAGCGCTATCCGCCAGATTGCCGTCACCACCAACGGTTACCGGCTTGCCCGTGATGTCGCTCTGTGGCGCGATGCCGGGCTCACTGCCATTAACGTCAGCCTCGACAGTCTCGATGCCCGCCAGTTTCATGCCATTACCGGTCAGGATAAGTTTCAGCAGGTGATGGCCGGTATCGACGCCGCCTTCGCCGCAGGCTTTGCCAAAGTCAAAGTCAACACGGTACTGATGCGCGACGTTAACCATCACCAACTCGACACCTTTCTGGCGTGGATCAAATCGCGTCCTGTCCAGCTACGCTTTATTGAACTGATGGAGACCGGAGAGGGCAGCGAACTGTTTCGCAACCACCATATCTCTGGCATGGTGCTGCGCGATCAACTGCTGCAACGCGGTTGGATCCATCAATTGCGCCAGCGTAGCGACGGCCCGGCGCAGGTGTTTTGCCACCCGGATTACGCCGGTGAAATCGGCCTTATCATGCCTTATGAAAAAGACTTCTGCGCCAGTTGCAATCGCCTGCGTGTGTCGTCTACCGGCAAGCTGCACTTATGCCTGTTTGGCGATGGCGGCGTGAATTTACGCGACCTGTTACAAGACGATGCCCAGCAAGCAATGCTGGAACAGCGTATTGCCTCCGCACTGACGCACAAAAAGCAGACGCACTTCCTGCACCAGGGCAATACAGGCATTACGCAAAACCTTTCATATATTGGCGGGTAATCGCCGCAAGGAGAATGAGATGAGTCAGGTCAGCGCTGAGTTTATTCCAGTGAAATTGGCTATTCTGACGGTTTCTGACCGTCGCGGCGAAGAGGATGATACCTCCGGCCACTGGCTGCGCGACGCCGCGCACGACGCTGGTCACCAAATAGTGGATAAGGCGATAGTCAAAGAGAACCGTTATGCCATTCGCGCGCAGGTTTCCGCGTGGATCGCGCGCGACGACGTGCAGGTGGTATTGATCACTGGCGGTACGGGCTTCACCGACGGCGATCAGGCACCGGAAGCGTTGCTGCCGCTGTTTGACCGTGAAATCCAGGGGTTCGGCGAAGTCTTCCGTATGCTCTCCTTTGAGGAGATTGGCACTGCAACACTGCAGTCCCGTGCGGTGGCGGGCATTGCCAATAAGACGCTTATTTTTGCCATGCCCGGGTCGACCAAAGCCTGTCGTACCGCATGGGAAAACATCATTGCGCCGCAGTTGGATGCGCGTACACGTCCTTGTAATTTCCATCCCCATATTAAGAAATAAGTTATGTCACAACTGACCCATATTAATGCCGATGGCGAAGCGCATATGGTCGATGTCTCCGCGAAAGCGGAAACCGTACGCGAAGCCCGCGCTGAAGCATTTGTCACCATGTTGCCGCAAACACTGGCCATGATTATCGACGGTAGCCATCACAAAGGCGATGTGTTCGCGACCGCGCGCATTGCGGGGATCCAGGCGGCGAAACGCACCTGGGAGTTGATCCCGCTGTGCCACCCGTTGCTGCTGAGCAAAGTGGAAGTGCAGTTGCAGGCGCAGCCGGAACACAACCGTGTACGCATTGAAGCACTGTGCCGCCTGACCGGGAAAACCGGCGTGGAAATGGAAGCGCTTACCGCCGCCTCCGTTGCGGCGCTGACCATTTACGACATGTGCAAAGCCGTGCAGAAAGATATGGTGATTGGCCCTGTGCGCCTGCTGGCGAAAAGCGGCGGCAAGTCAGGGGATTTCAGGGTGGAGAGCGATGATTAAGATCCTTTTTTTCGCGCAGGTGCGCGAACTGGTGGGCTGTGACAGCATGGCGTCTGATACCGTCTTTCCCACCGTCGAGGCACTGCGTCAGCATCTGGCGGCGCAAGGTGAACGCTGGGCGCTGGCGCTGGAAGAGGGCAAATTACTGGCAGCGGTCAACCAGACGCTGGTCAGTTTTGATCATCCACTGAGCAGCGGCGATGAAGTGGCATTTTTCCCACCGGTGACCGGAGGCTAAAATGAGTGAAACACGAATTTGCGTCGATCATGCCGCTTTCCATGTCGGCGATGAGTATAACTGGCTGGCGTCCCGTGATGAGGACGGTGCGGTGGTCACCTTTACCGGCAAAGTGCGTAACCACAATCTCGGCGACAGCGTTAGTGCGTTGACGCTGGAACACTATCCTGGGATGACCGAACGTTCCCTGGCGGAAATTGTCAGTGAAGCGCGCGCCCGTTGGCCGCTGGGCCGGGTAACGGTCTACCACCGCATTGGCGAGCTATGGCCGGGCGATGAAATTGTTTTTGTCGGCGTCGCCAGTGCCCATCGCAGCAGCGCGTTTGATGCCGGGCAGTTTATTATGGACTACCTGAAAACCCGCGCACCTTTCTGGAAGCGCGAAGCCACCCCGGAGGGCGAGCGCTGGGTTGAAGCCCGCGACAGCGACAAGCAGGCGGCAAAGCGTTGGTAATGCATTGAACCGGGATGTGTTAATCTTATTAAGCGTTAGCCCATTATTCAGGAGTGACTATGGACCGTTATCCTCGTTCTGACTCTATCGTCCAGCAAACCCGCAGCGGGTTGCAAACCTATATGGCGCAGGTGTACGGCTGGATGACCTGCGGTCTGTTACTGACCGCGTTCGTTGCCTGGTATGCTGCCGGTAACGATGCTGTCATGGCGCTGGTGTTCTCCAGCCAGATTACCTTTTTTGGCCTGATCATCGCGCAACTGGCGTTGGTGTTTGTCCTCTCCGGGCTTATTCATAAGCTGAGTGCCGGGGTGGCCACCTCGCTGTTTATGCTCTATTCGGCGTTAACCGGCCTGACACTGTCCAGCATTCTCTATATCTACACCGCGGAGTCCATCGCCGCGACCTTTGTGGTGACCGCCGGGATGTTTGGTGCCATGAGCCTGTATGGCTACACCACCAAACGTGACTTAAGCGGCTTTGGCAATATGCTGTTTATGGGCCTGATTGGTATTGTTCTCGCCTCACTCGTCAACTTCTGGCTGAAGAGCGAAGCCCTGATGTGGGCGGTGACCTACATCGGCGTGGTGATCTTTGTTGGCCTGACAGCCTATGATACGCAAAAGCTGAAAAACATCGGCCAGCAAATCGACCTCAGCGATGCTTCACAACTGCGTAAAACCGCCATTCTCGGCGCATTGACGCTGTATCTCGACTTTATCAACCTGTTCCTGATGCTGTTGCGTATTTTCGGCAACCGTCGCTAAGGCTTTTGTCGAAAGCCGGACAGGCGAAGCGCCACCAGATAGTCAAATCCCGGCTCCGGCCGGGATTTCTTTGCCTGCCAGGTAGCAGGGGATCAAGGAGGATAATGATGAAACCCTTTGGCTGGATACAGCCGCCGCAGATCGCCCCGACAGAGCTGATAACGTGCGTGTGTCTGTGGCTGGCGGCGGGAATGGTATTGAGTCTTGGCGCTGCATGGTGGGTGTTGGACGTGATGCCGGTTCGCGCATTCTCCGAACATGGCTGGCTGATTGCCGTACTGACGATCCTGTGGTTTGCGTGCGGTCTCATCCTTAATCTGTTTTTCACGCGTTTCGGTACCCGACTGGCGTTCTGCTGTTTGTGCGTGATGAGTATGCTTACTGGCTTGCTGTTTGCCAGTGTCTTCACGTTGGCCTCTCTGGCGCTGGCGTTTGCCGTGGTTGGCGGGATGTTCCTCACCAGCGCGGCGCTGACCCGTTTCACAGGGACAACGCTTCGTGGCGGTGGCTTCTATTTTGTGATGGTCCTGATCGGGCTTGCCCTTTCCGCGCTGGTCAACACTCTGCTGCACAGCAGTGTCTGGTTGTGGATCGGTAGCCTATCGCTGGTGCTGCTGTTCAGCCTGACGACAGCATATCAAACACCGCGTATCAACGCGTCTGCCCGTGAGCTGTATCACCGCAATTTTACCACCGTACAATGCTGCGCTATTCGTGGCGCGCTGGCGGTGTACCTGGGAATGAGTGTGGCGCTGTTTGAGATCCTCAGGCTATTGGCTGAGATCCTCACGGCTCTGTCTCCCGGTAGCGGTGGGGCTTCCCGCTGATTCGCTACGGTTTCGCCAGGGTTTGCTCATTTTTCTTGCGCAGCGCTTTTGCCCGGCTCTCCAGCAGCAAATAGCACATCAGCGCCAGCAACAGCGGCAGAAAGTAGTAAAGCACGCGATACGCAAGCAGGGCGGCAATAATGGTCCCCTGAGAGACATGTTCACCCGCCAGAAGCGCAATAAAAACGGCCTCCAGCACGCCAATACCCGCCGGAATATGCACAATTACCCCGGCGATACTGCTCACCAGCAACACGCCGAGCACAAAGAAGAAATCCGCCTGCATGCCCATCAGCAACCAGATGATAGCGCCCATCGCCATCCAGTTGGCGCTGGAAATCACCATCTGCAAGACGGCAAACCGCCACGATGGCAGTACCAGTTTGTGCCCTTTGACCGTCATGTGTCGGCGTTTGGCAAAAGCGCAACTCCACACATAGAACGCAATCACCAGTAACAACACGATGCCAATAATGCGCAGCGTACGCTCATCGATATACCAGTGCGCCGGGATCTGCACTATGCCAAAGGTAAAAATCAGCCCACCGAGCAGAATGTAACCCAGCCAGTTGGTGGTAATGCTTAAGGAGAAAATACGTGTGATGGTGCTGCCTGGCAGCCCAAGCCGGGAGTAGAGCCGGTAACGCATGCCGATACCGCCCACCCAGGTACTGAGCGTCAGATTGAAGGCATAACAGATAAACGACACCAGCATGACCTGGCGTTTGGCCAGTTTGTGCCCGCACCAGGCGCGTCCCATCAGATCATAACAGCCGTAGATCAGGTAGCTGATAATCACCAGCGCGATGGCACTGAGTAACGCCGTGCGGTTGTAATCACGGATCACCGTCCAGACATCATCCCAGTTCACTTTCCGGGCATACAGCACCAGCAACACGGCAACGGCGATAAAGAACACGCCGGTGAGGATTTTTTTCGCCAGCCGCCAGCGCGGATGAGATTTCGACATCAGGGCTTCACCTCTGAGTTCTCGATCCGATCCTGGGTCTCCATTTCAGGTTGCACCGGAGCCGCTACCTGCGCCAGTTTCGGTGTGTGCGCGGGGAGCCAGCCGACCATCGCCGGAAAGTGGCGCAAAAAGTGGAATACCACCACACTTTTGGCCAGATTCCACCAGGTGCGTTTGGGCGCCATCGACTCATCCACCCGCAGGCAGTCCTGGGCAATAATGGTATGAAGATTCTCCCGCAACGTCTGGTTAAATTCACGATCGTGAATGATCAGATTGGCCTCCAGGTTCAGTGACAGACTCAACGGATCAAGATTGCTTGAGCCGACCGTGGCCCAGTGATCGTCCATTAGCGCGACTTTGCCATGCAGCGGGCGACGGCGGTATTCATAGACCTGTACGCCCCCTTTTAGCAGGTAGTTGTAAAGCAGTTCGGCGCCGACCTTGACGATCGGCATATCCGGTTCGCCCTGAACAATCAACTTCACCGAAACACCGCGCCGCGCGGCATTGCGCATGGCATGCAGCAAGCGATAACCCGGAAAGAAGTAGGCATTGGCGATCACCACTTCCCGCCGGGCATTGGCCAGCATTTTCAGGTAGTGGCGTTCGATATCATCGCGGTGCTC
Source organism: Kosakonia oryzendophytica (assembly GCF_900094925.1). Classification (GTDB taxonomy): domain Bacteria; phylum Pseudomonadota; class Gammaproteobacteria; order Enterobacterales; family Enterobacteriaceae; genus Kosakonia; species Kosakonia oryzendophytica. Next base: position 171,208 of record NZ_FMAY01000004.1, on the reverse strand, counting down.
GTCGTTATCACGCCAGACAAACAGCGCCTGCGCTTCCCCCGGTTTGCGGTTCTCTTCCGGGCGGTGACGACGGCGCCGCCACCAGCGTCTTGCCGGTGCGTTTTCCGGTAGGTTTTCCAGCTCAAACTGTAAAATGTCTTCCACTACCGGGCCTTCAACACGTACGGCGTAATCCTGCTTCGCTTCCGGGCCATAACTGGTCACATGTTCGGCGGAATAGTTAATGCCGCCAACAAACGCCACCGTGTTATCGATTACCACAATTTTGCGGTGCATGCGGCGAAACAGGTTTGTGCGCATCCCCAATAGTCGCGGGCGCGGATCGTAGTAGCGGAAAACCACTCCGGCGGAGGTTAGCTCGCCGACAAACTGTTCGCTTAAGTCCGGCGACCCATATCCATCCAGCAACACTTCAATGCTGATGCCGCGCCGCGCTGCGCGGAGCAAAGCCTGCTGCAACGCCCGGCCAACGTCATCTTCAAACCAGATAAAGGTTTCGAGGATCACCCTTTGCTGCGCCTGTGCGATAGCCTCAAACAGCGCCGGATAGTAGTTGTCTCCATTCTCCAGTAACTGGATGCGGTTTCCTTCCTGCCAGCTGCATTTCATAAATGGATCTCCGCGCTGAGGGGAGCATGATCGGAGAGATGCCGCCAGTTGCGCAGCGGCAGTGCCGTCGGTGCGCTGGCATTGGCGTTTTTGACATAGATTCTGTCGAGGCGCAGCATCGGGAAGCGCACCGGAAATGTGCGCGCCGGGCGACCATGGGCGCGGGTGAAGATCTCTTCCAGCCCGGCCTGGATTTTCAGCGGATGGTTGGCGCGAAGCCGCCAGTCATTAAAGTCACCTGCTACCACGACCGGCTCATTTTCCGGCAAGGCATTGACCCATTCCGCCAGCATGGTGAGTTGCGACTGGCGGTGCGCTTCCCGCAGACCCAGATGCACACACATGACGTGCACCGGCTGCCCGAAATCCGGCGGCACGATACGGCAGTAGAGCATGCCGCGTTTTTCGCTGCCGTCGATGGAGACATCACGATTTTCATAATGCTCAATCGGAAAGCGCGACAGCACGGCGTTACCATGATGCCCTTCCGGATAGACGGCATTGCGACCGTAAGCGTAATCGCTCCACATGGTATCGGCGAGAAATTCGTAATGGGTCGTATCCGGCCAGTTCTCCACATGCAACGGGTGCACTTCGTGCGCGCCCATCACTTCTTGCAGGCAGACAATATCGGCGCTGACCGTGCGCACGGCATCGCGAAGCTCAGGCAAAATAAAGCGCCGGTTAAACGCGGTAAAGCCTTTGTGGGTATTAATGGTGAGCACTTTCAATGAAAAATGTCGCGCTTGTTGGGTCATAACTCTCCTGCCAGCGTCACTCTCCTCAATGAAATAAATTGTAGTCCCTGTCACAAAAAAAGGCGGGGTTACGGAATTTTCCGTAAATGCGAGTACTCTTCTAACAGATAAAAATCCTTCAGGAGAGTGGCCATGAAGTGGCAACAACGCGTTCGCGTCGCGACAGGTCTGAGTTGCTGGCAGATTATGTTGCACATGCTGATTGTGGCGGTGCTGGTGATGGGCTGGATGAGCGGCGTGCTGGTGCGCGTTGGCTTGGGCTTGTGCGTGCTGTATGGTGTGACCGTGCTGCTGATGCTGTTCTTACAGCGCCACCACGACGCACGCTGGCGTGAGGCTGGCGATGTGCTGGAAGAGCTGACGACTACCTGGTATTTTGGCGCGTCGCTGATTGTCATCTGGTTACTTTCCCGCGTACTGCAAAACAACGTTCTGTTGGCTCTCGCCGGGATGGCTATCCTTGCCGGCCCGGCGGTGGTTTCGCTGTTAACGAAAGAGAGAAAACTTCCCGCTAAATCGTTCGGTTTGCCTCAGAGCGGCAATGCAGCCAATCCCCGCGAACATCGGTAACGCTGAGCAATAACGCCAATGCTGATGCGCGCCGGGTTACATAATTTTCCGTCTGAACAGCGCATACGCGACTGACCCCGTGGTCGCTGCAATCACCAGCAGCGGCCAGACGCTCTGCCAGACAATCGTGAAGCTGGCATCTTTCAAATAAATCTGTTTGGTAATGTCGGTAAAATGCCGGATGGGGTTGACCCAGGTTAAATCCTGCAACCAGACAGGCATATTTTCGACCGGCGAGACATAACCGGAGAGCAGGATCGCCGGCATCATAAAGACAAACACACCGATAAACGCCTGCTGCTGGTTGGCGCAGAGGGACGAGATCAACAGGCCGAAACCCACCAGCGACAGGCCATAAATCAACATCGTGAAATAGAACAACAGCAGCGAACCGGCGAAGGGGATGTGATACGCCAGAATCCCGACGCCGAGCACGATGCTGGCCTGAAAGGTGGCGACAATCAGCGCCGGTACGGCTTTGCCGACAAAGATTTGCCAGGTGGCCAGCGGCGAAACCAGCAGTTGATCCAGTGTGCCCTGTTCACGTTCGCGCGCCACCGACAGCGATGTCACAATCATTACGCCGATGGTGGTGATCATGGCAATCAGCGACGGCACCACAAACCATTTATAGTCGAGGTTCGGGTTATACCAGTTGCGTATCACCAGTTCACTGTTGTTGGGCTTTTTCTGCCCGCGTATCAGCTCTTGCTGGTAATCTTTGACGATTTGCTGCAGATAATTGGCCGCAATTTGCGCACTGTTGGAGTTACGTCCGTCGAGGATTAACTGCATTGGCGCGGTGACGCCGCTATCCAGGTTGCGCGAGAAATCCGCCGGGAAGCGCACCAACAACAGTGCTTGTTGCGTATCAAGCGTCGGGCGGATCGCTTGCGGGTTTTTCAGCAGCAGAACATGGGTAAACGCTTTAGCACGGGCAAAACGCTGGGTTAACTCCACCGCATGTTTGCCGTTGTCTTCGTTGTAGATAGCGATGGTGGCATTCGTCACTTCCAGCGTGGCCGCGAAGGGGAACAGCAGCACCTGCAACAGCACCGGCAGCACCAGAATGGCGCGGGTTTGCGGTTCGCGCAGCAGCGACTGCAACTCTTTGCGGATTAGCGTCAATAAACGGTGAAACATGGCTTTTCCTTAATCCAGTCTGCGTTTCGTTTTCAGCCATGTCAGGCCGATAAACATCGTTGCCGAGGCCACCAAAAACAGCACATTCACCATCAGCACCACCGGGATATTGCCCGCCAGAAAGAGACTTTGCAGAGTGCTGACGAAATAGCGCGCCGGAATGATATAGGTCACCGCGCGGATCACCGCCGGCATACTGTCGATCTGAAAAATAAAACCGGACAGCATAATCGACGGTAAAAATGCCGCATTCAGCGCCACCTGCGCCGCGTTAAACTGATTACGGGTAACGGTCGAGATCAGCAGGCCCATCCCCAGCGTACTGAGCAGAAACAGGCTGGTGATAAAAAACAGCACCACTAACGAACCGCGATAAGGCACGCCGAGAATAAAGACCGACACCAGCATGCACAGCAGCATCGCCAGCATGCCGAGAAAGTAGTAGGGGATCAGTTTGCACAGCAGCAGTTCCGCCCGCGTCACTTCCGTCGACAGCAATGCCTCCATGGTGCCACGCTCCCATTCGCGCGCCACCACCAGCGATGTCAGGATCGCGCCTATCACCGTCATGATAATGGTGACGGCCCCCGGGATAATAAAATGCTGGCTGATGGCTGCCGGGTTAAACCAGTAGCGCGTCTGAATGTCGATCAACGAGTCGAAGGTTTCGCCACGATCGTCCGCCCGTTGCTGCTGCCAGAGTTGCCAGATCCCCTGAAGATAACCCTGCACAAAGTTAGCGGTGTTCGGTTCGCTGCCGTCGGTGATCACCTGAATCGGCGCGGTATCGCCGGGGCGCGCCATCTGTGCGTCAAAATTGACCGGTACCACCACCAGGCCGCGAATACGCCCGGCCTGCATCATCTGGATCAGTTGCTGGCGGTTATCGCTGATGGTGGCATCAATAAACGGCGAGCCGGTCAGCGTATGGGTGAAATCCAGCGCCTCTTCGCTGTGCTGCTCCAGCAGCACGCCGACGCGCAGCTTGCTGGAGTCCAGGTTGATGCCGTAGCCAAAAATAAACAGCAACAACAACGGGATCACGACCGCTATCAGCCAACTGCTGGGATCGCGCACAATTTGTCGTGTCTCTTTCACGCACAGCGCGCGTACGCGCCGCCAGGATAACGCGTTAAGGCTCATTATGATGCTCCTTATCCCAGTTATGGATCAGCGTGATAAACGCCTGTTCCATGGTGGGATCGGGCGTGTCGGCGTCGGCCGTTTGCGCCTTTAGCGCGTCCGGCGTACCGCTGGCGATCAGCTTTCCGCGATACACCAGCCCAATGCGATCGCAATATTCCGCCTCATCCATAAAGTGGGTGGTGACCATCACCGTCACCCCTTTTTCCACCATGCTGTTGATATGCAGCCAGAACTCACGGCGCGTCAGCGGGTCGACCCCGGATGTCGGTTCGTCGAGAAACAAAATATCCGGCTCATGCATTAAGGAGCAGGCCAGCGCCAGGCGCTGTTTAAAACCGAGCGGCAATTCATCTGTGGCATGGTCGGCAATGCTTTTTAAACCAAATGCCTCGCTCATGCGGGTGATCTTCTCATTCTGCGCCCGCCCGCGCAGGCCATAAACGCCAGAGAAAAAGCGCAGATTTTGTTCCACCGTCAGGTTGCCGTAGAGGGAGAATTTCTGCGCCATATAGCCCAGGTGCTGGCGTGCTTTACCGGAGCTGACTTTCAGATCCATATTCAGTACCAGCGCCTGGCCGTCCGTTGGCACCAGCAGGCCGCACATCATTTTAAAGGTGGTGGATTTTCCGGCACCGTTAGGGCCAAGCAGACCAAAGATTTCCCCGCGTTTTACAGCAAAGTTCACATGGTCGGTGGCGGCAAAGTCACCAAATTTTTTGGTCAGGGATTTGGCTTCGATCACCGTTTCCTGCGCATGACCTTCTACCGTATGCAGAATTGATCCGAGTGGTGATTCTGCGGTTCCCGCGCCGCCAAGCAGATCGATAAACGCATCTTCAAAGCGCGGCGCGGTCGGCGCGATGTCTAAAGGGGGCATATTTTCAGCGGCCTGGATCTGCTGCGCCTGCGCCTGTTTTTTCAGGATCATGCGCACCGAGCGCCCCTGGATCATCCCATCGCTGACCTGGGGCTGCTTCAGCAGTCGACGTAGCAACCGGCGGTTATTCTCCTGCGGGCTGGAAACCAGAAAACTGCGCCCGGCCATGGTCTGCGTCAACGCTTTCGGTTCGCCCTGGTAGAGCAATTCCCCTTCGTTCATCAGCAGCACTTCGCGGCACTGTTCGGCCTCATCAAGATAGGAGGTGCTCCAGAGAATCAACATCCCATCACCGGCCAGTTCATGCACCATTCGCCACAATTCGCGACGGGAGATCGGATCGACGCCGACGCCAGGTTCATCCAGCAACAGCACTTTCGGTTCACCGACCAGCGTACAGGCCAGCCCGAGCTTCTGTTTCATACCGCCGGAGAGCTTCCCGGCCAGCCTGTCAGTAAACGGAGCGAGGGCGGTAAATGCCAACAACCGTGAAAATGTCTGCTGCCGTTTTTCGCCGGTGACGCTGCGCAAATCAGCGTACAGATTGAGGTTCTCCATCACCGTCAAATCTTCATACAGGCCAAATTTTTGCGGCATATAGCCCAGCATGGCGTGCAGTTCACTGTCGTTGCGTATCGGGTCCAGTCCCATCACCTGCGCGTTGCCTTCATCCGCTTTCATTAAGCCTGCAAGCATGCGCATCAGCGTGGTTTTCCCGGCACCATCCGGCCCGACCAGCCCGGTGACGTAACCGGCGTTAATGGTGCAGTTGAGTTGCGCCACGGCGGGTTTATCCATGCCGGGAAAGCGTTTTACCAGCCCGTGCAGATGGATGGTCGCCTCACTCATGACGCGCCTCGTTAAAATGGATAGTGACTGGCATGCCCTGGCGCAGCGTGTCGTCGGCATCGGTGACGATAATGCGCAGGCGATAGACCAGGTCGGTACGTAAATCCGGGGTTTCAACGGTTTTGGGCGTAAATTCGGCGGTCGGGGAGACAAACCCGATTTTGCCGTGATAGGGCTTGTTTGGGCGACCGTCAGTGTACAGCGTCACCTCCTGACCGGGCTGCGCTTGTTGCAAATTACGCTCATCCACATAGGCGCGTATCCATACCGGGCGGGTTAAGGAGAGCGTCAGCACTGTTCCGCCCGCGCTGAGCATACTGCCGGGTTCCACCGCGCGGGTCAGCAGCGTGCCGTTCGCCGGGGCGATAAGCGCAGTGTCCTGCAAATCCAGTTGTGCCTGCGCCAGTGCGGCTTCTGCCTGTTCGAGACCGGCTTTGGCCTGAGCAATTTCTTGCGGGCGGTTCCCGGCGCGATACTGGCTCAGTTTATCCTGCGCGGATTTCAGCGTGGCCTGTGCCTGATCCCGTGAGGATCGTGCATTTTCCAGGTCATTGGCCGGAATCGCATGACTTTTTATCAACCCCAACTGGCGCTGGTAGTAGTTCTGCGCGTAATCATACGCTGCACGTGCCTGATTCACGGCGGCAACAGCCTGGGCTATCTCTTCATCGCGGTAGCCCGCCGTCGCCAGCGAGTATTTCGCCTGCGCGGTGGAGACATTGGCCTGCGCTTGCAAGAGGGCATTTTCATACGGCGCTTTGTCTAGTTCACCCAGCAACTGGCCGCGTTTAATGGTGTCCCCTTCATCCACCGCCAGCGAGGCCAGTCGACCGCCTACGCGAAAGCTCAGATTGACCGTGCGGATATCAACATTGCCATACAGCGTCAGGCTGTTTTCCTGTTTGCTTTGATACCACATCCAGCCGCCGCCCAGCACGGCAAGCACTATAATCGCAACTACTATCACCACGACGGGCTTTTTCATCACTCGGGACTCCTGTGCGTTAATCCTTGCAAAATCAAATCGATATGGCAGGTGATGACCTGAAAAATCAGCGACGATTTCTCGGCATCGAATTGTGTCCATCCGGCGCGCAACAAAAAGGTTTCCCGCCCGAGACGAAACGCGAGAATTTCCCCCAGTAGCGCGTGGGTATGAATAATGGTTTGCGTATCGCCTGCGTCGAGGCCGGTATAAGCCGCAAGCAGGCGGGTCAGGTGGCTGTGTAACGGTGCAATTACCTGGTCATGCACCAGTTGATAGGCGCGGGTGGGAGAGAGCTGCTCACGGGAGATAAATTTACTCAGGTTGAGCGTTTCGTCATGCGTCAGCAGGGTGATCATACTTTTACATGCCCGGTGGATCAGTTCGCGGATGGCCTCTTTATCTGGATCGGGGTGGGCGAACAACGCTTCCGCCGCCTGTGCGTGAGGGCGGAAGTTTTCATGAATAAAGTCGGCTATCCACTGTGCGCAGGCGAGGTAGAGATCGTCTTTGGAACCAAAGTAGTAGGTAATGGCGGCAATATTTTGCCCTGCCTGCGCGGCGATATCCCGGGTGGTGGCGTGTAAGCCGTATTCACCAAATTGCGCGAGTGCGGCGGCAATAAGCTGGCTTTTGGCTTGTTCACCTTTGCTGGTTGTCGGTGTCGTATTCATGGGCGCAATAATAATTAATCAATCGATTGATTAACTTTAGGGGGAGTTTTTGTGCTTGTCCAGCCTGGGCTGAACGAATCTCCCGCTGCGCTTTCTTTGTGGGATATTTTATGCGTGCGATCACAAAAGCTGATACACTCCGCCCCTTCATGGCATTGTGGTTTTTGTCATCAATCAAATTATTATCTCCTCGAAAACTACACCTGTGACAGGTCGGGGCGGTGCGGAGTTGTTATGTCATTTGATGCCCTTGGCCTGAATCCGGATATTCTGCGCGCGGTCGCAGAGCAGGGTTACCTTCAGCCAACCCCTATTCAGCAGCAGGCGATCCCGGCTGTGTTGCAAGGCCGCGACCTGATGGCCAGTGCCCAGACGGGTACCGGCAAAACCGCCGGTTTTACCCTGCCGTTGTTGCAGCGTTTGATCCAGAACGAGCCGCACGCGAAAGGCCGTCGTCCGGTGCGTGCGCTGATCCTGACGCCGACCCGTGAACTGGCGGCACAGGTGGGTGAAAACGTTCGTGAGTACAGCAAATACCTGAATATCCGCTCTATGGTGGTGTTTGGCGGGGTCAGCATTAACCCGCAGATGATGAAGTTGCGCGGCGGCGTAGATGTGCTGGTAGCGACACCCGGGCGTCTGTTGGATCTGGAACACCAGAATGCACTGAAACTCGATAGTGTGGAAATTCTGGTGCTGGACGAAGCCGATCGCATGCTGGATATGGGCTTTATCCACGATATTCGCCGCGTACTGGCGAAGCTGCCGGCTAAACGCCAGAATCTGCTCTTTTCCGCGACCTTCTCGGATGAGATTAAACAGTTGGCGGAAAAACTGCTGCGCAACCCGCTGGAAATTGAAGTGGCGCGCCGCAACACCGCGTCTGAACAGGTGACGCAGCATGTTCATTTCGTTGATAAAAAACGCAAGCGTGAACTGCTGTCACAGATGATCGGCGAGGGTAACTGGCAGCAGGTGTTGGTCTTCACTCGCACCAAGCATGGCGCCAACCATCTGGCTGAACAACTGAACAAAGACGGCATTACCAGCGCCGCTATCCATGGCAATAAAAGTCAGGGCGCGCGTACCCGTGCGCTGGCGGATTTCAAATCCGGCGATATTCGCGTGCTGGTGGCGACCGATATTGCCGCCCGTGGTCTGGATATTGAAGAGCTGCCGCACGTGGTGAACTATGAGCTGCCCAACGTGCCGGAAGATTACGTGCACCGTATTGGCCGTACCGGCCGTGCGGCTGCAACCGGTGAAGCGTTGTCGCTGGTGTGCGTTGATGAGCATAAACTGCTGCGCGATATTGAGCGTCTGCTGAAGAAAGAGATCCCACGCATTGCATTAGCGGGCTACGATCCGGATCCGTCAATCAAAGCCGAACCCATTCAAAATGGTCGCGGCCAGGGCGGTGGTCGTCAGGGTGGTGGTCGCGGGCAGGGCGGTCGTGGTCAGTCAGCACCGCGTCGCACCGATGGCGAAGCGCAAAAACCGCGCACACCGCGCCGTAGTGAAGGCGGGGCCGCTAAGCCGGAAGGTGGGCGCCGTAGCGAAGGTGGGGCAGGTGGACGTCGTCCTGATGGTGGTGCGACCAAGCCAGCAGGTGGACGTCGCCTTGACGGCGGAGCCGCTAAACCAGCAGGTAATGCATCCCGTCGTCGTCCGCGCAAACCGTCTGCCGCGCAGTAATCGTCTGATTCTGCCGATCAGATAAACGCCATCCGGCATTCATTTGCCGGGTGGCGTCTTTGTCTTATCGGGCTTGCAAATTCGTTTTCGCCCTCTACAGAATCCCTCCGTTACTGGCGATAACCTGTTGATACCATTCAAAACTCTTCTTCTTACTGCGCTTCAGGGTGCCATTGCCGTCGTTGTCTTTATCCACATAGATAAAGCCGTAACGTTTTTTCATTTCACCGGTACCGGCGCTCACAATGTCGATGGGCCCCCACCACGTATAGCCCATGATATCGCAGCCATCTTCAATGGCTTCCGCCATCGCCTGAATATGGCGGCGGCCATAATCAATACGCGCCAGATCGTTAATTTGCCCGTCAGCATCGGGTTCATCAACGCCGCCGTAGCCGTTCTCCACAATAAACAGTGGCTTACGGTAGCGATCCGCCAGTTCGTTACAAACAATACGGAAGCCCTGCGGATCGATAGGCCAGCCCCATTCTGTTTTTTCCAGCCAGGGATTATCCAGCCCGGCCGTTCCGCCGGTATCAATGCGGAACTGCCCGCCAGTCTGATGCAGTACGCTGCGGTAGTAACTAAAGCCAAGGTAATCGGAAGGGTAATCCGCCAACAGTTGCCGATCCCCCTCGGCAATCTCCAGCGCCACCCCCAGTTCGCGGAACAGTCGCGGGGCAAAAGCCGGGTATTGACCGAACATCATCACATCAGAGAAAAACAGTGAACGACGGCGCAACTGCATCGTGGAGAAGATGTCTTCCGGGTTACAGGTGGCCGGGTAGACAGTGCTCAATGACAACATGCAGCCAATTTTCGCCCCCGGGATAATCTCATGACACAGCTTGTTCGCCAGCGCATTGGCGACAAACTGGTGATGGTTAGCCTGCCAGATAGTTTGTGCGCTGGCGTCAGCATCTACCGCGCCGGTGGCAAAGGGCATGCGGTTCATGTTGTTCAGCTCATTGAAGGTCATCCAGTATTTGACCTTGCCTTTATAGCGGCGGAAGACCGTTTCGCAGTAGCGGGCAAAGAAATCAATCAACTGACGGTTCTTCCAGCCGCCGTACTCCTGATACAGCGCCAGTGGCGTTTCGTAGTGGGAAAGCGTAATAACCGGCTCGATGCCATACTTCAGCAACTCATCAAACAGAACGTCATAAAAAGCCAGCCCGGCTTCGTTGGGCGTGGTTTCATCACCGCGCGGAAAAATGCGCGACCAGGCAATCGAGGTACGAAAGCATTTGAACCCCATCTCTGCGAACAGCGCGATGTCTTCTTTGTAGCGATGGTAGAAATCAATCGCTTCGTGGCTGGCGTAATAGAGATTCGGGTCAATCACCGCATCATGTTTGCCGGAAGCGATACCGCCGCGCACCACGTCGGCAATCGATGGCCCTTTGCCATCCTCGTTCCATGCGCCTTCGGCCTGGTTGGCGGCAATCGCACCGCCCCATAAGAAACCTTTCGGGAAAACAGCCATTTCCGCTCCTTAATTCGTCAAATCTTCGCCGTTGGAGGCGATCAGTTTTTTATACCAGTGATAACTTTTCTTCAGCGAGCGGGCCTGGGTGCCGTTGCCCATATCATCCTGGTCCACATAGATAAACCCATAGCGTTTGGAGATTTGCGCCGTGCCGGCGCTGACCACATCAATCGGCCCCCACCAGGTATAGCCAAACAGATCAACGCCATCGCCGATGGCTTCCCGCATCTGCTCCACGTGCTGGCGCAGGTAATCGATACGGTAATCGTCATCAATCGAGCCATCCGGGTTAACTGTATCCACTGCGCCCAGCCCGTTTTCGGCAATAAACAGCGGTTTCTGGTAGCGGTCATAGAGCTGGTTTAAGGCAAGACGCAACCCTTTCGGGTCAATCTGCCATCCCCACTGGCTGGTGGGGAGGTATGGGTTGCGGATGCCGCCAGTCACCATATTGCCTTCCGCTATTTCCAGTTTTTCCGGGTGCGCACTAACGGTGCTCGACATGTAGTAGCTAAAGGAGACGAAATCGACCGGGTGCTGGCGCAGGATCTCATCATCGCCGACCACTTTTTGCAGCGTAACGCCTTTCTCCGCCAGCATGCGATCGGTATAGGCCGGGTAGTAGCCGCGCGCTTGCACATCGCTAAAGAACAGCGACACGCGCTGCATCTCTTCACAGGCCTGCAAATCATCCGGATGGCAGGTGTGCGGATAGAGCATCTGGTAGCTGATCATGCAGCCGACCTGCGAGCCGGGAATAATGGTATGGCAGGCTTTGGTGGCCAGTGCGCTGGCGACAAACTGATGGTGCGCGCCCTGGTATTTATCCTGTTCGAGATGCGGATTGTCCTCTTCGATCACCCCAACGCTGACATACGGGTGATGTTTCACGCAGTTGATCTCGTTGAAGGTCATCCAGTACTTCACTTTTTTGCGGTAGCGGGTGAAGACCGTGGTGGCGAAACGCACGTAGAAATCGACCAACTGGCGATTCGGCCAGCCGCCGTAGTCGGTGACCAGCACCAGCGGCATCTCGTAATGCGACAGCGAGACAATCGGTTGAATACCGTGCGCCAGTAGTGTATCGAACACCTCGTCGTAGAATTTCAGTCCAGCTTCGTTCGGCATGGTTTCATCGCCGCGCGGGAAGATGCGCGTCCAGGCAATCGACATGCGAAAGCACTTAAAACCCATTCCGGCGAACAGGGCGATATCCTCTTTAAAGTGGTGATAAAAGTCGTTGCCTTTGCGTTTGGGGTAGTATTTTTTGCTGTCCGGATCCTGCGCTTCACGTACCTGCGCGTGGGTCATGCCCAGCCACTGATCGAGCCAGCGTTCGCGGGGCATATTGCTATCGAAGGTGTAAACATCAGAGACCGATAGCCCTTTTCCTCCCACGTTCCATGCGCCTTCCAGCTGGTTAGCGGCCGTGGCGCCGCCCCATAAAAAACCGTCCGGAAATGCTTTCGAAAATGCCATACGTCTGCTCCTTACGCCGCTGTCGCGGTCAGTGTGAGAAATGCGTCCCGGCTGGCGACATCGCCCTTTGCTTTTACCGGGCTGATATCGCCGTACTGTTCACTGTTGGTGACCACAACAATCACGCTGGGGTCGATGCCTTCGGCTTTCAGCGCCGCAAGGTCAAAGCTCACCAGTAAATCGCCCACCTCGACTATCTGCCCGGCAGTGATGTGGCTGGTAAAGTGGCGTCCGCCCAGCTTGACGGTGTCGATACCGATATGGATCAGGATTTCTGCACCGGTATCGCTTTGCAGCGCCAGCGCATGGTGGGTTTCAAACAGCGACGCCACCTTGCCGTTAACGGGCGAACGTAACTCGCCACTGGTGGGGTAAATCGCCAGGCCTTTGCCAAAAATTTCATCGGCGAAGACCGGGTCGCTGAGTGTGCTCAACGCTTTCAGTTCACCACTGACAGGGGCAAACAGCTTCTCTTCGCTGCGTGCCACCGGCATCGGGCTGATGCCGGCAACCACCGTCTCTTCAAATCCGAGGATCACCGTGACCACGGCGGCGCAGGTAAACGAGATGGCGATACTGACCAACGCCCACAGAAAAGTGGGGCCAACCAGAGCCGGAAGACCGGGCAGACCGCTGAGCGCAAAGGCATACGTTTTCACCCCCATTGCCATGGCGAAACCGCCGCCGCAGGCACCGCCAATCAAGGCGGCGGCAAAGGGGCGTTTATAACGAATATTGATGCCGTACATCGCCGGTTCGGTAATGCCCATTGCGGCGCTGAAGCTGGTGGTCAGCGCCAGCGACTTCAGTTTCCGGTCTTTGGCGCGCAGGAATACGCCAAAAGCCGCACCAGCCTGGCCGAGGTTGGCAACATAAAAGAGGATCTTGAACGGATCGAAACCCATCTGACTGATGTTGTTGATCATGATGGGCACCAGCACATAGTGCATGCCGGTGATAATGATCATCGACAGCGTGCCGCCCACCACCACACCTGCGACGATACCCATATTTTCCACCAGCCAGATAATGCCGCCAGACAGCGCGTTACCGGCAAAAATACCCAGCGGACCAATGGCGATAAGCGTGATGGGGGTGACAATCACCAGGCTCAGCAGCGGGACAAACATCGTTTTCAACGCGCCGGGCATGATGCGGTCAATCCACTTTTCCACCCGACTAAGGAGCCAGACCGCCAGTAAAATCGGGATTACCGTAGAGGCATAATTGACCGTGGGTACCGGCAGGCTCATAAAATGCACTGGCGCGCCGGATTTAAACAACGTTTGAAGTGCAGGGTGGAAGAGGGCGGCGGCCAGCGCGACGGCAACGTACGGGTTGGTACCGAATTTATTGGCGGCGCTGAATGCCAGCGCCAGCGGCATAAAGTAGAAAACGCCGTCGCTGATCGCCAACAGGATCTGGTACGTTTGATTACTGGTCTCCAGCCAGTGCATGGCGACCAGCAGCGCCAGCACCCCTTTGAGAATACCGGCCCCGGCAATGGCCGGAATGATGGGCGAAAAGATGCTGGATAGTCCCTCCAGCACGACGGAAATCGGATTTCGGCGTTTGCCATGCTGCACCGCGCCGCCGGATGAGACTCCTGGCAGTTTTGCCAGCAGCGCTTCGCACAAGGGGGCAACGTCGTTGCCGATAATCAGTTGATACTGGTCGCCTGAAATATTCACGCCTATCACGCCTTCCAGCGCTTCCAGCGCCGCACGGTCAGCTTTGTCGTGATCTTTCAGTAAAAAACGCAGACGGGTGATGCAGTGAAACAGCGACAGAATATTATCCTTGCCGCCGATCCGGGTAATGATCTGCTGCGCGGTATCCTGATAGTTCATGGTCATTCCTCCAGACTGACGCCTGCATTGCAGGTGTCATAACAATTACCGGTGATAAACCGGCGCGTTGCTCTTCTGGGGTTTGCCTGATTTAACAGTAACAAGCCTGGAAAGAATATTTTTTACGACTCAACCCGTTGCACGACGTTTTCGATATGCACGGTCAGGTAGAGCTTTTCCGAGTTGCTCATGGTGTGGTGATAATTTTTACCGACAAACTCATTAATGGCGTCAACGCACTTCAGGGTTGTCTGATAACGACGCTGCACCATGGCAAATAATTCCTCGTCGTCATTATTTAACACCACTCCATCAATCACCCGCTGGGCGAAAAACTTTAAATGGGTAATAAAGCGTTGATAATTCAGACTGTGCTCATCGAGCGGCAGACTGAAAAAGTATTTAACGATATTCTGCAACTGGTAAATAAGGCGCGTAATCTGCGTGGTTTTACCCATCGTGTCGTTCAGTCCGGCGTTCACAATATGCAGGGCGATGCTACAGGCTTCGCTATCGGGTAATAATGTACCGGTGCGCGCCACTACCATGCCCAGAGCCTGGCGGGCGATGCCATATTCTGCGGTATAGAAATGGCGCACTTCCCACTCCAGTGGATTGGGCAGCACTTCGCTGTTCTGGCTGCGTTGCAGGGCGAAATGAAGATGATCGGCCAGAGTAACGTACAGGCCTTCACTTAATTTATGCGGCAGCGTTGTGCGCGCCAGGGCGACGATATCGTCGGTCAGTTGCAGTATTTCTACCGGCACTTCGCTGATCAAATCTTTGAAGCGGGCAGAGATCTGCGAATCCTGCAGCCGGAATATTTTTTCGATGGCCTGGGTATCCACGCTGGCACCGGTGTGGGTATTAAACCCAAGACCGCGGCCGGTAAGAATAACCTCAAGCCCACGCTCATCAATGGCGCTGACAACGTTATTATTTAATATTTGTTTGACCAGCATCGCCAACTCCTGCAAACAAAAACGGGCAAAACGTAAATACAGCCGCGGACGGATTTGTCCTCATAGTCTGCATTTAGGTTTTGCCCGATATTCGGTAACAAGCGTAATGCAGGTAAAAACTAGCATCGCCCGAATAAATGATCAACGCGTCGCTCAGGGCATAGATGGCCAGATGTGCCAAATTGTGATCGGCGCTGCGAAAAATATCCTGTATTTGCAACCGGAGGGATATTTCCAGGCGACCGCTTCCGGCATTGCAAAAACCGTTACCCCCAGGGCGCTAAAAATGCCACAATAGTGGCTGTTTATACAGTATTTCAGGTTGTCGAATGGCCCTTACCGCCGCGTTAAAAGCGCAGATTGCCGCCTGGTATAAGGCGTTGCAACAACAGATTCCGGACTTTATTCCCCGCGCCCCGCAGCGGCAGATGATTGCCGATGTGGCGAAAACGCTGGCGGGTGATGAAGGGCGGCATCTGGCGATTGAAGCGCCAACCGGCGTCGGGAAGACCCTCTCTTATTTGATTCCCGGCATTGCCATTGCCCGCGAAGAGCAAAAAACGCTGGTCGTCAGCACCGCTAACGTTGCCTTGCAGGATCAAATCTTCAGCAAAGATCTGCCGCTGCTGCGCAAAATTATCCCCGACCTGCGCTTTACCGCCGCTTTCGGGCGCGGTCGCTACGTGTGCCCGCGCAATCTCACCGCGCTGGCCAGCTCTGAGCCGAACCAGCAGGATCTGCTGGCGTTTCTGGATGATGAGCTAACGCCGGGGAATCAGGAAGAGCAGAAGCTCTGCGCGGCGCTGAAAGTGGATCTCGACAGTTATAAATGGGACGGCCTGCGCGATCATACCGACAAAGCCATAAGTGATGAGTTATGGCGGCGTCTCAGCACCGATAAAGCCAGTTGCCTTAACCGCAACTGCCACTACTACCGCGAGTGCCCGTTTTTTGTCGCGCGTCGTGAAATTCAGGAAGCGGAAGTGGTGGTGGCGAACCATGCGCTGGTGATGGCGGCAATGGAGAGCGAAGCAGTACTGCCGGAGCCGAAAAATCTGCTGCTGGTTCTGGATGAAGGCCACCATTTGCCGGATGTCGCGCGGGACGCCCTGGAGATGAGCGCAGAGATTACTGCCTCCTGGTACCGCCTCCAGCTCGATCTGTTCTGCAAACTGGTGGCAACCTGTCTGGAGCAGTTCCGACCAAAAACCATGCCGCCGCTGGCGATCCCGGAACGGCTGAATGCCCACTGTGAAGAGCTGTATGAACTGATCGCGTCGTTAAACAACATACTCAATCTCTATCTTCCTGCGGGTCAGGAAGCCGAACACCGTTTTGCGATGGGCGAACTGCCGGATGAGGTGATGGCTATCTGCCAGCGGCTGGCGAAGCTGACCGAGATGCTGCGCGGCCTGGCGGAGCTGTTTCTGAATGATTTAAGCGAGAAGACCGGTAGCCACGATATCGTCCGTCTGCATCGCGTGATCCTGCAAATGAACCGCGCGCTGGGCATGTTTGAAAGTCAAAGTAAGCTATGGCGGCTGGCCTCCATGACGCAAGCTTCCGGCGCGCCGGTGTCGAAGTGGGCCACGCGGGAAGTGCGCGACGGGCAACTGCATATGCTGTTTCATTGCGTTGGCATTCGCGTGAGCGATCAGTTGGAAAAGCTGCTGTGGCGCAGCATTCCGCATATTGTGGTGACCTCCGCTACCCTGCGTTCGCTGAACAGCTTTAATCGTTTGCAGGAGATGAGCGGCCTGAAAGAGAAGGCGGGAGACCGTTTTGTCACGCTGGATTCGCCGTTTAACCATGTTGAGCAGGGCAAAATCGTCATTCCGCAGATGCGTTATGAGCCGCTGATTGAAAATGAAGAGCAGCATATTGCGGAGATGGCGACCTGGTTTCGCCAGCAGGTGGAAAGTAAAGCGCATCCGGGGATGCTGGTGCTGTTCGCCAGTCAGCGGGCGATGCAGCTCTTTTTGAGTTACGTGACCGATCTGCGTTTGTTGTTACTGGTGCAAGGGGATCAGCCACGTTATCGACTGGTGGAACTGCACCGTAAACGCATTGATGGCGGTGAACACAGCGTGCTGGTCGGTTTGCAATCTTTTGCCGAGGGGCTGGATTTAAAAGGGGATTACCTGACGCAGGTGCACATTCATAAAATTGCCTTTCCGCCCATTGACAGCCCGGTGGTGATCACCGAAGGCGAATGGTTGAAAAGCCTGAATCGCTATCCGTTTGAAGTCCAGAGCCTGCCCAGTGCGTCATTCAATTTGATCCAGCAGGTGGGGCGACTGATTCGAAGCCACGGCTGCCATGGCGAAGTGGTGATTTACGACAAGCGCCTGCTGACCAAAAGCTATGGTAAACGCCTTCTCGATGCGCTGCCGGTGTTTCCTATTTCACAACCGGCGATGCCGGACGTTATAGTGAAGAAACCAGAACAAAAGCGCCGCAGGCGCCGTTAACGATGTGAGCACGCAAGGAGTTCCCATGGATTACCGCACCATCATTAAAGAGATTGGCCGGGGAAAGCATCACGCCCGGGATCTCGATGTTGACACCGCACGTGGTTTGTACACGCACATGCTGAATGGCGATGTGCCGGATCTGGAAATGGGCGGCATCCTGATTGCCCTGCGCATCAAAGGGGAAGGCGAGGCGGAAATGCGTGGCTTTTACGAAGCGATGCAGCATCACACCATCAAACTGACACCTCCGGTGGCAAAACCGATGCCGATTGTGATTCCCAGCTACAACGGCGCACGCAAACAGGCAAATTTAACGCCACTGCTGGCCATTCTGCTGACGAAGCTCGGCTTTCCGGTGCTGGTGCATGGGGTGAGCGAAGATCCCACCCGCGTGGTCACCGAAACGATTTTCACCTTGTTGGGCATCCATCCCACGCTGCACGCAGGTCAGGCGCAGGCGCGTCTGGAAGGGCATCAGCCGGTCTATGTTCCGGTGAGCACACTCTGTCCGCCGCTGGAAAAACAGCTGGCGATGCGCTGGCGTATGGGGGTACGCAACAGTGCGCACACGCTGGCGAAACTGGCGACACCGTTTGAGAAATCAGCCGCGTTGCGCTTGTCCAGTGTTTCGCACCCGGAATATATCACCCGTGTTGGCAAATTTTTTGCCGATATCGGTGGGCGCGGTTTACTGATGCACGGGACGGAAGGGGAGGTCTATGCGAATCCGCAGCGTTGCCCACAGATTACGCTGA
Source organism: Kosakonia oryzendophytica (assembly GCF_900094925.1). Taxonomy (GTDB): domain Bacteria; phylum Pseudomonadota; class Gammaproteobacteria; order Enterobacterales; family Enterobacteriaceae; genus Kosakonia; species Kosakonia oryzendophytica. Next base: position 152,893 of record NZ_FMAY01000004.1, on the reverse strand, counting down.
TCGATGCGCAGGGCGAGCGCGTGTTATTTACCCGCAATGATGCGCCTGAACAGGTGTCGCCTGAAGGGGTGGCAAAAGACGCTGAGAGCACTGCCCGCTGGATAGAGCGCTGCATTGCCGGGCGCGAAGCGGTGCCTGAATCATTGAAGATTCAGTTGGCTTGCTGCCTGGTCGCAACGGGGGAGGTGGAGACGCTGGAAGCGGGTCTTGCGCGGGTGGCGGAAAGTTTTTGACAAAAAAAAGCCCGTCACATTCCTGGACGGGCAAACAACAGGGTAACAACAGGGTCAATGAGGGTGGAGCATCCCCGGCGGAGGGTTAGTTCGCCGGGGGTAGAACAGGGGGGGGTTATTTGTAGATAACCGCAGTGCCGCTCATTTTGTTATTGCCGTTAGCGGAGGTAATGCTGTAGCTGGATGCACCAGCCGCTTTTGCTTTTTCAGCCAGTTTGGCTTCAAGGCCATCCAGCGTGTCAGCGTTGTTGACAGACACGACGCCGATTTTGTTCAGATTTTCGGCCTGCGCCGGGCTGACGGATTGCGCCGCGAACGCACCAAAAGAGAGGGTGGACAGGGCGATGGCAGCAACAGCATATTTGATGGTTTTCATGGTTAATCTCTCGCAGGTTATTCTGTGTATGGGACGATGTTCCGTCGATGTGATAAGTATCACGCTTTTTCGCAAGAGATAAAATCGAAGAGAATTGACAGCCTTATTCTAAAAAATTGAATAAGAAATAATCGATTGAATTTAAAGACATTTATTGATGAAAAACCGGCGTTTTGCAGTTGAGGCGCAGGGTGAACAATTTTGCGGCACATTTTGCTACGTGGCAGGGGAAAATCTGTGGATGTAAAAGCAAGCGCTTGCGCTGGTTACAAACGTCAGGAACGGTCAACGAAGCTGGCTATCTTTCGATCCGCGGCGATTATATCCTGAAAATGTAGAGTTATGTAAATCTTTCTTCTGTTGGCAAACCACGCATAAACGCACCCCGGGGATCGCGTTGCGACGCGCTTCCGGGATCGGTTCACCGCACTCCTCGCACTCCGTCAGGCTTTCTCCTGTCGGTATGTCGCGGCGGGCGCGGGCGACCGCATCTTCAATGGTACTGTCGATCTGTTGCTGTACTGCATCGTCGTTTGCCCAGCCTGAAGCCATAATGTCGTCCTCCCTATGAGTAAGTATAGCCACTCAGGCCGGATACACGCCTTACCGGTTATCCGGGCGAATCAGATCAAAGCGCAACGCTTCACTGATGCCGTAATAGGCCGATGGGCCACCTGCGCGCAATACTGGCTGGGCTTTTGCTGTCTGGTAAATCCCCTCTTCCAGCAGTGATTCATCGATATGCACTGCGACAACCTCCCCCAGCACCAGCCAGGTATCCAGTGCCGTGCCGTTGGCAGCCGTCAGTTGGATACATTGCGACAGGCGACATTCAAAGTTAACCGGGCTCTCCGCCACGCGCGGTGCACTGACAAGGCGGCCTGTTACAGGCGTCAGACCAGCCCGGGCAAACTCATCTTCGCCATGCGGTAAAGAGGCGGATGTTTCGTTCATGCGTACGGCCAAATCGCGGGTGGTCAGATTCCAGACAAACTCTCCGGTTTCGTTGATATTGCGTACGCTATCTTTCCAGCCGCTGCTGGCGAAGCCGATGATGGGCGGACGATAATTGAAGCAGTTAAAAAAACTGTATGGTGCAAGATTACGTCGGCCCTGGCCATCCAGAGACGCTATCCAGCCAATAGGGCGGGGACCAATAATCGCATTCAGCGGGTCGTGCGGCAGGCCGTGGCCTTTCGCCGGTTCATAAAAGTACATAGTGCTTCCGGGTAATGGAAAAAGTTTCTTCAGCCTCACTTATTTACCCGGCCAACGTCAACGGGTATCTTACGCCGCTGCTAACAGGAGAATGCCATGAATGCCCAGAAGCCGGGTCTGCACCCGCGTAACCGTCACCACAGTCGCTACGATCTCGATGCGCTGTGCGCCGTAACCCCGTCATTGCGCGACTTCATCATCGCCAACCCCAACGGCGAGGCAACAATTGATTTTGCCCGGCCACAGGCGGTGAAAGCCTTAAATAAGGCGTTGCTGGCGCAATTTTATGGTGTGCGTGAGTGGGATATTCCGGACGGTTTTCTTTGCCCGCCCGTTCCCGGGCGCGCCGACTACCTGCATCATCTGGCGGATGTGCTTGCCGAAAGTCATCAAGGGCAGATCCCGACCCAGGCCAGCGTGTTGGATATTGGGACGGGGGCAAACTGCATCTACCCGCTGATTGGCGTGCATGAATACGGCTGGCGTTTTACCGGTAGCGAAACCAATGACGCCGCCCTTGCCAGCGCACAGGCGATTATTAGTGCTAATCCGGGACTTAGTCGGGCGGTGCGTTTGCGCCGCCAGAAAGATTCGACGGCGGTGCTTAGCGGTATCATTCATAAAAATGAGCAGTATGACGCCATCATTTGCAACCCGCCGTTTCACGATTCTGCGCAAAGCGCACAGGCGGGTAGCGAACGTAAACGGCGTAACCTCGGGCAGTCTGCTGAGGGTGCGCTCAACTTCGGTGGTCAGCAGCAGGAGCTCTGGTGCGAAGGCGGGGAAGTGGCTTTTATCCGCACAATGATTGCTGAAAGCCCGCAGTTCGCGCGCCAGGTGTTGTGGTTTACCTCGCTGGTGTCGCGCGGCGATAACCTGCCTGAGTTGTATCGTGCTTTGACTCAGGTCGGCGCAGTGAAAGTGATAAAAAAAGAGATGGCCCAGGGGCAAAAGCAGAGTCGCTTTATTGCCTGGACCTTCCTCGATGACAACCAGCGTCAACGCTGGGCGCAGACGCGTTTTAAAGCGTAGGTTCGACGGGCGGTTGCGGGCCAGCGGATGCGGCTGGCTGCGTGTGTGGGGTACTGCCTGGCGCAGGCAGTACCTGATAGGTTTGCACCGGCGGCCGTACATCCGCCAGATCGAAATGTTTTTTCACCATCGTGTCGAGGGCAAAACGTACTGTCCACTGTTTCAGCGGCAGCGTGGTAAAGGTCACGCGCAGGGTAAAGGCCGTATTGCTCAGCCCGACCAGCCCGGCAAATGAGGGCTCACCGATAATCAGCCCGCGAATATCTTCTTTTTCCATCAGTTCGGCAACGGCATCTTTCAGCGCCTGGTTCGCTTTGTCTGCGTCTTCATGGCGGTCAACATCATAATTCGCCACCACGGAGCCAATTCCGCGCACGAAGTTCGCGAAGGTGGTGATCGATGACCACGGAATAATATGGTATGCGCCGGTATCCTGGCGTACGCCAACGGAGCGAATTGACATCCGTTCCACGGTGCCGGTGAGCGGGCCAATGGTGACCAGATCGCCGGTGTTCATGCCATTCTCGAACTGGATAAATATCCCGGTGATAATGTCTTTCACCAGCGTTTGCGAACCAAATGAGATAGCCAGTCCCAGCGCCCCAGCACCCGCCAGCAGCGGCGCGATGTTAACGCCAATTTCCGACAGCACAATCATTACCGTAATGGTGCTGATCACGACTGCCAGCGCGTTGCGAAACAGGGTCAGAAGAGTGCGGGTACGTGCGCTGGGTAGCGGGCGTCCATGAATGTCCGAAGCCAGACGGTTTTCTATCAGGCTGGCCAGCAGCGTCCAGCCTACTGCGGAGAAGAAGAGGATCAACACAATACGGATCAGAATATCGACCGTCTTCTCCCCTGCGCCATAGGTCAACCATTGCCAGACATCAAACAGTCCCCACGCATTGAGCAGCAGCATGATCGTGGCGCAAACCACCAGGAAGCGCGCCGTTTTCAACGTTGCGGATAACCAACCATTAAGCCGCTTTTGCAGCTCCGGATAGTTGCGTTGCACTTGCGGCGAGAGGGTGATGGTTTTATTCAGCCAGCGCGATAATACGCCAGAGATAAACGCGGCAATACTGAGGATCGCGAGACTGTTAACGGTCGCGCCCATCATAAATTTCAGGCTATTGCCGGGATCGAACAGTGAGAAGAAGAACAGCACAATAAAGTAAGCGCTGGCCAGCCAGTGCCAGATCAGCGCGAACGCGCGAATAAACAGGCTGAAAAAAGCCAGTGAGTGATCGGCCAGCACGGTGAGGTTATGCTGGATCGTCTTTTTATTATGAAAAATCAGATACAGCGCCCAGACGGTGATACACAGCATAATCACCACGTTCGCCAGTGCGCCAAATTGTACGTTCACCTGGTTTGAAATAATCGGCACTGCCACCAGTAAACCGTAACCGATCAGGCTGCTCAGCGCGCTCAGGCGCAGATGCCAGTAGCGGGCTGTCTCATCGGCAATGCGAAACGGGCGCAGTTCCGGAATGCGCGGGCAGAACACCAATCGTAATATAGCTTTAAAAAACTCAATCAGGGCAAAGGCGTTCAGGAACAGACTCTGCTGAAAAGCAATGGTGCGGTTGCCAGCATTGAGACTGGCGCTGAGCAACTGCCCGATAAACAGCGTCAGCGCCAGCAATAGCAAATCAATAATAAACGCGCCGATGATCATCGCAGGTAGCTGCAGCCAGTTGCTGCGCTCGCGATTCTTCTTTCGTCCCCATGTGCCCATCTTGCGGTACAGCGGCGAGACGCAGGTGCGCACCAGCAACCAGAACGCGAATACCAGTACCGCCAGCAGCAGGAAATAGGTCGCTGCATGGGTAAACGTCTGCGGGTTGAAGGATTTATGCGGAGAGCCTGTGATATTGCGGTAGAGCTGTGCAAAGCGCGACGCCAGCTCGTCGCCATAATAGCGGCTAATTTCCGTGACATTCTCCAGCACGGTCTTCTGCTCTTTCACCTCGGGCGGGGTGATGAGCGGCACAGGCTCCTGTGGCGGCGTTGTCGCGACTTTGCGTAACTGATCGATAAGTTCTTTGCGCGAGTCGTCATTTTCCAGCACATCTGCCAGCGCGGCATAGGCCGCTTTTTTCTGCTCGATGTTCGGTTCAGTCGTCTGGGCGGTTGATGGTGTGCTGGTTGTCGCCGTTGTCATACCGGGAATTGTCGCCGCATGAAGCGGCGCGCACAGCAGGCCAATCAGTAATAACATCCACGGCATAGGCTCCTCCGGTGAGAAAATCCCGCAAAATGATAAGTATAGATGCCGTAATGCCGCGCAGAGGAATTGGGATAAATCCAGAAAAGGGGGATAAAAAAGCCCCTCATGATGAGGGGCCGATGTTATCAGGAGACGTGTTGCAGGAACTCTTGCAGGCGTGGGCTCGGTGGATTTTCAATAAGCTGCTGCGGGTTGCCATCTTCGGCAATACGGCCTTTATCAATGAAAATCAGGCGGGAAGCCACTTTCTCGGCAAAGCCGATTTCGTGAGTGACGATCACCATGGTCATGCCTTCTTCGGCCAGATCCTGCATCACTTTCAGGACTTCGTGGCGCAGTTCCGGGTCGAGCGCAGAGGTTGGCTCATCAAACAGCATCATTTTCGGTTTTACCGCCAGCGCGCGGGCAATCGCCACGCGTTGCTGCTGGCCGCCGGACAGCTCAGACGGATAGTGGTGAGCACGCTCCGCGAGACCCACTTTTGCCAGCAGCTCTTTAGCGAGTTTTTCAGCGTCCTGTTTTGTCGCGCCGCGTACGCGCAGCGGGCCGAACATGACGTTTTCCAGCGCTGTCAGGTGCGGGAACAGATAAAACTGCTGGAATACCATGCCGGCTTCCTGGCGGATAAGACGCTCGTCTACTTTCGGATCGTTAACTTTCAAACCATCGACGATCAGTTCGCCGCTGGTGATCTCTTCAAGCTTGTTGATGCAGCGTAGCAGCGTCGATTTACCGGAGCCGGAAGGCCCGATAATTACCACCACTTCACCCTGGGTAATACTCAGATCAATGTTGTGCAGCACCTGGGTCTGGCCAAAGTGCTTGGAAACGTTTTTAAATTCAATCACAGGATTTTCATCCTTCTTTCAAGACGACGCAGAATAAAGCTCAGAACCAAAGTAATGATCAGATAAACCACCGCAACGGCGCTCCAGATCTCCAGTGCGCGGAAGTTGCCGGCGATAATCTCTTGCCCCTGGCGGGTCAGTTCAGCGACGCCGATAACAATAAACAGCGAAGTATCTTTGATGCTGATGATCCACTGGTTACCCAGCGGCGGCAGCATACGGCGCAGCGCCAGCGGCAGGATCACGTGGCGAATGGTTTCACCGCGTGATAAACCCAGCGCCAGGCCCGCTTCACGGAAGCCTTTATGGATCGAGAGTACGGCGCCGCGGGTAATTTCCGCGATGTAGGCACCAGAGTTGATCATGATGGTCACGACCGCTGCGCTAAACGGGTCGATACGCAAATCGTTGAACGCCATTGGCAGGGCAAAATAGATAAACATGACCTGCACGACGATGGGCGTGCCGCGGATAACTTCAATAAATACCAGTGCGATGTGGTTGGCGATCCAGCCGCCAAAGGTGCGTGCGAAACCAGCCGCAAGGCCGATAATCAACCCGCCAATTAAGCCGAGGACCGAGATCCACAACGTCATTTTCGCCCCTTCAATCAGAAGCGGAATGGCGGGCCAGATGGCGCTCCAGTCAAACTGCATGATGTGTTCCTGTATACCGTGGTTATATCAAATGTATCAGGGGCGAAAGCCGCCCCTGAGGTGTAACGCTTTAAATTTTATAATAATTATTTAGGTTCGGAACCGAACCATTTTTTGTAGATTTCGTTGTACGTGCCGTTGTCACGCAGGGTTTTCAGCGCACCGTTCACTTTTTCACGCAGGGCATCGCTGCCTTTCGGGAACGCAATACCGTACTGCTGTGCTTCCAGAGACTCGCCTACCGCTTTGAACTGACCATTGCCCGCTGTTTTGATGAAGTACAGGATGTTTGGCGTATCGTGCAGTACCGCATCAGCGCGACCGGTGCCCAGTTCCATATAGGCGTTATCGATGTTCGGGAACTGGCGCAGATCTTTGGTTTTGATGTTGGCTTTCGCGTAATCAACAGAACCGGTGCCGCTCTTCACAGCCAGTACTTTGCCATCAAGATCTTTCACGCTTTTTACGTCGTTGTTGTTGGCTTTGACCATCACCAGCAGACCGCTTTTATAGTAGCCGTCGGAGAATTCGATCGCTTTTTTACGCTCTTCAGTAATGGTGATGCCTGCCAGCGCCAGGTCGACGTTTTTGGTTTGCAGCGCAGGGATGATGCCGCTGAAGTCCATCGGCTTCAGTTCATAATCCAGTTTCAGCTCTTTAGCGATAGCTGCCCACAGGTCCACGTCGAAACCAACGTATTTGTCACCCTGTTTGAACTCGAAGGGAACGAAGGCGGTATCGGTTGCAACAACCAGTTTTTTGTCAGCAGCCTGAGAAGAAACAGCAAAGGCGAGAGCGAGTGCAGCAAGGGAAAATTTCAATACAGACTTCATAGTTTTTCCTTTTGTATCCGGGGAGCGAGCCCCTGCGAGAATGAACGCAGTATGAAAAAATCATGCCAGGTTTACAACCTATTGTTTTGTAAAGGCGAAGCTTTACACGGTTGCACAATAAGTGTAGCAACATTGTTGTTATGCACCATTTTGAGTCACTGATTTGGTGCAATTCAGCAAGACGGCCTGTTTTGCTTCTATTTAGCGCGCAATTCGCACGTAAAACAATCTGTTGTTAACAATTTTGTGATGTGATTATTACGTAGCAGTAACTTATGGCGAGGGGGAGGGGGAAAAGTGTGCACCATAAAAGTGCAAACCCCCTCATATGAAAGCGAGGGGGCATTGATAATGCTTATGGATTATTCAATATTGGATTCGATGAACCACAGGAATTTATCCAGATCGCGTGACGCCGCGGTAAAGATATCTGCGGTGTCTTCGTCTTTTGCTTCGCTAATGGCTTTACGCACATCATTTGCCACGATGGCGTAACGGTCAGCCAGCTCTTTCAGGTGATCCTGCACGCTGTGAATATCCAGTGGGTAGCTTTTCAGCGCCGTTTTGCTGTTGATCACCTGCGTGGTACCGAGCGCTACACCGCCCAGCTGTACGGCGCGTTCCGCCATCGTGTCAAGGTGATCGACCAGCGCAGTACGGAAGCCATCCAGCATTTCATGAACGGCAATAAAATTAGCACCGCGCATATTCCAGTGGGCCTGTTTCGTGATCAGCGACAGGTCAATGAACTGGATCACCTGGCGATTCAGCAACTCAACGGTCGCTTTTTTATCGCTATCCGATACATCGTTACGGGTATAAAGCAGATTAGACGCTTTCGTTTTTACCAGTTTAGCGGTACTCATAATCTCATATCCTCTTGATGTTTGTGTCCCAGGTAATTACCGAAACTAAGTATAGCACCAGATTAAGATTTTCTGATTTGGCTGTGCCTATCGGTTCAATAGCAGAAGCTATATAGCGGATGGTTTTGTGAGGGTTTAATCTTAATTGATTGAATTTAAATAAAAATTAAATTCTATTGCAGGCTGTGATGTCTCTTTAACTCTAATTAAAGAGAAATGTACATAAAGGTAAGAAATAATGTCTGTTTAACCATGCCGTTATTCAGCGTGAGGATTATCCCACGCTGAATAATAATTATTTAGCCAATATCCACTTCTTTGATTTTACCTTCCCGTCGCAGCGTGAGCGTTGATCCCATCGAGGCAATGACAATCGCCATTAGCGCCAGCACCTGCTGGGCGGTGAGCGTCTCGCCGAGGAAAATCATGCCGGACATTGCCGCCAGTGCCGGTTCCATACTCATGAGCGTACCGAAGGTGCGGGTCGGCAAACGGGTCAGCGCAATCATCTCAAGCGAGTAAGGCAGTGCGGTCGATAAAATAGCCACGGCGATACCCAGTGGTAATACCGACCAGTGCCACAGCAACTCCCCGGACTGGAATGCACCAAGGGGGACAAAAATCAGTGCGGCAATCAATGAACCCAGCGCCACGGTCGCCGGACCATGTTCTTCGCCTGCGCGCTGGCCGGAAAGAATGTACACCGCCCAACAGGCACCCGCGCCCAGCGCCAATGCGGCACCGGTCAAATCCACGTGGGAAACGTTTTCGCCCAATGGCAATAAGTACCACAGGCCGAGCACTGCCAGTACCACCCAGATAAAATCCACCGCGCGGCGGGAAGAGAATAATGCCACAGCCAGCGGGCCGGTGAACTCCAGCGCAACGGCAACACCCAGTGGTACGGTCTGAATCGAGAGATAGAACATATAGTTCATGCCGCCCAGCGACAGCCCATAAAACAGCAGTGGCAGGCGCTGTTCCGGTGTGAAGCGCAGGCGCCAGGGTTTGAAAATAATCGCCAGGATGCACGTGCCCAGCGCCAGTCGCAGCGCCGTGACACCCGGCGCGCCCACCAGCGGAAACAGCGATTTCGCCAGCGATGCGCCGCCCTGAATGGAGATCATCGCAATAAGAAGCACAATAACCGGTAGCCATACCGGCATGGTACGAGACAGCCCAGGCATCCTTTCTCCCGTCAATTTATGTCAATTGAAAGTAAAACAATCAGTCTACTTGAATTACCCCCGGCCGGTTGAGCGTTTGTTGAAAAAAAGCAGGGGCAATATCCGTAGAATAGAGCACATCTGGTGGTTAATTAACCTGTCCTTTTAGGAATTGTCCGGATGAACGTGCCATTTGTAAGGCATCATAATGGTGTGTTATGCGGAGAAATGACTGTTTTTTGAAAGAGTTGGTCAAGGGCGGAAACGTTCTGTTACATGAAATGACGCTTTAGACATCGTTTCGCGCAAAGAGTTTCTTAACAATTTTTGATATATTAAAAACGTAGGACGTAGGATTTACTTGAAGCACATTTGAGGTGGTTATGAAAAAAATTGCATGTCTTTCAGCACTGGCCGCACTTCTGGCGGTATCCGCAGGTTCTGCAGTTGCAGCAACATCTACCGTAACCGGTGGTTATGCTCAGAGCGACGCGCAGGGCATCGCGAACAAAACTAACGGTTTCAACCTGAAATACCGTTACGAGCAAGACAACAACCCGCTGGGTGTGATCGGTTCCTTTACTTACACTGAAAAAGACCGTACCGAAGACAGCGTCTACAACAAAGCTCAGTACTACGGCATCACCGCTGGTCCGGCTTACCGCATCAACGATTGGGCAAGCATCTACGGTGTTGTCGGTGTTGGCTACGGTAAATTCCAGCAGACTGAAGCAGTGGCTAAAACCTCTGACACCAGCGATTATGGCTTCTCTTACGGCGCTGGTCTGCAGTTCAACCCGATGGAAAACGTTGCTCTGGACTTCTCCTACGAGCAGAGCCGTATCCGTAGCGTTGACGTTGGCACCTGGATTGCCGGTGTTGGTTACCGCTTCTAATCGCTTCGGCGATATAAAAAATCCGCCCATTGGGCGGATTTTTTTTGTCTGCAGTAAACGCAAAAGCTTAACGGCGACTGCGTGTTTCGAAGATATCCGTGCCCAGATGGTTGTAGTCAACTTTCTGTAACTTAAAGTTGGTAATGTAAGCCGGGCTGGCTTTTTGTTCGGAAATAAAACGGTAAGAATTTTTAATCTGCTCGGTGGAGATCCCCGTCCATTGCGAGAAGAAGCTCAAAAAGTCGTTCGCTGAGCGACGCGCTTTAATCACCCGATGCGTTTTATCATCACTGGACAGCACCATAAATGGCACCTGGAAGTTTTGCTGGAAGTGGTCGTCATGCGCCAGATACTGCACCTCTTTGCCGCGCTCTTTAAACGCCAGTCCATGATCGGAGAAGTAGACCATAGAGAAACTGTCGCCGGTATTCACCAGTTGTGAGTACAGTTTGCCGAGCAGATCATCGGTCTGGGTAATGGAGTAGAGATAGCAGGAAGTCTCTTTCGACTGCACAAACTCGTTGTATTTCCCACCAGTGCGGTCGCAGGCTTGCGGATGCGAACCCATCAGATGCAGCACAATCAGTTGCGGTTGTTTGCGGGCAGTTGAAAAGACCTGCGCGGTCATCTTCAGCAGATCTTCGTCACGGGCGTTTTTGTTTGCTTCAAAATCACCGTTTTTCAGGAATTGCACCTCATCGGCGCGTTTCGCGATGCTGGCAATGGCGGTGTCATATTCGCCAATCTGACCCTGGTTCGAGAACCACCAGGTCTGGAAACCCGCGCGGTTCGCCAGCGTAACAAAGTTATCCTGATACTGGGGCTCGCCATTCACCACGCGGTTTAATGTCAGACCGAGGGATTTTTGCGTTGAACCGCTGGCTGAGATGTAATCCATGAACAGGTTGCCATTCACCTGACTGGCGAAAGGGGTGTTGTTCCAGTGGCCGCCAAAAGCGCCCATAGCGTCACGGCGCACGCTTTCGCCAATCACCACAACATAGGTATGGTATTTCGGTTTTACCGCCAGCACATTCCAGGTGTCTTTCATGCGCGAGAGTTGCGCCATGTTCTCCTGCTCTTTCACAACTTCGTAGTTGTTTACCGCTACATCGCGCACAAAGCGCAACACCGGAACGCCGGTATCGTATAAGCGAAACTCGAAGCCATGAAAGTGGTTTTGCACCGGGCCGATAAAGTAGGAGCCGACGCAAAAAATAACGCCCATCGTGTCCCATTTCAGCCACGGTGTTGAGGGTGTGGTCACCCGGCGGCGCAGCGAAACGATACCGAGCGCGAAAATAAATACGCCAATGGCGTAGTGATACCACGGAAAGATAGTCAGAATTTCCGTCGACTCTTCCATATTGGTCGAGTGCAGCGCCAGCAGGGTATTAAAGTTTGGTGCGCCATACGCCTGGCCAAACGGGAAATAGCACGCGGCAACCAGCGAGGTAATGCCGATGAATATTTTCTGCGCGCGTGGGGCATGACGCCACAGTACCAGCAAAGCGCAGGTAAAGACGACCGCGTACAACACACTAAATTCGTAACCAAGAGCAGAATTGATCACCATTGACTGGAGAAAATAGAAACCCGTCCACGGGTTAATCGTATGACTACGGAACGTAACGGATTCTTTAAGAATTAGGCTCATTGATGACTATCGCGAAAACGCCATGTGCTCACCCTGGCGTAAGGGTCAAAACCTGCCGGACAGTGCGCGTGAAGAGGGGAGGGGGTCCGCATCTGCGAGCCGCAATTTGTGCAGGGCAGCGCAAAGATAAAGCGAGGCACTAAGAAGGTCAACACCCGCTAAGCGGTTGTTTTGAGAGAATGATTGCAAATCCAGCAAAAATACCCGGATTTTTAGATGAATTAGCCAGTATGACGGGGAATTGTGACAGAAAAATGAAGCGGCGTACCGCGACGCCGCATTAGTGTGAAGGGTTATCGTTGTTTTGCTGCGGTTTGCCGTTAATCATATCGCACAGCATATTCAACAGCATTAAACGCACTTTAAAGGGAGAGTGACTAAACACGCGCATACACCTCTTGAACTCATTCATCTTCTCCTCCTTACGTTTGTCCCCTCTCCATCCATGAAAGGTGAGTACATTACATACAGATATAGCACAGGCTATGTTGTATAGCTATGGCTATTACGTTAATTTTTTGTGCTGGTTCACGGATGGTTTACAATGGCGCTTCTCTTATATGATGCTGCACAGGCGTCACACTGTCAGAGGAAGCACAATGAATCGTCGCGCAGGTAAGCAAACAATAAAAAAAGTGACGCTGGTAAATGTTGAAGAACATGTTGAAGGCTTTCGCCAGGTACGCGAAGCGCACCGCCGTGAGCTGATTGACGACTATGTCGAACTGATTTCTGATTTGATCCGCGAAGTGGGCGAAGCCCGCCAGGTGGATATGGCGGCGCGTCTTGGCGTCTCGCAGCCCACTGTCGCCAAGATGCTGAAAAGGCTGGCGACGGTGGGTCTGATTGAGCAGATTCCCTGGCGCGGCGTGTTCCTCACCCCTGAAGGGGAAAAACTGGCGCAAGAGAGCCGCGAACGCCACCAAATTGTTGAAAGTTTTTTACTGGTGCTCGGGGTTAGCCCGGAGATCGCTCGCCGCGATGCCGAAGGCATGGAACACCACGTCAGCCAGGAAACACTCGACTGTTTCCGCCGCTTTACGCTGCAACATGAGCAATCCCCTGAATGAACATGCCGTTTTTCCGCGCTCTGGCGCGTGACCGCTTTTTACACCTCTTACTCGTCATTGGCATTGCGCTCTGTTTTGCCGTTCCCTTTGCGCCAAAAAACTGGCCTGGCGCCATTGACTGGCACACGATTATCACCCTTAGCGGTTTAATGTTGCTGACCAAAGGGGTGGAGTTGAGCGGTTATTTTGATGTGATTGGGCGGCGAATGGTGCGCCGTTTTCATACGGAGCGGCGGCTGGCCATGTTTATGGTGCTGGCGGCCGCGCTGCTCTCCACCTTTCTGACCAATGATGTCGCGTTGTTTATCGTCGTCCCACTGACCATCACGCTAAAAAAGCTGTGTGAGATCCCGGTCAACAGACTGATCATTTTTGAAGCACTGGCGGTTAACGCTGGATCGTTGTTGACCCCGATTGGCAACCCGCAAAATATTCTGATCTGGGGCCGTTCCGGGCTCTCTTTCCCGGCCTTTATCTGGCAGATGACGCCATTGGCGCTGGCGATGATGGTGACCCTGCTGGCGCTGTGCTGGTTCTGTTTTTCCGCAAAAGCGCTGAACTACCATAGTGGCAGCAAAACGGCGGACTGGCAGCCAAAACTGGTATGGAGCTGCCTCGGTTTTTATCTCATCTTTATTACCGCACTGGAGCTGAAGCAGGAGCTGTGGGGGCTGGTGCTGGTCGCGGCAGGATTCTTGTTGCTGGCGCGCCGGGTCGTGCTAAGTGTGGACTGGACACTGCTACTGGTGTTTATCGCCATGTTTATTGATGTGCATTTGTTGATCCAGCTCCCTGCGCTGCACAGTGTGCTCACCAGCGCCAGTCAGCTTTCGTCACCGGGATTGTGGTTAACGGCGATTGGCCTGTCGCAGTTTATCAGTAACGTACCTGCCACCATTTTGCTGCTCAACTATGTGCCGCCAGACACCTTACTGGCCTGGGCGGTGAATGTGGGTGGCTTCGGTTTATTGCCTGGATCACTGGCCAATCTGATTGCTTTACGGATGGCAAATGACCGCCGTATTTGGTGGCGCTTCCATCTCTATTCCCTCCCTATGCTGCTGTGGGCCGCGCTGGTCGGCTACGGATTATTCTTATTCAGATAGTGCTGATTTGTCAGTTTATCCTGGCAAATGTATAGCAACCGCCTAACTTTAGGTAACGGCGCACCCCTGGCGCCGTTACCTGACAGGACTGTTGCGATACTATGGCAGAAAACACAACGCATCCTGACGCCGTTCAGGACAATGACAAAGACGATAACAACGCACGTAAACGCCCCGGAAAGAAGCCCTTGATCATTCTCGCCATTGTGGTTGGCGTCATGGTGATTGTTGCGCTGGTATGGTGGTTGTTAACCCGCAATGAAGAAACGACCGATGATGCTTTTACCGATGGCGATGCGGTAACCGTTGCGCCGAAAGTCGCGGGCTATGTCACCGAACTGCGGGTGAAAGATAATCAGCGGGTGAAAAAGGGCGACCTGCTGGTGGTCATCGATCCTCGTGATGCAAAAGCCCAGCGCGACCAGGCGCAGGCGCAACTGGGTCTGGCAACGGCGCAGTTACATCAATCAGAGGCGCAACTGGCGCTGTCAAAAGTGCAGTACCCGGCGCAGCGTGATGAAGCTCGTGCTCAGGTGCTGAAAGCCAAAGCTGACCTGGCGAACGCCGAAGCGGCGTATCGTCGCCAGCGCGGCGTCGATCCCCGGGCAACTACGCAACAGAACATCGATAGCGCCAACGCCCAGTTACGCAGTGCGCAGGCGCAACTCGCCAGCGCTCAGGCACAGCTGGAAGTGGCGGAACAGGTGCAGTTGCAGATCCGCCAGCAGGAAACCAATGTCGAAGCCCGCCAGCAGCAAGTTGAACAGGCCAAAGCGCAGTTAGAAACCGCTACGCTCAATCTGTCGTGGACGGAAGTGCGCGCGCCGTTCGACGGCTTTATCACCAAACGCAATGTGCAAAACGGTACGCTGGTACAGGCAGGCACCGCGCTGTTTTCGCTGGTTTCACCAGACGTATGGGTGGTGGCGAACTTTAAAGAGTCGCAACTGGCGCGTATGCGTCCGGGTAACAAAGTGAGTGTCAAAGTGGATGCCTGGCCGGATATGGTGTTGGAGGGGCATATCGACAGCATCCAGCAGGGCAGCGGATCGAAATTCGCCGCGTTCCCGTCGGAAAACGCCACCGGTAACTTTGTCAAAATCGTGCAGCGCGTACCGGTGAAAATCGTCATTGATAAAGGACTGGATGCAAATAAACCGCTGCCGCTGGGCCTCTCCGTTGAACCGAAGGTGACGCTGGAATGACCGATCACAGCCACGATAACTGGCGACCGGCCAGCAACCCGTGGGCGGTGGCGTGGGTGGTCACCCTTGCGGTGTTTATGGAGATCCTCGACACCACTATTGTCAACGTGGCGCTGCCGCATGTTGCCGGGTCACTCTCCGCCAGCTATGACGAATCAACATGGGTGCTCACCAGTTATCTTGTGGCGAACGGCATCGTGTTGCCGATTTCGGCTTTTCTGAGCCGCGTGTTTGGTCGCAAGCAGTTCTTTCTGATCTGTATTGTGATGTTTACCCTCTGCTCGTTTCTGTGCGGGATCGCCACGGAACTGTGGCAGATCATCCTGTTTCGCATTCTGCAGGGCTTTTTCGGCGGAGGGCTGCAACCGACGCAGCAATCGGTCCTGCTGGATTATTTTAAACCGGAGGATCGCGGTAAAGCTTTCGGCCTCTCGTCTATCGCCATTATTGTCGCTCCGGTGATGGGACCGACCTTGGGCGGCTGGATCACTGACAACTACTCCTGGCGCTGGGTGTTTTTTATCAATATTCCGGTCGGCATTGTGACCGTGCTGGCGATTTATCAGTTACTGGAAGATCCACCGTGGGAACGTAAATCGAAGCAGAAACTGACCATCGACTGGCCGGGTATTGGGCTTATTGCCCTTGGGCTGGGCTGTTTGCAAGTGATGCTCGATCGCGGTGAAGATGAGGACTGGTTCAACTCTGACTTTACCCGCATCTTTGCCGTGCTGACGGCAGTCGGTATTGTCGGGGCCATTTACTGGTTGCTGTATGCCAAAAAACCGGTGGTGGATTTGCGCACAATGGCGGATAAAAACTTCGCGATCTCCAGCTTGCTGATGGCGGGTATGGCGATGATCCTCTATGGCAGTTCGGTGGTGATCCCGCAGCTGGCTCAGCAAGATCTCGGCTATACCGCGACATGGTCCGGGCTGGTGCTTTCGCCTGGCGCGGTGTTAATTGTGTTGACCATTCCGCTGGTGCTCAAGCTGATGCCAGTGGTGCAAACGCGCTGGATCATTGCTTTTGGTTTCTTTTGCCTGGCGGCTTCGTTCTGGTGGTCACGCACCTTAACGCCGGATATCGACTTCGAAACGCTGATGCTGTTTCGCAGCGCGCAGTCTATTGGTCTGGGATTTTTGTTCGTGCCGCTCACGACCATTGCGTTTATTACTATCCCGCGCCAGCTCAATGCCGATGCCGCCGCGCTGTTCACGATGTTCCGCAATGTCGCAGGTTCGGTAGGCATTTCGTTGTCGACGGCAGCGATCACCGAACGCGCGCAGGCGCACAGTGCGCATTTAGCGGAGCATACCTCGCCGTTTAGCGAACCCTTCCAGCAGGCATTGCGTGCGTCGGCGCAGGCTATTCACAATTTCACTGCTCTGGCGGGGGATCCCCTCTCCACGGCCAGCGGGCAGATGTACAAAGCCATGATCGCCCAGGCGCGGTTTCTGGCCTATATCGATGTCTTCACGCTGCTGAGTGTGGTGGCGCTGTTACTGATCCCCTTTTGTTTATTGCTGTCGCCGATCAAAAGCGAAGGCAGCGCAGGAGCACATTAACTATGCCGGGACGTCTTTGCGTACTCTTTCTCTCTGTCTGGCTTACAGGTTGTGCTGTAGGGCCGGATTACCAGGCCGCGAGGCCACAAACCCCGGCACGTTGGCACGATCCGGGGGATGCGTCGGTCGGCTCGCAACCCTCTGCGCAGGCAATCAATCCCCGCTGGTGGACCACGTTCCGCTCGCCACAGCTGAACAGTCTGATTGAACGGGCGATCGCCGGGAATCTGTCGCTCCAGCAGACGGTACTGCGTATTGCGGGGGCGCGTGAGCAAACTAATCAGGCTGGCGGCGCGTTTCTGCCCTCGGTCAACGGCACGCTGAAAGCCACCCGTCAGCAGTTGGGCATTGAAGGGGAGCTGAAATCCCATAATGTGGAAGGGCAATTGCAGGATGCGGACCCGGCCATTACCAGTGCATTGGGCGCATTAACCCAGCCGGTGAATCTGTACCAGGGCAGTTTTGATGCGCAGTGGGAACTGGATCTGTGGGGCAAAGTGCGCCGCCAGGTGGAAAGCGCACAGGCGCAGCAGCAACAAGCGATTGAACAACGTAATGATGCGCTGGTTTCGCTGGAGGCAGAAGTGGCGCGCACGTGGCTGCAACTGCGCGGCGCGCAACGCATTATTGCCACGCTACAAACCCAGATCGACAGTGCGCAACAAACGTTCGAACTGACCGATAACCGGCAGAAAGGCGGCCTGTCGCCGCAACTGGATGTGGAAAATGCCCGCGCCCAGGTCGGCAATCTTGAAGCGCAGCTTCCGCAATACCAGGCGCAGGAACGGCAGGCGATGAATGCGCTGGCGATCCTTCTTGGTAAACCACCTGGCGCGCTGGATAGCGAATTGCGTAACCCTCAGCCCTTACCGGCATTGCCGGACAGTGTACCGACCGGCATTCCGTCCACGCTGGCACGACGTCGTCCGGATGTGCGGGAAGCGGAAGCCAGCCTGCACGCCGCCACGGCGCAGATTGGCGTGTCGGTTGCGCAACTGTTCCCCAGCCTCAGTCTGAGCGGCCAGTTTGGCCTGCGTAATAGCGAAACCAACTGGCTGACCGACTGGAGCAGTCACTTCTACAGCTTTGGTCCGCAGGTCTCGATCCCGATTTTCCAGGGCGGTCGTCTGGTCTCCAGTGTCAAACTGGCCCGAGCGCAGCAGGGCGCGGCGGTGCTGAATTATCGTCAAACGGTGCTGACAGCGTTGGGCGATGTGGAAAACGCGCTGGTTAGCTATCGCACCGATCAGCAGCGTGAGGCCGGACTGGATAAAACCATCAACGCGTTGCAAAACGCGTTCTCACTGGCCAGCGACAGTTATCGTCAGGGGCTCGCCAGCTTTATTGATGTGCTGGACGCTCAGCGCCAACTGGCGCAGGCCAGCCAACAGCGCGAACAGGCGCGGGTGCAGAGCAGCCTTGACCTGGTGGCGCTCTACAAAGCGTTAGGTGGCGGCTGGGAACCCTATCAAAATGTGCAACTCCCTGATTATCCTGTGTTTGGCGATGCGCCTCGCGGATAATCAGAGAATTGGGCAAGAAACAGGCAGGATCCTCACATTCGCCGCCACGGGGGATTGCGTATAACTGTCTGCGTCAACTAACAGATGAGGAGACGCCAACATGCGCTACAAAAAACTGGGCAATACCGGACTGTTTGTTTCTGAATTATGCCTCGGCACCATGACCTTTGGCGGTGAAGAGGGGATGTGGGGTCAAATTGGCCAGTTGCAGCAAGCGGAAGTCGACAGGCTGCTGGGCCGCGCGCTGGATGCCGGGATTAACTTTATTGATACCGCTAACGTTTACTCGAACGGGCGTTCAGAAGAGATCACCGGGCAGGCGCTGAAGAACCTGAAAGTGCCGCGTGAAAATGTCATTGTCGCCACCAAAGTGTTCGGTGAAACGGGCACCGCCGGGGTGAACTCGCGGGGTAGCTCTCGTTATCACATTATTCACAGCGTGAAAGAGAGCCTGCGCCGTATGCAGCTGGACCATATCGATCTCTATCAGTTACACGGTTTTGACCCTGCCACGCCGATGGAGGAAACACTCGCCGCGCTGGACAATCTGGTGCAGCACGGGCATGTGCGCTATATCGGTGTGTCGAACTGGGCGGCGTGGCAAATCGCCAAAGCGCTCGGTATTTCAGAACGGTTGGGGCTGGCGCGTTTTGCCTCGCTACAGGCCTATTACACCATCGCCGGGCGCGATCTGGAGCGCGAACTGGTGCCGATGATGCAAAGCGAAGGCGTGGGGCTGATGGTCTGGAGCCCGCTGGCCGGCGGTTTACTGAGCGGCAAATACAGTCGTGATGGTCAGGGCGAAGCGGGGAGTCGCCGCCTGACGTTTGATTTCCCGCCGGTGAATAAAGACCGGGCTTTCGATTGTGTGGATGTGATGCGCACTATTGCCGACAGCAAAGGGGTATCCGTGGCGCAAATCGCACTCGCCTGGTTGCTGCACCAGCCGGTGGTGAGCAGTGTGATCATTGGCGCGAAACGTGAAGCGCAACTGGATGACAACATTGCCGCTACTGCTGTTCGCCTGAGCGACGACGAATTGCAACAGTTGGATGCTGTGAGCGCACTGCCACGCGAATACCCCGGCTGGATGCTGGAGCGTCAGGGGGAATACCGTCGTAATCAATTGAAACAACAGTAAGTTATACCCTTTACAGTCGCCCGGTGGCGCTTCGCTTACCGGGCCTGCAATTATCACTTACCGCGTCTGCTCGCTGTACCCGCCCATCACGCCATTCGGCAAATCTTTCGAAAACCATCACAAAACTGCACTCTTTTTTTGCCTGCTTTTTCGCCATCGCCTATATGACTAGTCATATGAATTAAATGACTAGTCATGGAGAAAGTGCGATGAACAAAACATTACCGACCGGTTTTTTATGGGGAAACTCCGTCTCCAGCATGCAGACTGAAGGGGCATGGAATGAGGGTGGAAAGGGGATGTCGGTCTACGATATCCGCGCAGCCAGCGAATTTGCCTCCGACTGGAAAGTTGCCACTGATTCTTACCACCGGTATCGCGAAGATTTCGATCTGATGCAGGATCTGGGTATGAATTGCTACCGTTTTCAGATTTCCTGGAGTCGCGTCTGTCCGCAGGGCGATGGCGCGTTTAATGAGGAGGGCATCGCTTTTTATGATCGCTTTATTGACGATCTATTGGCGCGGGGTATTGAACCGATGGTGTGCCTTTATCACTTCGATATGCCGCTAGCGCTGGCGCAGCAGTACAACGGTTTTGTCGACCGCCGTGTGCAGGATGCCTTTGTTCGTTATGGCAAAAAGATGATCGACTGCTTCGGCAGTCGCGTGAAGTACTGGCTGACGTTTAACGAACAGAATATTTACCACATGCCGGGCGCGTTTCAGGTTGGCGGCTATCTCAAGGGGGAGAAAACCCTGAGAGAGCTGTACCAGATCCAGCACCATGTGATGATGTCGCATGTGCTGCTGACCCATTATTTGCACGACACGCAGCCCGGCAAGCTGATGGGCGGTATGCTGGCGCACCAGTTAGTCTACCCGGCGACCTGCAAACCCCGTGATGTGTTCTGCGCCATGCAATATGACGAGTTCATCAACCAAAATCTGTTACGGGTTTACGCCGGCCAGGGCTACAGCCCGGCCGTGCTGGCGGTGGTGGATCGCGAAGGTTTTCGCGATATCTACCGTGACGAAGACCTCGCGCACATCGCGCGGGTGAAAAACGATTTTATGGCCTTTAGCTATTACGCCAGCAAAACGCTGGACAGCGACGCTATTGCTCCGGGTACGCCAGTGAATGACTACCTGCAACAGGGCGATAAAGCCAACCCGTATCTTGCAGCTACAGAGTGGGGCTGGCAAATCGATCCGCTGGGTTTCCGCGCCATTATCAGCCGCTATTACAACGACTGGCGGTTGCCGGTGTTTCCCATTGAAAACGGTATCGGCGTGATTGAAGAGTGGGATGGCGTAAACCCGATTAATGACGACTACCGTATTGCCTACCACCGTGATCATCTGCAAGCGATGCAGGACGCCATCTTTGAAGACGGCGCCCAGGTCATTGGTTACCTCGGGTGGGGGCTGATCGACATTCTCAGTTCGCAGGGTGATATGCGTAAGCGCTATGGCGTGGTGTATGTGAACCGTGAAAACCACGATCTGAAAGATATGCAACGCGTACCGAAAAAGAGCTACCGCTGGCTGCAACAGGTGATCCGCAGCAACGGCCGCGATATGTAAACGTGATGGATTGAGGGAGGCATCGCAATGTCTGATACGAAAATGACGCCCAATATGCAGTCGTTTGTCGATAAGTTTGTGGATTTCTCCGCCCGCCTGGCGAATCAGGTGCACTTGCGTTCGCTGCGCGACGCGTTTGCCGCCGTGATGCCCATTTTTATCCTCGCCGGGCTGGCGGTGCTGATCAATAACGTGATCTTTCCCTGGGTGTTCGAGGGGGAAACACTGGCGCGCTTTAAGGTGTGGGGCGAAGCGGTGATCAATGGCACGCTGAATATCGCAGCGCTATTGATTGCGCCGATGACAGCCTGGTCACTGGCGCGCAATAAGAACTTCGGTAACCCGGTCTCCGCCGTGGTCATTGCGTTGTGCAGCTTTATTATCATGATGCCAATGCACCTCGACGTTGTGCCTGTGGGGGGGAAAGCCAGCGTAACTGTCAGTCAGATGCTCTCTTTCACCAATATTGGTTCCACCGGGATTTTCGCCGGGGTGATTATCGGTCTGCTGTCAACAGAGTTGTTTATCCGCGTGGCCAGCGTGAAGAAATTCACTATTTCGTTGGGGGATAATGTGCCGTCGGCAGTGGGACAATCCTTCTCGGCGCTGATCCCGACCATTATTACGTTATCTGCGTTTGCCATTGTGGCGGCGTTGCTGGCCAACCTGCTGAACACGGATTTGATCCACCTGATCACCACGCTGATTCAGCAACCGTTACGGCAAATCAACACCAGCCTGCCGGGTACGCTGTTTATCTACAGTTTCGGCAACTTCCTGTTTACGCTGGGGATCCACCAGACGGTGGTGAATGGGGTGATCCTTGAACCACTCTTATTGATCAACACCAACGAGAACATGCTGGCTTTTGCTAACGGGCAGCCCATTCCGCATATCATCAACAGCATTTTTGTGCCGACGTTCGGCATGATTGGTGGTACCGGCAGTACGATTTCGCTGCTGTTGGCGATCTTTATCTTCGCCCGACAGAAATCGGCGAAGCAGGTAGCGCGGCTCGCTATTTCTCCCGGTCTGTTCAATATTAATGAACCGGTGATTTTCGGTTTACCGATAGTGTTCAACTTGCCGCTGATGATCCCTTTCGTGCTGCTTCCGGCGATAGGCATCTGGTTTGGCTGGCTCTGCACTACGCTTGGCTGGATGTCGCGCTGCGTGGTGATGATCCCATGGACAACGCCACCCGTGCTGAGCGCCTGGCTGGCAACGGCAGGGGACTGGCGTGCGGTGGTGGTGCAGTTGCTGATCATCATCTTTGGTGTATTCTTCTACCTGCCTTTCCTCAAAATATCTGAGCGAGTGGCCTTGAGAAACAATGGGATAGACTAAAACAGCAGGAAGGGATATGGCGGCAAAATACATCACTATTGCGCGGGAAATAAAGCGCCGCATTCTCAGTCAGCAGTATTCCGCCAGTGCCCCCTTGCCGGACCAGTTTGCGCTGGCGGCCGAGTTTGCCACCAGCCGGATGACCATTCAGCAGGCGATGCGGCAGCTCATTGTGGAGGGGCTGGTCTACAGCCGTCAGGGGCAGGGCACCTTTATCCGCAAAAATTTCCTGCAGCAGTCGCGCTGGGACCTGCCGGGCAGTGATTACTTTGGGGCGACCAAAACCTGGGAAAACGTCGGTGAAGTCACCAGTAAAATTATCCGCTTTGAGTTACGTTTCCCGACGGAAAAAGAGCAGGCGTCTTTGCTGCTAGGGCCGGACGACCCGGTCTATGATTTTAATCGCTTGCGTTTGCTGGAAGGTGAGCCCGTGTCGCTGGAATTTACCCTGATGCCAGTCAATCTGGTGCCGGGACTCAATCGTGGGCATCTGGAAAGCTCGGTGTTTCGTTATGTGCAGGAGGAGCTGGCGCTGAAGATCATGGGTTCATACCGCATTGTGCGGGCATTGAAACCTGGCGCGGAAGATAAGCAATATCTTAACTGCGACGACACCGATCCGGTTCTGGAAGTGGAGCAAGTGATCTATCTGGAAGATGGCACGCCGCTGGAGTACGCCCACTGTCATTATCGTTACGATCACGGCGGGGTTATTGTGGTCAATAACGGATAAAAAAAAGCGGAGCATCTTCTCCGCTTTTTTACCGGGTGTTCGCTGCGCCTTACTCTCCAGGCCGGATATGCGTCGCGCCATCCGGCCAGGCAGGCCAGCAAACCTCAGGTTAGTTCAAACGCACCGGCATACCGGAACGGTTCTGCACCGCCTGATCAACCACGTTCTGATCAACGTCAGACTGACCGGTAACGGCTTGTACGGCTTTGGTCAGCGCAATAGGCACAATCTCACCGCCGGTGAACTGCGCTTCGGTGGTGGACAGCGGGTTGTGTACTTCGATGTAGCGGCTGCCATCCGGTTCCGTCGTGGCTTTTACCGGCTCATCAATGAACTGTACGCGCGTACCGACCGGCACGTTATCGAACAGGAATTTAATGTCGTCGTTACGCAGACGCACACAACCGTGGCTTACGCGCAGGCCGATACCAAAGTTGGCGTTAGTGCCGTGGATGGCGTACAGGCGGCCGATATAGAGCGCGTACAGACCCATCGGGTTATCCGGACCGGCCGGGACAACAGGTGGTAGCGGTTGACCCATTGCAGCGTATTCTGCGTGCATTTTGGCGGTCGGCGTCCAGGTTGGGCCGTTCTTCTTACGCTCAACTTTGGTGGTCCAGGCAATCGGGGTATCTTTGCCCAACTGGCCAATACCGATTGGCAGTACGATCACCGTGTGAGTGCCTTGCGGGTAGTAGTAGAGACGCATTTCCGCGCTGTTAATGACAATCCCTTCGTGAACCGTGTCCGGCAGAATCAACTGCTGCGGAACGTTCATGACGGTACCGCCTTTCGGCAGGTAAGCATCAATGCCCGGGTTGGCTTCCAGCATGTTGGACAGACCCATCTGGTATTCCGCCGCAAAATATTCCAGAGGCTGTGTATTGCCCTCCGGGATAGTCACGATCTGGTTCTGGCCAATCAGACGGCTACCATCAGTCGGCAGCGGATAAGTAACAGCAGACGCGCTTTTGCAAAATCCCACGACAGCAAAGGCCGCCGCGAAAAGGGTTGTTAATTTCATGTTCATGTTGTGCGAGATTTTTGCCACACAGGCCATTGGGTTGAGAATGCAGGAAGCGCATTATATGTGCATTCCACCGTCCAGGGAATTCAGATGTGTACGAAATCACACTTTTTTCCCTTTGGTTGCAGTTTAGCGGACAGACAGCGAACAGGAATCTCATTCGGATTTGTGGCATAATAGGGTGTTTGTCACATATTTCAGGATACTTCCGTGTTAGTCACCAGCAACGTCACCATGCAGTTCGGCAGCAAGCCGCTGTTTGAAAATATTTCCGTCAAATTTGGCGGCGGCAACCGTTACGGCCTGATCGGCGCCAACGGGAGCGGTAAATCCACCTTTATGAAAATCCTCGGCGGCGACTTAGAGCCGACACTGGGGAACGTCTCTATCGATCCTAACGAGCGCATTGGTAAGCTGCGTCAGGATCAGTTTGCCTTTGAAGCGTTCAGCGTGCTCGACACGGTCATCATGGGCCACGCTGAACTGTGGGCGGTGAAGCAGGAACGCGACCGTATTTACGGCCTCGCAGAAATGAGCGAAGAGGACGGTTACAAAGTTGCCGATCTCGAAGTGCAGTACGGCGAAATGGACGGTTACTCCGCTGAAGCGCGTGCGGGTGAGCTGCTGCTGGGCGTTGGCATCCCGGTTGAACAGCATTACGGCCCAATGAGCGAAGTCGCTCCCGGCTGGAAATTGCGTGTTCTGTTGGCGCAGGCACTGTTCGCGAACCCGGACATTCTGCTGCTCGATGAACCGACCAACAACCTGGATATCGACACCATCCGTTGGCTGGAGCAAGTGCTGAACGAGCGTGACAGCACCATGATCATCATTTCGCACGACCGTCACTTCCTCAACATGGTGTGCACGCATATGGCGGATCTCGACTACGGTGAGCTGCGCGTCTACCCGGGCAACTACGACGAGTACATGACCGCCGCGACCCAGGCGCGTGAGCGTTTGCTGGCTGATAACGCCAAGAAAAAAGCGCAGATTGCTGACCTGCAATCTTTCGTTAGCCGCTTTAGCGCTAACGCCTCTAAATCGCGTCAGGCCACCTCTCGCGCTCGCCAGATTGATAAGATCAAACTGGAAGAAGTGAAAGCCTCCAGCCGTCAGAACCCGTTCATCCGCTTTGAGCAGGACAAGAAACTGTTCCGTAATGCGCTGGAAGTGGAAGCACTTGCCAAAGGCTTTGATGACGGTCCACTGTTTAAGAACTTCAATCTGCTGCTGGAAGTGGGCGAGAAAATTGCCATTCTGGGGGCGAACGGTGTGGGTAAAACCACCATGCTGAAAACGCTGGTGGGCGAACTGCTGGCCGACAACGGCACGGTGAAATGGTCGGAAAACGCGCAGATTGGCTACTACGCGCAGGATCACGCGGAAGATTTCGACAACGATCTGAGCGTGTTTGACTGGATGAGCCAGTGGAAACAGGAAGGTGACGACGAGCAAGCGGTGCGCAGCATCCTTGGTCGTTTGCTGTTCAGCCAGGACGATATCAAAAAGCCGGCGAAGGTGCTTTCCGGTGGCGAGAAAGGTCGCATGCTGTTCGGTAAGTTGATGATGCAAAAGCCGAATATTCTGGTGATGGATGAACCGACCAACCATCTGGATATGGAGTCCATCGAGTCGCTGAACATGGCGCTGGAGATGTATCAGGGCACGTTGATCTTTGTTTCTCACGATCGCGAGTTCGTGAGCTCACTGGCAACGCGTGTGATTGAGATTACGCCGCAACGCGTGGTGGATTTCTCCGGGAATTATGAGGATTACCTGCGCAGTCAGGGTATCGAGTGATTTTTACCCTCACCCCGGCCCTCTCCCTGAAAGGGAGAGGGAGATAACAATCCGCTTCCCTGTAATGCTGGTGCCGGTGTTTTACCCTCGATAGGGAGAGGGAGATGCCAACCCGCTTCTCTGTAATGCTGGTGCCCGTGTTTTACCCTCTCCCCGGTGATGCTGGTGCCCGTATTTTACCCTCTCCCCTATGAGGAGAGGGCAGGGTGAGGGGAAATTACGCCAGTATCCACTCGTTTGCCGCCACACCATTGACACGCAATGTGCGCTTATCACTGGCCGGCAGCGTCACTTTCAGGACCTTCCACGCCGGGCGGTAGTCGCCGCGCGTGCGTATCCGCAGCTCCACCTCGCTGCCGGTGCAGACCATTTCCCACTCCAGCCACAGCGCATTGCCATCTTTATAACCCCAGGATTCACCATCATCTTCAAACAGCAGCCCGTCGGAACGCCCCGAGCCTTTGACCGGGAACAGTTGCAGTTCACGGGTCGTGTCCGCTTGCGCATCCACGTGGGTAATGCGCGCACTCAGCGGCAAACCGGCACCGGCGCGCACCAGCAGTGGCAGGGTTTCCAGCGGAGCATTCAGCGTTATCCACTGGCCTGGCGCATACCAGGTCCCGCTGTAGAAATCATACCAACCGGTGTCATTGGCCGGCAGCCAGACACGGCGCTCGCGCTGTCCTGGCTCCACCACGCTCGCAACCAGAATGTCACGACCCAGCAGGAAGTCATCGCACTCCTCAAAGGTTTGCGCGTCATGCTCGTGATCGAGGAACGTGGGGCGCAGCATCGGTTCATCATCGGCGTGCGCTTGCCACAACAACGTATACAGGTACGGCAGCAGGCGGTAGCGTAATTCAATCGCACTGCGGATGGCCGGGGTGATGGCCGGGTACATCCACGGCTCGTTCACCGTCTGGTCGTCATTCCAGGAGTGAATGGTAAAGCGCGGATGCATCACACCGTTTTGCACCCAGCGAACAAACAGTTCTGCGTCCGGTTTATCGCCGGAGAAACCGCCCACGTCATGACCCACGTTATACAAGCCGGACAGGCTCATCCCGAGGCCCATCCGGGTGTTGTAGCGCAAGGTATCCCAGTTGGTGCGGTTGTCGCCACTCCAGGTTTGTACATAACGCTGCATCCCGGCGCAGCCGGAGCGCGAGATCAGGTACGGGCGTTTTTGCGGTGCGAAACGTTGCTGGGCTTCCATTGACGCTCGCATCATCAGCAGTGGCATCACCGGGCGAATATGTTTGATGGCGATTTCACGGCCAAATCCCTGGCAACGCGCTTCGCCGTCCCACACTTCAAACTCGTTATTGTCGTTCCAGGTAGAGTCAATACCCATTTCCAGCAATTGTGTGGTCACGCCTTCCTGCCACCAGGCTACGGTCTGCGGATTGGTGAAATCAAGATGGGAGCCTTCATCATCCCAGAAGCTTGAACGTTCTGGCGCATCGGTTTCGGAATCGCGAATAAACAAGCCTTTTTCCGCCACCTCGTTGTAACGTGGGTGATCCTGCAACAGGCAAGGTTTGATATTCGCCGCCAGTTTCAGCCCGGCATCGTGGAATGCCTGGGTCATTACTTTCGGTTGTGGCACCTTGTCATAGTTCCAGTTAAAGACATAACGCTTACCGTTGATCGAGGTATAGCCGGAAGAGAGCTGGAACGAATCGCACGGAATGGCGTGTTCTTCGCACAGGCGAATAAAGTTCATCAGCTGGTTTTGCGCATCCGGCGCGTCAGTGTAATGCATGGTTGAACCGCTGTAGCCCAGGCTCCATTTCGGTCCGAACAGCGTTTTCCCGGTTAGACGTACAAAGGCTTTGGTGACATCCAGCGCGCGTGCGCCGGTAAACAGGTAGTAATCGATATCGCCCGCTTCCGCCTGCCAGCGGCGAAAGGCAGTGTGGTAGTTATCGATCTCATTGCCCAGATCCAGCCAGCAATTGCTGAGGTTGTCATAAAACAGGCCATAGCTGATATCGTCACGGCGGGTCAGGGTAAACGGGATATGTTTGTACAGCGGATCGGTACTGGCCGCGTTATAACCCATGGCATCAAGGTTGCGCATTTCGTAGCGCTGACCGTTACGTTGCAGGTTGCCGGCTTTTTCGCCGAGGCCATAAAAACGTTCCTCTTTTTTACGGCTCAGATAGTGCGCGACGCCATCGCCGTGCGCATTCAGCAGATAGGCGCTGGTCGGGCGATCCCCCGCCAGCCACTGCCACTCACCCGCGTCATTACGGTAGTGCCACTCCAGCCACAGCGGTTGGTGCACGGTCACCCGTAACTGCGCGCTTTGCACCGTCAGCGTATCCTGCTGCTCAGTGAGCGACCATGTAGGCAGACCGAAACCGGATAAATCCTCGCGGGAACGGCCTTCCCATGGCACATCTTCACCCGGCGCAATGCTCCAGGTTCTGTCCAGCGCCAGCTCGCCCTTACGCTTTAGCAGTACGCGGAACAGGTTCTCCTCAAGGATATACAGGCACAGCGTATGTTGCCCGTCCACCAATAGCTCAACGTGGTGAGCCGCCTGTTTTTGCAACGTCCAGTTCTTCAGGGTTTTCATATCAGACATCCACAATCATGCGCGTTTTGCGCGACGTTCAGCAATAAATGCTACCAGGAAAATAGCGCCAATCAGGTCAAAGAAACCCATAGCAATAAACAGCGGGTTAAAGCCGATTTTGTCGGCGGTAACGCCAATTAACAGCGAGAAGAGGAAGCTGGCGATCCACGCCGCGGAGCCGCGCATTCCATTCACGGTCGCCATCTGGCCTTTATCGAACGACTCCACCACCAGCGCACTCAGCATGCAGGAGATGATTTGATGACCAAAACCGCCAATCGAGATCAACACGATGGTGATGTACGGATCCCGGGTGATAGCGACAATGGCTAACGAAATCATCAGGAATGCGCCGGTGACGGAGCTGGCAACCACGGAGTTAACGCGGGTGCAGCCAAACCAGCGGGTATAGAGTTTGGTCAGGTAGCCGCTCGCTACGCTACCGAGGTCGGCGGCAAGGAACGGCAACCAGGCGAACATGGCGATCTGTTTCAGATCCATACCGTGCTCTTTTGCCAGATAGAGCGGTACCCAGAAGCTCAGCACCGCCCAGGCAGGCTCCGCCATAAACGCCGGGATGGCGATCCCGTAGAAACGTTTGTTTTTCGACACCGTTTTCAGTGCGGTCAGGAAGGGCAGCTTGACGGCTGGCGGTTCATTATCCTGCTGGATAAACGCCAGTTCATCTTTACTCAGGTTCGGGTGTTTATCCGGATTGTGGTAAAACGCCCACCACAAAATGACCCACAGCAGCGCCAATACGCCGGTAAACATAAAGGCGCCCTGCCAGCCAAAAGAGGCATGAGCAAAGTAGATGATGGGCGGTGCCAGCATTGCACCGATGGAGAAACCCACCCCCGCCCAACCGGCAGCGACCGGGCGTTCGGATTTCGGGAACCATTCGCCGATGGTTTTGGCGTTCGCCGGGGTTGCCGCGGCTTCTGATGCGCCCATGGTGAAACGCAATATCGCCAGGTGCAGCCAGCTACCTGCGCCAGCATGGAAAATACAGGCCAACGCCCAGATAATGGCACACACCATAAAGCCGAGTTTCAGGCCAACCACATCAATCAGCCAGCCGCAGAGTGGCTGAAAGAGGGTGTAAGCCAACTGAAACGCACCGACAATCCACGAATATTGTTCTGTGGTAATGCCGAGGCTGGTTTTCAGTTCCGGGGCCAGAATACCCAGCGAGTTACGGGTGATATAGTTCACCGTCACGCCGAATAAAAACAGCACCAATACCCACCAGCGTAGTTTTTTGACTATCCGGCGGCTCTTACTGGCCGCCATTTCGTTGTTGATTCCCTGGCTCATTCTTTTCTCCGCACATCGTCTTGTAGGGAAGTCGAAGCGCGCCACCCGGAATGTGTTATACCGGATTGGTTCGCGTGATGATTTTTTTCCGTTTATGTCGTTATTTCACATACAACTAGTATGGAAGTTGTACGACATGTTTACGTTAGGCGAGAAAGATCGGCAGCCATAGCGGATTTTGTGCAAGGATTCCCATTAATGATGCTTATCATGGGGCAAAATCCATTTCAGGCCATGAATATATGGGTTGTTGCCTCATGAAAATTTTCCCATTTCGGAAACGGAGCAAGATCACAGAATGGATAAAAAGCTCAAAATCAGCGAAATTGCCCACCGGACCAACCTGTCGACCAGCACCGTTTCCCGCGTGCTGGCGGGAAAGGCGAACACCAGCGAAAAAGCCAGGGCGGCAGTGCTGGCGTGTGCGCGCGAGCTGGGCGTCATGGAGGGGATTGCTGCCGGGCGTTTGCTGCTCAATAACCTGATCGTTTTCGCACCGCAACGGGCTTTTGATGAACGTTCTGACATCTTTTATTACCGCGTTATTCAGAGCATTAACAAAGCATTGGATCCCCATGAAGTGCGGCTGCGTTATTGCGCACTGGAAGAACTGGACAGCGATGCCAATGAATTCCTTGCACGTATGAATGCGCCGGAAACCCAGGCGGCGATCCTGTTAGGCATTGACGATCCGCATATTCATGAGCTGGCGGCGGATCTCGGTAAACCCTGCGTGCTGATCAATTGCCGCGACAGGCGTATGCGTCTGCCATCTATTGCACCGGATCACCAGACGATTGGTGAGTTTGCCGCGCGCTATCTTTTTGATATGGGCCACCGGGACGTGGTGAATGTTATGTGCCTGCGTCGCTATACCATGGATTTGCGCCTGGCCGGGATCAAAGCTGCCTGGCAGCAACAGAATCTGCGCTTTAACAGCAAGCGGGATCTGATCACCGTTCCGAGTTTTAGCGCCAAAGAGGCTGAGTTACGGGTGGCGGAGTGGCTGGACTCCCCGGCGAATAAGCTCACACCGACCGCGTTTCTGGTGGGTGGCGATTTTATGGCGGAAGGGACGGTGCGCGCGTTGCAGCAGAGGGGATTACGCGTGCCGCAGGATGTGTCGGTGATGAGCATTGATGCGTTTAATCTGGCTGCCATTCAGGATGTGCCGCTCACGGCGGTACACGTACCGCGTGATGAACTGGGTATTGAAGCAGTGCACCTGCTGCAACAGCGGCTGATCCGCCCGCAAGCGCCGACCGGTTCGTTACTGCTTAACGGCCTGCTTGCGGTGCGTGAGTCGGTACGGCGGATACGCGCTGGGCAGCAACGCACCGCCGTGGAGCGCGAAGGGTTATACGACGCTTAAATGTCGATGCCCAGCGCGCGTTTACCGTGCCTGTTCAGATCGTTTAGCGTGAAGCGCCCCGACCAGTCGCTTTCGTAGTTTTCGCGAGGAAAGTCCCCCGGTGATGCGCCTTGTTCCAGGGCGACTTTCACCTTGCGTGCATAGGCGAGGTTTTTCTCGCACAGCGGCGCGGCAGGAATGTACATCACATTGCCCCAGCCCTGCTGGTTGGTGACCGGTGCGACGGCGTGGATCACATCACAATGCCACCACACCGAATCTCCGGCCTCCAGCGCAGGAATGCTGGTCAGCGCCGCGATCAGCAGCGGATGCCACTTCTCTGAAACCGGCAGAACGCGTCCCGGTGCAACACCGCACAGCT
The DNA here is from genome assembly GCF_900094925.1 of Kosakonia oryzendophytica. Taxonomy (GTDB): domain Bacteria; phylum Pseudomonadota; class Gammaproteobacteria; order Enterobacterales; family Enterobacteriaceae; genus Kosakonia; species Kosakonia oryzendophytica. The sequence goes on along the minus strand of NZ_FMAY01000004.1, from coordinate 121,136 downwards.
CCTCATCTGGCACATCGTCAAGCAACGGGCGCAACAGGATATACGCCATCGCTTCCGGGATCGGCACCACATGCAGCAAACCCTGTCCAGGGATCATATCCGACAATGCTGTCCAGCCCTGGAAGGTACGAAATACCGAGCATTTGGTGGTGTTATCCACGGTGTACTCTTCTACTTCGGTACGGTGCGCGGCATTCCACGGATCGTACTCCTCCGGTTTGCCGCTAAACACGCTGGCGAAAACACGCTGATAAGCCGGTAACAGCCAGCGCTCCAGTGCGCCGGAATCGGTATGCGCGCCGAGACCTTTCGAGGTGGTGCCTGGTGGGCGGCGGCGGATGCGGTCCGGGTAGATCACGCTCACATCCGGATCGAACCACTGTTTTCCTTCACTTTCAAAGCGCCACAACCGGTTCAGAAACGATTGTACCGCGGCCATTTCGTCGCTCTGACGCGCCTGCATTTGTGCTTGCGACCAATAAATGGGGTAAATTTCCGGGCGCGAAGCCTCCAGCGTGCCAAAAAAGCTGTCGCCCGGCCCTTTGTAGAGATCGTCAAAGTGGTTCTGATCAAGGTAATCGAGCATTGAGCGATCCCAGCCAAGCGCCTGTTCGCGGGGGAAATGCCCTTTAATTACCGCGCATCCACGCTGTTTAATCTGCGCCCGCTGCGCTTCGGTTACCCGCCCGTTAGCAATATCGGCGAAGGGGATCTGCGGCCAGACGGCGTCTCCCTGTGCCTTCAGGTCGTTAATCTCAGCCACGCGGGCGGCAATCCGTTCGCTCAGTTGGTTAAAGACGGCCTGTACATCACCAATCTGCGCACGCAGTTCTTGTTTCATCTGACGAATGGACGCCTGGTGATCGGTGGGCAGCGTCTCGTGGGTAAAAGTCATATGAACCTCTCAATCTTTCATTCGAAAGTTATTTAAGTTACATATGATAATTTAAGTTAAAAATAAGTTAATGCAAGTTTAAAAACTTGATGGGGAACACAAGGCGGAAAAGTGACAAGGCAGAAGAAGCCGGAACAGACGCTCCGGCAGAAGATTAGCGGTTAAACGGGGTGGTATGGTCGAGGACGGCCTGAATCACATTCAGTGCGCCCTGTTGATTGTTGTCATCGGTCTGGTGGCGAGCAATGGCCTTGATCGCCTCACCGGCATTGCCCATGGCAAAGGAGAGATCGGTCATACGCAGCATCTCGGCGTCATTGCCGCTGTCGCCAATGGTCACACACTGCTGTGGTGAAACCTGCCAGCGTTTGAGCAAGCGGGTAATGCCGTTGGCTTTATGCAGTCCGGGAATAATTAAATCGACAAACCCAAAACCGCTGGTGACAGGTTTCATGATGCCATCGAGTGAGACATGCAGTTCATCAATCAACTGTGGGATTTCACTGTCCGGCAGGTTAAGTGAGAATTTAAACAACGTGTCGTCAATTTGCTGGAAGTCACGTACCGGTTTTAAACGGTAGTAGTGCTTCGACATCAAATCGACAAATTCCGCCGGGGCATTTTCGCTGACATAAGCGCTTTCCAGACCGCAGGCGACAAAGTTGAGACTCCTGTCTTTCAGCAGCTCACCAATCACCACTTGCGCCTCGTGGCGCGTCAGCTCGCCATGGAACAACTGTTGACCGTGCTCATACACCAGCGCGCCGTTTTCGGCGACAAAGGAGATGGTCTCTTTCAGCTCCGGGAAAAAGGAGATCAGCTGGTAATACTGGTTGCCGCTGGCGACCACAAACTCAATACCGCGCTGCTGAAGTTGTTTGAACTGCGCCATAAAGCGTGTGCGATCGTACTGCTTGGCGTCATCAAGGAAAGTTCCGTCCATATCCGTGACGATAACTTTGACGGTCATACCTGGCTCCTGAATGTAACTACGACGAGTAACATTCTAGAGAGAATGTGAGCCGATGCACAAATTTTATTTCGAATGAAAGTGGAGGGTTAAGAAACAGGCGGGGGAAGAGAGGAATGTTGCGGTAACCCTCACCCCGGCCCTCTCCCTGGAAGGGAGAGGGAGAAAAACCGTTCACCCTTCGCCATGGGGAGACGACCAGAGGAAGGAGAATGCCGCACCGGCCGGTTTCCTCTCCGCTGTGAGGAGAGGGTCAGGGTGAAGGGAAAGCCGCACCGGCCGCTTCCCTCTCCGCTGTGGGGAGAGGGTCAGGGTGAGGGGAATGCCGCACCGGCCGGTTCCCTCTCCGCTGTGGGGAGAGGGTCAGGGTGAGGGGAAAGCCGCACCGGCCGGTTCCCTCTCCGCTGTGGGGAGAGGGTCAGGGTGAAGGGAAAGCCGCACCGGCCGGTTCCCTCTCCGCTGTGGGGAGAGGGTCAGGGTGAAGGGAAAGCCGCACCGGCCGGTTCCCTCTCCGTTGTGGGGAGAGAGACAGAGTGAGGTGAAAGCCGCACCGGCCGCTTCCCTCTCCGCTGTGAGGAGAGGGTCAGTGTGAGGGGAATGCCGCACCGGCCGGTTCCCTCTCCCCTGTGGGGAGAGGGTTAGGGTGAGGGGAAAGCCGAACAGGCCGGTTTCCTCTCCGCTGTGAGGAGAGGGGCAGTGTGAGGGGAATGCCGAACAGGCCGGTTCCCTCTCCCCTGTGGGGAGAGGGCTAGGGTGAGGGGAATGCCGAACAGGCCGGTTCCCTCTCCCCTGTGGGGAGAGGGCTAGGGTGAGGGGGATATATCACAATGTATGTTCGGTGCGGGCAATGATATCGTCCTGCGCATCCGGCGACAGGGCAGTAAAGAATGCTGAATACCCGGCCACCCGCACCACCAGATCGCGATACTGATCCGGGTGTTTTTTCGCATCAATCAGCGTCTCGCGCGACACGATGTTGTACTGAATATGCCAGCCTTTATGCACCTCAAAGAATGTCCGCAGCAGCGCCATCAGTTTTTGCCGGTCGCTGTCGTTAGTCAGCGTGGCGGGGTTTAACTTCTGATTGAGCAACACACCGCCAAGGATCGCGCCGACCGGCAGTTTACCCACCGAGCTGATAACCGCCGTTGGCCCAAGGTGGTCTGTGCCGGAGGCCGGGCTGGCCCCTTCCGCCAGCGGCGTTTTCGCTTTACGCCCGTCCGGTGTCGCCATGGTGGCGGCGCCAAACGGTACGTTAGCGGAGATAGAGGAGGTTCCGGCGTAATAATTACCGCCAATCGGGCCGCGACCGTAGCGCGGATTGTGATACTGCTTCAGCTCATCAATATAGGTTTGATAGGCGCGTACCAGTAACGTATCGACACTGTCATCATCGTTTCCGTATTTTGGCGCGCTGTTTATCAGTCGCTGGCGGAGTTGCTCGTGCGTCAGGCCGTCAAAGTCTTCTGCCAGCGCTTGCGCCAGTTGCTGTTGCCCGATAAGCCCCTGGTCAAAAACCAGCTTTTTCACTGCCGCCAGGCTGTTGCCGAGGTTGGCGATACCGACCTGCAAACCGGACACCCAGTCATATTTAGCGCCCCCTTGTTTAATGCTTTTTGCCCGCTCAATGCAGTCATCTACCAGCGTGGAGCAGAGAATATCCGGGACGTTCTCTTCCAGCATGGTGTCGACCACATACTCAATTTCAATGGATTTACGCGTGTAGTAGCGGATCTGCCGATCCCAGGCGTGCATCACGTCATCAAAGCCAGGGAAATTCCCTTCGGACAGCGCCTGAGTTTGCGGCAGGAACACTTTCCCGCTGGTGGCATCGCGACCGCCTTCCAGCGCTGCCAGCATCACACGGGCGAAGTTGATAAAGCTCATACCGGTACAGCGGTAGCCCCACTTGCCGCCGACCGCGGTTTCGATACAACCAATTGCCGCGTAGTCGTACGCATCCGCAGGTTCAACGCCGAGTTTGATAAATTCCGGGATCACGATTTCATCGTTATTAAACGCAGGCATGCCGAAACCGCAGCGGATCACCTGCACACAGGCGTCAAGAAAGTCATTGCTCATCCCGGCATGGTAACGCACGCTGAGGTTCGGTTGCGTGGAGCGCAGGCGACCGCAGGACTCAAGGATGGCGTAAGAGAGCGGGTTGACCGCATCCTGGGCTTCGCCGTTGCGCCATAGCTGACCACCGATGGTCACATTCTGGTACAGCGGGCTGCCCGCAGAGGCTTTAGAGTGCGAACCGGAGCGGATTTTGTTCACTTCCAGCAGCTTCAGCCAGCAGCTGTGCAACAACTCGATAGCGTCTTCCCGTTGCAACGACTGCTGCAACTCCACGTCGCGGCGATAATAAGGGTAGAGATACTGATCCATTCGACCGAACGACACCGAGTGGCCGTTGGATTCTATCTGCAAAATCAATTGGATGAAGTAGCACAATTGCAACGCTTGCCAGAAGGTTTTCGGTGGCTCATGGGCAATCACCCGGCAGTTTTCCGCGATTGCCAGCAGTTCGTTGCGGCGCTGTTCACGCGGCTCTTCGCTGGCCATTTTACGTGCAAGGTCGGCAAAGCGTTCAATGTGCAGGCTGACCGCTTCCAGCACGATATCAATGGCTTTCAGGAACTGCTCTCCGTGCAGATCCTCCAGCACCGTCAGGTTAATGCGTGTGCGGCGCTCATCGACTTGATGGCGTAGCCCGTCAAGCCCCCGTTCCAGCAGCAGCGGAAAGTTCACTGCCAGATGGGCATCGCCGGAGGTCATATTGCCTTCCGCTTTAATGATACCCGTCTCCAGCAGCGCTTTTTGTTCATCGGTAAATATGCCGTAACAGCGATCCTGCACGGTCTGGCCGCGCCACCACGGGCAAATGTCATGCAGCACGCGTTTATTCTCGTCACTGACGGCAAACCCCGCACCGGGGCGGTCCGCCAGATCATCAATCTCTTTTTCGATCCATGAAACGGTGTACTCCGGAAAGATTGGCGCGGCGCGGACTTCGCTGGCCTGGTTACCGATAATCAGCTCATCGTGTTTGATCCAGATAGTGCGCTGCGCCAGGTGGTGGGCCAGCGCCAGTGCACGGCGCACCGGGATGGGTTTATCCAGATGCTGCTGGTAGATATGGGTGTAATGGCGTGCGCGTTCGGTGCAGACCGGCGGTTTAACAATATGTACCAGCGCGGTTTTATGCGCCTTGATGCGGTCGGTCAGCGTGTTCAATTGCAGCGTAGTCATCGTTTTATCCTCGTAATGTCGCGGTCAGACCGCTCAGGCGGGCTTTGTGCTGAGCAAAGTCCAGCAATTGCGGATCATCAAGCGGCTTCTCAGGGGCCGAGTAGGATTCGCCGAGCAGGTGATATTTATTGATGCCCAGCGTGTGATACGGCAGAAAATGGATATCGCGAACCTTTAATACCTCTGCGGCAAAGGTCGTGATGGCGCTGATGGACGCGGTATCGGCGTTGAAACCCGGGATCAGCGGTACGCGGATAATGATCTGTTTGCCCGCCTGCGCCAGGCGTTGAAGATTGTTGAGTACGCGCCTGGCACTGCCGTCGGTCCACTGGTGGAATAGCGCCTCATCCACATGTTTTAAATCCGCCAGGAAGAGGTCAACAAACGGCAGCGAAGGTTCAATATAGCGCCAGGGCACATGCAAACAGGTTTCCACCGCCGTATGGATGCCTTGCTGGTGGCTGGCCTGTAACAACGCCTGCGCCAAGTCTGGTTGCATAAACGGCTCACCGCCGGACAGGGTCAACCCGCCGCCACTGCGATCATAAAACGGCTTATCGCGCAGGACGGTTGCCATGATGTCATCAACGGATTGCTCTTCTCCGCAAACAGTCAACGCCTGGGTTGGACAGCAGTGCGTCAGGGCATCCAGGTGTGTGTCATTGAGCTTTTCCCGGTGGATCAGCATGCCATTCAGCGCCTGCTCAATTACCTGCGGGGCCGCTTGCTGGCACAGAGTGCAGCCTGCAAGGCACAACCGCGCATCAAACAGTAACTCCCGCGTGCGTGCCCGGCTTTCCGGGTTCTGGCACCAGCGGCAGCGCAACGAGCATCCTTTCAGGAACACGACCGTGCGGATGCCGGGGCCATCATGGGTGGAATAGCGCTGAATGTTGAAAATCATAACCGTCTCCATATTGCATATGAAGATTAAATTACTTTCGAATGAAAGTTATTTTGACAAAGGTCAATTCTCTGACGGGTTGCGGAGGGTGGGGTCTAAAGTATGGGAACGGTCACATTTTGGCGCTTCTGCTGGCTGTCCTGGCCAGGTTTACAGGCCGGATAGCCTCGCACCATCCGGCACTCAGGCGTTAGTCGCCACACACCTCACAGGTAGGGTTGCGCAGCAGTTTCATTTCGCGGAACTGGCAGGTCATCGCATCGTACATCACGATTTTCCCCGCCGCTGGCGTGCCATAGTGGGTCAACACTTTGATGGCTTCCATCGCCTGTAATGAACCTATGACGCCGACCAGGGGTGCCATCACGCCTGCTTCCACGCAGGTGAGGGCGTTTTCGCCAAACAGACGGCTCAGGCAGCGGTAACAGGGCGCGTTATCTTGCCAGGTAAAGACGCTGATCTGTCCTTCCATGCGGATAGCGGCACCGGAAACCAGCGGCGTTTTATGCCGGAAGCACCCCACGTTTAACTGATTGCGGATGGCGACATTATCGGTGCAATCCAGTACCAGATCATGTGCGGCAATTTGAGCAAACAGGTCCGCTTCATCCAGCAATGCATTTAACGTTGCGTAGCGCACATGCGGGTTAATACGCAGCAGCGCGTCACGGGCGGAGTCGACTTTCGCCATGCCAATGCTCACATCGCTGTGCAGCGTCTGGCGTTGCAGATTGGAGAGCGCCACGGTGTCGAAGTCCAGTAGCGTCATCTGACCCACCCCGGCAGCGGCCAGGTACTGCGCCGCCGCGCAGCCCAGCCCGCCAAGGCCCGTCACCAGTACGCGTGCGGCTTTTAACCGCTCCTGACCGTCAAAATCAAAGCCGCGCAGAATAATCTGGCGGTTATAGCGCATCATCTCCGCATCACTGAGTTCTTCGACCATTGTCAGCCTCCGAAGAGATGATTGAACATCTCCACATCCACCCATTCACCCGCTTCAACGTTGCCGCGTTCGCGCTCCAGCACCACAAAGCAGTTACCCTGGCTGAAGGAGCTGAAAATATGCGAACCCTGATGCCCGGTACTGCGTACTTCCAGCGTGCCGTCTTCGCCACGGCTTACCACACCGCGCTGGAAGTCGAGACGCCCCGGCGATTTTTTCAGGCGTTCTGTCGCCCGGGCGCGAAAACGCAGCGGCTGCACAGGCGCAGTATCGCCACTCAGTTTTGCCAGCAAGGGCTGCACGAGTTGGTAGAAGGTAAGGGTTGCTGAAACCGGGTTGCCAGGCAGACCGCAGAACCAGCTGTGGCGGAGTTTGCCAAAGGCGAACGGTTTACCGGGTTTGATCGCCAGCTTCCAGAAGGCAATTTCACCCAGCTCATCCAGTATGGTTTTGGTGTAATCCGCTTCGCCCACGGACACGCCGCCAGAGCTGAGCACCACATCGGCCTGGCTATCGGCAGCGATAAAGGTCTCGCGCAATTTCTGCGGATCGTCAGGAATAATCCCGAGGTTAATGACCTCGTAGCCCAGTTGCGCCAGCATCAGGTGTACTGACAGGCGGTTGGTATCGTAAATTTGCCCTTCTGCCAGCGGTTGCCCTGGCCGTTGCAGCTCATCCCCGGTGGAAAAAAGCGCCACACGCACTTTACGCACGACCGGGATGTCGGCAATGCCCAGCGACGCCAGTACCGGCAGTTCGGCCGCGGTCAGTTTGGTGCCCGCAGGAAAGACGCACGCACCTTGTTGGATATCTTCACCGGCGCGGCGGATATTCTGATTTTCACGCACATTGGCGGTAAAGCGGATCCCCGCATCGCTCTGTTCCGTCTGTTCCTGCATCACCACCGCATCGCACCCGGCGGGGATTGGCGCACCGGTCATAATGCGCACGCAGGTCCCTGTCGGCCACTCGCCGTCGAAGGGCTGCCCGGCAAACGCTTTACCGGCGACCGGTAAAGGTGTTCCGCTGCGCAGGTCGGCGAGACGCACAGCGTAACCATCCATCGCTGAGTTATCAAAACCTGGTACATTCAGGGGAGAAATAATATCCTGCGCCACCACGCGACCAAAACAGGCCGTCAGCGGTAGGGTTTCGCGGTCGTTTAGCGGCGTAATGCGTGACAACATCTGAGAGAGGGCCGTATCAAGCGACATCAGGCCATGTGAGGATTCCATATTTATTATCCAGTCAACGCGTTGAAGCGCTTATTATGGCAGAAAAGGACCCGTGTCTGAATGCCTTACGCCTACCCCATTGTAATCACGTCTCTTTACATCGTTGTAACGACTTTCTATATTCAGAAATCTTCGCAGACAAAGTAAAACCGGGCGAAAACTATGGCAAAAGCAGTCATTGCAATACACGGCGGGGCCGGGGCGATCGCCCGCGCCAGGATGAGCCCGGAGAAAGAGCAGCGCTATGCGCACGTGCTTTCGTCGATCGTGGAGGTCGGGCAACGCATGCTGGAGGCCGGCGAAAGCGCGCTGGATGTGGTGACCGAAGCGGTACGACTACTGGAAGAGTGCCCGCTGTTTAACGCCGGGATTGGCGCAGTCTTCACTCGTGATGAAACCCATGAACTGGACGCGTGCATTATGGACGGCAATACCTTGCTGGCGGGCGCGGTGGCGGGCGTCAGTCGTCTGCGTAACCCTATCCTTGCAGCGCGTCTGGTGATGGATCAAAGCCCGCATGTACTGATGATTGGTGAAGGCGCTGAGCAGTTTGCCTTCTCCCACGGTATGGCCGCGGTATCGCCGAGTCTGTTTTCCACACCGGAACGTTTTGAGCAGTTACTGCAGGCACGTGATGCGGGGCTAACGACGCTTGATCATGGCTCTGCGCCGCTCGATGAAAGCAGTAAAATGGGGACTGTCGGCGCAGTGGCGCTGGACAAGCATGGCAATCTGGCGGCGGCAACCTCCACGGGCGGTATGACCAACAAACTGCCCGGGCGCGTGGGAGATAGCCCGCTCCCCGGCGCCGGGTGTTATGCCAACAACGCCAGTGTGGCGGTCTCCTGTACTGGCACGGGCGAGGTATTTATCCGTACGCTGGCGGCTTACGATATCGCCGCATTGATGGATTACGGTGGCCTTAGTCTGCACGAAGCCTGTGAAGCGGTGGTGATGGAAAAATTACCGGCGCTGGGCGGGAGTGGCGGACTAATCGCCATCGATCGGGAAGGTAACGTCGCTTTGCCGTTTAACAGTGAGGGGATGTATCGCGCCTGGGGCTATGCGGGTGATACGCCAAGCGTAGGCATTTATCGTGAATAAGGAGTCTGGGGTGTCGCAAGGGTTTGAGGCTGAAGCAGAGGTTGTGCTTGATGTCAGCAATTTGCAGATCGGGTTTCGCGATGATAAACAAATCACCCCGGCGGTACGTCATCTCTCTTTCTCGCTGAAACGGGGCGAAACGCTGGCGATTGTCGGTGAGTCCGGTTCCGGCAAATCCGTGACTGCCTTATCGCTGTTGCGCCTGATTGAACAGGCGGGTGGCGAAGTCAGTTGCGATCACATGTATCTGACGCGCCGCAACCGGCAGAAAGTGAATCTGACCACGCTCTCAGCATCGCAAATGCGCAGCGTGCGCGGGGCGGATATTGCGATGATTTTCCAGGAGCCGATGACCTCGCTCAACCCGGTGTTTCCGGTGGGTGAGCAGATTGCCGAGTCGATTCGCCTGCACCAGAAACTGGGGCGCGAAGAGGCATTAATTGAAGCGCGGCGGATGCTCGACCTGGTGCGTATTCCCGAATCACAGTCTATTCTTTCCCGTTTCCCGCACCAGCTTTCCGGCGGGATGCGCCAGCGTGTGATGATCGCAATGGCGCTGTCGTGCCGCCCGGCGGTGTTGATTGCTGATGAACCGACCACTGCGCTGGATGTCACCATCCAGGCGCAGATCCTGCAACTGATCTCTGTGTTGCAAAAAGAGATGTCGATGGGGGTGATTTTTATCACCCATGATATGGGCGTGGTGGCGGATATCGCCGACCGTGTGCTGGTGATGAACCAGGGTGAAGCGGTGGAAACCGGTAGCGTGGAACAGATTTTCCGTAATCCACAGCATCCTTATACCAAAGCGTTGTTGACTGCCGTGCCTAAACTGGGCGCGATGAATGGTCGCGATCTGCCGCGGCGCTTCCCGCTGATTTCAGCCAAAGACCCGCTGCATCAGGAAGCGGAGATCGAGCAGGATACCGTGGTGCCGGGCGAGCCCATTTTGCAGGTGCGGGATCTGGTGGCGCGCTTCCCGTTGCGCAGCGGCATTCTCAACCGCGTGAACAAAGAAGTGCATGCGGTGGAGGGGATCAGTTTTGATTTATGGCCCGGCGAAACGCTGTCGCTGGTGGGAGAGTCCGGTAGCGGCAAATCGACGACTGGGCGGGCGCTGCTGCGGCTGGTGGAGAATCAGGGCGGCTCGATTACCTTTAACGGTGAGCGCATTGATACCTTGCCTGCCGGTAAACTGCAGCGTTTACGCCGGGATATTCAGTTTATTTTCCAGGATCCGTACGCGTCGCTCGACCCGCGCCAGACGGTAGGTGATTCGATTATTGAACCGCTGAGGGTACATAACCTTCTCGGCGAAGAAGAGGGGCGAAAACGGGTCACATGGCTATTGGAGCGTGTTGGGTTGAAACCGGAGCATGCGTGGCGTTATCCGCACGAATTTTCCGGTGGTCAACGCCAGCGTATTTGTATTGCGCGGGCGCTGGCGCTTAACCCGCGTGTGGTGGTGGCGGATGAAGCCGTCTCGGCACTGGACGTCTCTATCCGCGCGCAAATCATTAATCTGTTACTCGATCTGCAGCGCGAGTTGGGAATAGCATTTTTGTTTATTTCTCATGATATGGCGGTGGTGGAGCGCATTAGCCACCGGGTTGCGGTGATGTATCTCGGGCAAATCGTGGAGATTGGCCCGCGTCGTGCGGTGTTTGAGAACCCGCAGCATCCTTATACGCGTAAATTGATGTCGGCGGTTCCCGTCGCCGACCCGGCGCATCGTCATGCGCAGCGCGTGTTGTTGTCTGATGACATGCCCAGCAATATCCGCAAACGCGGCGAGTCGATGCAGCGTGTACAGCTGCAGAACGTAGGGCCGGGGCACTTTGTTGCCCGCTCCACGCCCGGCAACACGCAGTCCCGTTTTTAACTGAGCACTGGCAGGGTTTTTCTGGAGAACAACATGACACAATGCGTTTCACGTAACGGGCTGGTCGCGCTTGGTGTGATATCTATGCTGATCGCTGCCCCAGTCCTTGCCGCGAAAGACGTGGTTGTCGCCGTGGGATCCAATTTCACCACGCTCGATCCTTATGACGCGAATGACACCCTGTCACAGGCCGTGGCGAAATCCTTTTATCAGGGACTGTTTGGCCTTGATAAAGAGATGAAACTGGAGAATGTCCTGGCGAAAAGCTACACCGTCTCCGACGATGGGCTGGTGTACACCATTACGTTGCGCCAGGGGGTGAAGTTCCAGGATGGTACGGATTTCGATGCCGCCGCGGTGAAAGCGAACCTCGATCGTGCCAGCAATCCGGCGAACAGCCTGAAGCGTTACAACCTGTATAAGAACATCGACAAAACCGAGGTGGTTGATCCCTCGACGGTGAAAATCACCCTCAAACAGCCGTTCTCGGCATTTATTAATATTCTGGCGCACCCGGCGACGGCGATGATCTCTCCGGCAGCACTGAAAAAATACGGCGACGATATTGGTTTCCACCCGGTGGGCACCGGGCCGTACGCGTTTGAGGCCTGGAACCAGACCGATTATGTGAAGGTGAAGAAGTTTGCGGGCTACTGGCAAAAAGGCCTGCCGAAGCTGGATTCTATCACCTGGCGACCGGTGGTGGATAACAACACGCGTGCGGCAATGCTGCAAACCGGGGAAGCACAGTTCGCTTTCCCTATCCCTTACGAGCAGGCGGAAATCCTCAAACGCAACAGCACGCTCGAGCTGGTCGCCAGCCCGTCGATTATGCAGCGTTACATCAGTATGAATGTGACGCAAAAACCGTTTGATAACCCGAAAGTACGCCAGGCGATTAACTATGCCATTAACCGTCAGGCGCTGGTAAAAGTGGCCTTTGCCGGGTACGCCACGCCAGCGACGGGCGTCGTACCGCCAACTATTGCCTACTCGCAGGATTACCCGGCGTGGCCCTACGATCCGGCTAAAGCGCGGGAATTGCTGAAAGAGGCGGGTTATCCGCAAGGGTTCAGCACCACCTTGTGGTCTTCGCATAATCACAGCACCGCGCAGAAGGTGCTGCAATTTACCCAGCAGCAGCTGGCGCAGGTGGGCATTAAAGTGCAGGTGACGGCGATGGATGCCGGGCAGCGTGCGGCGGAAGTGGAAGGTAAAGGGCAGAAAGAGAGCGGGGTGCGAATGTTTTACACTGGCTGGTCTGCCTCAACCGGAGAAGCAGACTGGGCATTATCGCCGCTGTTTGCCTCCTGGAACTGGCCGCCAACTCAGTTTAATACCGCTTTTTATCGTAACCCACAGGTAGATAAAGATTTTACCGACGCGCTGAAGACAACCAGCACGGAGACAAAAGCACGTCTGTATAAACAGGCGCAGGACATTATCTGGCAGGATTCTCCGTGGGTGCCGCTGGTTGTGGAAAAACTGGTTTCGGCGCATAACAAGAAGCTGACCGGGTTCTACATCATGCCGGATACCGGGTTCAGTTTTGACGATGCTGATTTGCAACCCTAACGCATTCCCCCTTGCAGGACCGCGGGGGGCATGGAACGAGCGATGCTGAATTATATCATCAAACGCCTGCTTGGCCTGGTTCCGACATTATTGATCGTGGCTGTGCTGGTGTTTTTATTTGTGCATTTATTACCGGGCGATCCGGCGCGACTGATTGCCGGGCCGGAGGCGGACGCGCAGGTGATCGCCATGGTGCGCAGCCAACTGGGGCTTGATCAACCGTTGTGGGTGCAGTTCTGGCACTACATTACCAATGTGGTGCAGGGGGACTTCGGGATCTCAATGGCTTCCCGTCGCCCGGTGTCGGAAGAGATCGCCAGTCGCTTTATGCCCACGCTGCTGCTAACCCTTACCAGCATGGGTTGGGCGATGCTGTTTGGTCTTGGGGCGGGGATTGCTGCCGCAGTGTGGCGTAACCGCTGGCCGGATCGCCTGGGTATGGCGTTGGCGGTGACCGGCATCTCCTTCCCGGCTTTTGCGCTGGGGATGGCGCTGATGCAGCTTTTCTCCGTTGAGCTGGGCTGGTTGCCGACCGTGGGGGCGGATAGCTGGCGGCACTATATTTTGCCCTCTCTGACGCTGGGCGCGGCGGTCGCAGCAGTGATGGCGCGCTTTACTCGCGCGTCATTCGTTGAGGTGCTGAACGAAGACTATATGCGTACGGCCCGCGCGAAAGGCGTGAGCGAGCGCTGGGTTATCCTCAAACATGGCCTGCGCAACGCGATGATCCCGGTGGTGACGATGATGGGGCTGCAATTCGGTTTTCTGCTTGGCGGATCGATTGTGGTGGAAAAAGTCTTTAACTGGCCGGGATTAGGGCGATTGCTAGTGGACTCCGTTGAGATGCGCGACTACCCGGTAATCCAGGCGGAAGTTTTGCTCTTCTCGCTGGAGTTTATTCTTATCAACTTAGTGGTGGATGTGCTCTACGCCGCCATTAACCCTGCGATCAGGTATAAGTAAGGATGCGACTGTTAAACTGGCGTCGACAGGCGATTTTAAACGCCATGCCCGTGGTCAAACCGGGCCATGTGCGCACCCCATGGGATGAGTTCTGGCGACGTTTTCGCCGCCAGCCGCTGGCGATGACCGCCGGGCTGTTTGTGCTGTTGTTGATCCTGCTGGCGATTATCGCCCCGTGGATTGTTCCGTTCGATGCAGAAAACTACTTTGATTATGACCGCCTGAATGACGGCCCGTCACTGGTGCACCTGTTTGGTGTTGATTCTCTCGGGCGTGATATTTTTAGCCGCGTACTGGTGGGGGCGCAGATTTCGCTGGCCGCCGGGGTGTTTGCCGTGTTGATTGGCGCACTGATTGGCACGGTGCTGGGGCTGCTGGCGGGCTACTACGAAGGCTGGTGGGACCGAATCATCATGCGCATCTGCGATGTGCTGTTCGCTTTCCCCGGTATTCTGCTGGCGATTGCGGTGGTGGCGGTGATGGGCAGCGGAATGGCGAATGTGATTATCGCCGTGGCGGTATTCTCGGTTCCGGCGTTTGCCCGTCTGGTGCGCGGCAATACGCTGGTGCTGAAACAGCAAACCTTTATTGAATCCGCCCGCAGCATTGGTGCCAGCGATGCGGTGATCCTGTTCCACCATATTCTGCCAGGCACGGTGTCGTCGATTGTGGTCTATTTCACCATGCGTATCGGCACCTCGATTATCTCTGCCGCCAGCCTTTCGTTTCTGGGGATGGGGGCACAGCCGCCGACGCCGGAGTGGGGCGCAATGCTGAATGAAGCGCGGGCCGATATGGTGATAGCGCCGCATGTTGCGCTGTTTCCGTCACTGGCAATTTTTTTGACCGTGCTGGCGTTTAACCTGCTGGGAGATGGTTTGCGCGACGCACTGGATCCGAAGATTAAGGGATAGTGCTGGTTTCCCCTCACCCTAACCCTCTCCCCGAAGGGGCGAGGGAACCGTTCGGCGCCGTTTTGTTGATTCCCGCTTCGCTCAGTGACAACGGGAGATAGTGCTTTTCTCCCTCTCCCTCAGGGACAGAATGGAGGAGAGACAAACGCGCGGTGCGGTTTTGTTGATTCCCGCTCCGCACAGCGGCAGCAGGGGATAGTGCTTTTCTCCCTCTCTCTTTCAGGGACAGAGTGGAGGAGAGACAAACGCGCGGTGCGGTTTTGTTGATTCCCGCTCCGCACAGCGGCAGCAGGGGATAGTGCTTTTCTCCCTCTCTCTTTCAGGGACAGAGCGGAGGAGAGACAAACGCGTGGTGCGGTTTTGTTGATTCCCGCTCCGCACGGCGGCAACGGGAGAAAGTGCTTTTCTCCCTCTCCCTTTCAGGGAGAGAGCGGAGGAGAGACAAACGCGCGGTGCGGTTTTGTTGATTCCCGCTCCGTACAGCGGCAGCAGGGGATAGTGCTTTTCTCCCTCTCCCTTTCAGGGAGAGGGGTGGGGTGAGGGTTAAAACGATTTAAACCCGGGTGCCCCACAGATCATATTCGTCGGCGTTTTCCACTTTCACACGGACAACATCGCCCGGCTTCACAGCGGTTTCGCCGTTCAGGTAGACGGCACCGTCAATTTCCGGTGCATCTGCCATGCTGCGACCAATCGCACCTTCGTCATCCACTTCATCAATAATCACCAGGATTTCGCGACCGATTTTTTCCTGCAAACGTTCAGCAGAGATCTGCTGTTGCAGTTGCATAAAGCGGTTCCAGCGCTCTTCTTTAATCTCTTCTGGCACCTGATCCGCCAGTTCATTGGCGGTAGCGCCTTCGACCGGGCTGTATTTGAAGCAGCCAACGCGATCCAGACGTGCTTCTTTCAGGAAATCGAGCAGCATCTGGAAATCTTCTTCGGTTTCACCCGGGAAGCCGACGATAAACGTAGAACGCAAGGTCAGCTCCGGGCAGATTTCACGCCACTGCTTGATGCGCGCCAACTGCCGATCGACAGAGCCCGGGCGCTTCATCAGTTTCAGAATGCGCGGGCTGGCGTGCTGAAGCGGAATATCCAGGTACGGCAGGATTTTACCTTCGGCCATCAGCGGAATAACATCATCCACGTGCGGATAGGGGTAGACGTAGTGCAGACGCGTCCAGACGCCGAGTTTCGCCAGTTGCTCACACAGGCCGACCATGCTGGTTTTTACTGGCTCGCCGTTGTGGAAGCCCATACGGTGTTTAACGTCAACGCCGTAGGCGGAGGTGTCCTGAGAGATCACTAACAGCTCTTTCACTCCGGCATCCACCAGACGTTTGGCTTCCGCCAGTACATCGCCAATCGGGCGGCTGACCAGATCGCCGCGCATCGAGGGGATGATGCAAAAGGTGCAGCGATGGTTGCAGCCTTCGGAAATTTTAAGATAAGCGTAGTGACGCGGCGTCAATTTCACGCCCTGTTCCGGCACCAGGCTTAAGAACGGGTTGTGTTTCGGTTTCGGTACATAATGGTGAACATGAGAAAGCACCTGCTCGTAGCTGTGCGGTCCGGTGATTTCCAGCACTTTCGGGTGCACTTCGCGGATCTGATCTTCTTTTGCGCCCAGGCAGCCGGTGACGATCACTTTGCCGTTTTCGTTCAACGCTTCGCCGATGGCTTCCAGCGACTCTTGTACTGCGCTGTCGATAAAACCGCAGGTGTTGACGATCACCATATCGGCATCGTCATAGGTAGGTACAACGTCGTAGCCTTCGGTACGCAGTTCGGTAAGGATACGTTCAGAATCCACCAGGTTTTTCGGACAACCAAGAGAGACAAAGCCGATTTTCGGCTGCAGGTTCACATTGCTCATAGTTCAAAAAATAATCAGTTATAGGATGCTTAGGGCAGGGATTGTACAGGTCTCCGGGCAAAATTTATAGCGATTAAAGCGGTGCGGTGTGCTTCGGTGTGTGTCTGCAAATAGCAGTTGGCTGCATACCGTGTCAGGTTTGTTGTTTGGTATATATCAAGACAGCATCGCCTGGATGAGGTTGAGTCGAGAAAGGTAATCTCTGTTTCGGCAGCGCTGCCATAACGTTATCTCGTTCTCTATGAAAGGAATGTTAACCATGAAAACCAAATTACATGCACTCTTCCTGCTTGGTTTCCTGTCGTTTGGAAGTCAGGCCGAATCTTTCGTAATCGGCGCTAAGGCGCATTGTATTTATCCACCGCTAAGTAATGTGCAAGTTCAGGTCGGTACAGCATTGCAATTCCAGCTGGCACCTGGCACATATAAAATGTCATTGCCCTCTAATAACATGAGTTGTATGAACGGTTCGTTAGCGAATGGCTGCAACATCAGCACTATTTATTTGCAGGGAGGGCTTGGCAACGCTCGCTGGGGAACAACGCTGGGTAATACACCAATTACGGTGAATGTACCTACGCCGGCAACGTTTATGGCGTTTGTCACAGATGATAACTGCGTTGATAACACCGGATACGCCACGATTCAGGCGGATAAGATCCAGTAAAATATCAAAAAATTCTACCAACGCCGCACGTATTTAAGTGCGGCTTTTTTGTGCCTGGAGTTTAATTTAGGGTGATATTAAAATCCTATATAACCGAAGAGAGTGGTATTTTTATATTACATCGACATGCATATATGCTGTGATATTTCATTCTGTTAATATGCTTTCGCAAAGCAGGTCAGGAAAATCTCAAAATAACAAATTATTGGGGTGATGTGTGTTTATTATCTTCGGGTGGTTAAAGGAAAGTTGCAGAACTCCGTATTTTATTAACAATTATTGTTATAATTGTGGTTGTGAAAAATCATGGGGGCTCTATTCTGAGACAGAGTGGGTGACTTTTTTTGATATTAAGACAATCCCTTTTTTAATAAAAAGAAAAGTCTTTTGCGAGCGGTGCGGAGATGAAATTAATGTCTCATATGTTAATTTTTTTCTCATGCATAAAAATAAAGAAAAGCTGGGTTCCTGGATGGAAGATCTTCAGTTGGCAAGTAAAACTGAAAATCAACGAAAATATTTAATTGAGCGAAGAAAAAATAGTATAAATGAGTAGAGGGAATGATTTATATAACCAGTGCATTATGTCGCGTGTGGCATAAATTCGAGAGTGGCATCTTGCATATCAGGAATTTCCGCTGTGGTGTAATGAACCAGACTGTATGGGAATAGTGCTGATAGTGTCGGTTTTATAACGTTTAAGCTGGCTGCCTGGTAAACGTGAAAATGAGATGTGTCGTTGCGTTTATAAAAAATCTATTTCTCCTCTTACATCGTTTTACAATTGACAGGCTGAATAATAGATGGTTGTATTGTGCAACTACCTATTCTGAACGGGTCATACCATGGCAGCACCTGAGCTTATCAACGACATCCGTGTGGCATCGCGTCAGATGGTTCGTGAACTGGGATTTATGAACAGCACGCTTGCCGCTACCGATTACTCTCCCTCGGCAGTGCATACTCTGCTGGAAGTAGGAATGCGCGGCTCCGTCACTGCTGCACAACTGGTGCAACTGCTTGGTTTGGAGAAGTCCAGTGTCAGTCGAATGCTGGCGAAACTCATTCGTGCGGGCGAATTACAGGAGGTACCGCTGGCGGAGGATGCACGGTACAAGAAGCTGGTGCTGACCGCACAGGGAAAGGAGAGTGTATCTCGCATAAACAGCTACGGTGAGACGCGTGTGCAGCAAGCGATGGAGTACCTGGATCCCGCCCGGCAAAGTATGGTAGCTAGCGGCCTCTCAGCCTATGCTTCTGCACTGGAAGCCTGCCGGAAAGGCACGCCACTTCCTCCTGGCGACAAGCCTGACATTATCACCGGTTATCTGCCGGGGATGATTGGCCGTATCAGCGAAATGCATGCGAACTACTACTCGAACCATTATGGTTTTGGGTATTTTTTTGAGAGCAAAGTGGCTTCGGGCCTGGCCGAATTTGCTGGCCGACTGGAAAGCGAGCGCAACAACATTTGGCTCGCGGTTCTGGATGGGCGGGTGGTTGGATCGGTGGCTATTGATGGGGAAGACTTGGGAAATAATGAAGCACATCTGCGCTGGTTTATTCTCGATGATATATGTCGTGGTACTGGCATCGGTCGCCAGTTGCTTGCCCGCGCGATGCAGTTTTGCGATGAGCAACAATTCTCAGCAGTCCAACTCTGGACCTTTAGTGGTCTTCACGCTGCACGACGTCTTTATGAATCTTTCGGCTTCAGGCTGACCAGGGAATGGCAGGGTGAGCAGTGGGGACGTTCTATGCTTGAACAGCAGTTCACCCACGCGATGGAGAGGGGATAAGGCGTAACGTTTCATAGCCGGGCCTGGCAGAATGCTCATGCTATTAAGGTGTGGGGAGAAAAAAGGCGCAGCATCGTGCGCCTTTGCGTTTATTTTTTTACCGCAGAGAGTAACTGATTGGCTGTGTCCGTATTACGGGACTCAGAAATTTTTGTTCTGTGCGATTCTTTTGCTGCTGTCGCCCAGTCCTTTTTATTAACAGCGGCATTGAAAGCGGGGAAGGCACTTTTAAGCTTGCCGATCCCCAGATTAAATCCCATATCCACAAGGGCAGTTTTTACGCCATCAGGAAAACTATCATAGTCTGAATAGAGTCCGCGCAAACCCGCCTCTGTGGTTTGAACATCTTTGATACAGGTTTCAATAACTGCTTTATTTGTTAAATGAGCCAACGTCCAGGCTTTAGGGTTTGCTTTAATAGCATTAAATGCTGTAGTTATATCTTTATCACTCGCCGATACTTCCGTGTCTTCATCATCACCGTGCCCGTGAGTGGTATGTGTGCGGGTGAAGGGTAATGCCAGCGCTGCGGTAAGATTAACAATTAAATGTCCGATGCCAACGGTAATATTTCCTTCGCTATCCTGATACATGGCGTTTTTAAAACCCTCATGAACACTCAGGTTCGTTGTGCACATCGACATATAAGCGCCACTGTACTCTTTGGTACTAACAACAACGATTTTAGTTTTATCGGTTACGCCCCCGACGGCATCGCGACTCCCGTCACCATTGGACGTTGTTCCTCCGGGTTTGTTATTACCATCAAAAGAACAAATTGGACCGCTCCATGTATCATGGACGGTGCAGGTATCATCATATTCAGACATGGCTGTTCCTCATTGATTTTCATTTTTTTGTGAATAATGTTTCTCTTTTATTGTCTGTCTGGATTTCTTCTGAGTGATGTGAATAACATCCTCGTACAACAGAAATTCACAGAAAGCACAATGAGGTCACTTTATTCTCAGAAGAGCTTGCAAAGAAAACGAAGTCGGTTGTAACAGCATCAGCACTTCATCAATAGAGGTTTTTTTTCGGAAAAGAGTGAGCGTGTAAGCAAACGTATTTTTTTTGTTCTGCTGGTATATTTTTTGGCTAAAAAAAGGCCACCTGAAGGTGGCCTGTATATTCCTGGTTAAATATAAGGAATCTTCTTTTTATCCTCTATTCGCACGCCGCAAACAGATGATTTATGCCGCCTTCCAGCCAGGCGGAACATTTTTTGGCGCTGTCCGGTACTTTCAACGTGACGGTCTCTTTCGTGCCTTTATACTTGCAAACAAGATAAAAAGGCACTTCGCCCGTACTGTCGTAGAAGGGGTAACCTCTTATCGTCCACACCGTATCGTCTTCGGTATCCGGGATTAATTCACCACGTTCTTCAGGAGGCCCGCTAAAAAGGCTGACATCACTCAATCGGTGAGGTTTATTTTTAATCTGTAGTGTTGTCGGGCAGACGATTTTTTCTGCCATTGCCGTCGCTGAGAACAAAAGTATAGTGCTTAAGAGTATTGCTTTATTACACAGCATGATGGTTTTCTCTTGCATTTGTCATTCGCGAATCCTCATCAATAGTAGTTTTTTTCTATTTTTATCCTGGATGAAACATGTTGCGTGTGGCCGTTATGTGATTTACTCTTTAAGTAATATTAACTTGCCTCCAGGTGTCTCTGAATAAATTTTATTACCAATGCCATAATATATTTTTTTATTTAAGTTACCACTAATGATCATAATTCCATGATTGTAAACACAGTTTTCTTTATTTTTAATGTCATCAAAACAGTGGTAGTCATCAATGCTACCATCGTTACTGCCTGTTGGCAGGCTTTTATATCCACCAAACCGCATGATCACTACCGTGAAACTCTCAGGGTTTTCAATAAGATGGTATTTCTCTTGAAGGTGAACTCTATTTTTCTTCCACCAATTAATTTTACCTTCATTGGTGATGGGGGCATGATCCAGATAAACTAAATGGTTGTCGACCCTGACAACCTTTGTGGGCAGAAAGAACAACCAGAGGATACAGGTTGCTAGTATAAATATGCCTGTGATTAATGTTTTTTTAAGCATTGTTTTCGCCACTTATTGTTATCCTTGCATTAAAATTAGTGAAGAAAGGTTTGTAAGAAAACTTGCAATAGCGTTGTAGGACAAACCAAATACGAAAGAAACTTATCGTATTAAATTTAAATTTAAATTTGCTAATATCTTCTTGATCCAGACCAAAATGATCCTGTGCTTTGAAATGAATCGTTGCAGTATATCGATTTTCTTGGAATACAATGGATTCAATAATGATTTCAGTGCTGTTGATATCATGTACTGATATTCCTGGACCGTTTATGCAATTTTGCCAACCTACAAATTTTGGCAAATGGACTAAGGAAAATACATCAATAAAGGATTCCTTGCTTAATTGCCTGGCATTAAAATCGTGAGTGCTCAGAACATATTGTATGGCAGTTAAAATATTGCCATCAGATTTATCGTTAAGTATCATTCGATTGTAAGCCTGATCCAATTGCAAGTCCCTGTAATCGGCACCATTTTTATATTGCATGTGATTTATTAATTTAGTTATTAAACCCTGGTGTGTGCCGATAAAAGAGAAAGCTCGTGATTGATTTCTTAGTTCGTCGAAAAGTATAGCTATAACTTTTTCTTTAGAATAGGCAGGGAGATTGCGTAGAGCTGGATGATCATAAGGGGAGTGAAAAGTAGACCAATCGACTAATGATGAAACCTGATGAAGATGAAACTTTGACTTGAGAGTTTTTTCGTCCATGTCTCCACATTGCATATCATCAGCGCTATGATCATTAAAGGGTTTCTTAGTGATGAAAATCGTTAACGGTCGATCAATTCCATGCATTTTTAATCCATTCCTTTGCTATCTTCAATTCCATTGAAGATAGCATTATACAATTTTCTTAAAAAGTATGTAGGATTTTGAAAAACCTTCTTATTCAGATGGATACCAGAAATTGCGGGAATGACGACTTCACTTGTCTTCACACCAAACATCATTCAAGGAACCCAAAATCTGGCTATATTAGCTCTGTTCAAAATTATGGTGATGCTTGTTACTGGCAATTTCATACCTGTTTTACTGCACCAGCCAACGAAGACGATACGATGTTGGTCAGTCTGTGACGCATTGATGAGCGTTGCATGTCAGGGACTGAAATAGCTATTCTCCCAGTCACTGAGACAACAGATGCAGCATGCAAGAAAGCCTTTGATATAGTTTTTCTCGGGACGAACATAAGCGATACTAAGCAAGACTTTTATTATCTGTGACTGTTAATTCCCAATATTTGTAACCGAGGTGAATTTTCCCTTTTCAATGAATAGAAATTCAATTTCACTTATTAGAAATAAGCTTGCTGCCATTGCAATGATATTTTGTCGTTATCGAAACTGTGAGGTGGAAGTTGATTCTCTGGGATTCATCATAATTAACAATGCTATCTCAGCTAAGAGGTGAACGGCGTTTGCTTTTGTTTTGGCATCCGATGAAGCGTTTCTCCAGCTACTTATGTCAATACCAATGAAAACGATAACCGCGCCAGCCTTAATGCTCCACCCTGGCACGCTATTCGCCTGGAACGGCAGACTTTTTTCTGAAGTCACCCGGCCACTGGGGGCATAAGCATCAGGATACGGTCGCTCTGCCAGATTAACAGGATACTTCCGTAAGTGAAGCACACTGGCTATTTACCTTCCCTGATACTCTTCTGACTCTCCGGCTCGTTTCTCTCTTTAAATATTGCAATTAGCAATCATTCTCATTAATGTGCGTGACGTGTTGCCACGTTCACGGCTGGCAACGTTTTCATCGTAGGGTCATGGACACAAGGAGAGGGCGGAAATGAATCCAGAGTTATGCAACAGGGAACATCTGCGCATCGTGGTACGTCTGGCGGCGTTTTTTACCTTGTTCTTCTGCACGGTAAGCAGTTACGCCAGGCCTGATATGTCTCCGCTGGGGCCAAATATTGCCGATAAAGGGTCCGCTTTTTATCACTTCTCCGTCAGGACTTTTGATTCCACCGATGGCAAACGCCATTACAAGGTGTGGACCGGAATTCCCAATAAAGCACCGCCAGCATCGGGTTACCCGGCGGTGTATCTACTGGATGGCAATGCGGTGATGGACCGGTTGTCTGACGCATTTTTGCAGACATTATCGCAACACAATCCGCCCGTGATCGTGGCTATTGGTTATCAAACGCCTCTGCCCTTTGACCTTGAGTCCAGAACCTGGGATTACACACCTCCTGCGGAGGGAAATGAACAAGTGCTTCGCGGCAGGAAGGGGGGCGGAAGCCAGGCGTTTCGGCAGCTTATTGAGCAGACCATTGCGCCCCAGGTCGAGCAGCATACCGCTATAAATCCCCATAAACGTGCATTATGGGGGCACTCCTATGGCGGATTATTTGTGCTGGATGCGTATTTATCTTCGAGAATATTCACAGCCTACTACACCGCCGTTCCCTCAATTGACCATAACAATGTTGCGCTGCTGAATCAGATAACGCATACGGAAAAACAACGCGTCAGCCATAAACAACTCTGGTTGATGGAAGGTGATGGCGAACAGCGGGTCAGGGAGAAGGGCAATCACCTGGATGTGCTTATCGCCATACGTGAAACGGCTTCCACGCTGCGCGATAACGGCACTGCGGCAACCTTCTTGCTGTTTCCCGGGCTGACGCATGGTGAAATGTTCACCGCCTCGTTTCAGGCCGCGCTGCAACGTATCGCCACGGAAGAGTAAACCCGTGTGCGGTAGCCAATAAACTGCCTTACCTCTGCGATAGTGCTTTTTTCGAATTATCTTATAGGCTCAATAAAAACAGCATGATAAATAACCGGGTTTTTACAGGGAGTCTGACATCGTGATCCAAATGCAGATGGTCTATGACGATGCTGCGCGCAAAAGCGGCAAAGCGACGCTTACGGTATATGGCGTCGGGAGTTTTTCTGTGTTGTCGGGCCGTGAGCAATATATCAATAATCCCAACTGCGCCTGGATTTCAAACTACGGCTCAATCCCTGTTGGTGAGTACTGGATTGTGGATATGCCCAGCGGTAGTTTTGCCAACAGTGTACTGCGTGAGTTGAAAGACTGGGTGAATAACACAGACCATTCGCAATGGTTTGGCTTATTCAGCACGCAGACGATGAGCGACAGCGTGTTCGTTAATGGCGTCAAACGCGGTCAGTTCCGCCTCCATCCGTTACGGCCTGACGGTTCCGGCGAGTCCTGGGGCTGCATCACTTTTTACCGCGTACCGGATTTTAATGTCGTCAGAAGCGCGTTACTGCGCAGTGAAAAAGTCGCTGTACCCGGCGGCAATGGTTTACAGGCTTATGGCAAAGTGACCGTAAAAGGAACAGCGGATTATGCGAACTGCAATCTTTAAGATCCTGGCGGGGATCCTGTATGTAATTATCGCTTTCGTGATCGTGGCGAAGGTGAAACCGGTTAACGATTTCTATCTATGGTCGTCAGATAACCTTTTCGAACTGCTGTGGCGGAAGAAAATCCTCACCGGCAATTACGAGTGGGGTAACGATCCCGCCAGCACCATCATGTTGATCGTGCTGGTGGTGGTGATTGCCTGGCTGCTGGCATTGATTGTCAACACGATTCGCGCCCGCCGCGTACGCTGATTTCCGGCAAGCCTTAGCGCTTGCCACCAATAATTACATACCCCATCTTCGCTTCCTCGCACAACGGATCACCGCAGCCACAGAGGTCAATCGCACTGTGCACCGCGTATTTATACCCGGCGAGGAAGGGGGCCATATCGACATTGCTCTCATCGTAATTCCAGTAAAACGCGATGCACCAGAAAGAGCGCATTGGCTGGTACTGCGCCAGCAATTGCAATTTGGTGTAATCCTTATTCAACACGCGCCGCAGGGTGCTCAGCTTTTTCACGCACTTTAATTCGACGTAAATATCCTGTTCGGCTTTTTTGCTCTCACGTTTTAATACCAGATCAACGGACATCACCTGCTTTTTCTCGCTACCAGGCAGCAGCAGCGAAAACTGTTTTTCCCGTTCACAGCTAAACAGCGGGTGGGACTGAAAATAGTATTGCAACTCAATTTGCAGCCACTTTTCCCAGTCATTGATCGTGCCATTGATCATTTCCATTTTATTGAGCACCTCATCGTCGGCTAAAAATGCCTCCAGTGAGGTTTCAATTTCCAAAAAATCCCGATTGTCGCCGCGCATGGAACGGTTTCCTTGTAAAAAGCATTCATCCGTTATCGACCTTTATGGCAACTTTCTTTAAACAGCCTGAAGCGGATACGTCATATCGATGCAACGAAGTTCTGCTTTGGCAAGGCCAGAGTAATGCGTGTTTTCCCGCACAAAGGTAAAGCCATGCTTTTCGTAAAATGTTCTGGCATTGGGTGTCGAGGATAAAACAAGCTGTTTAATACCGCGCTGGCGAGCTTCATTTTTAATCGCATCAATAATCAATCCTGCGAGGCCGTTACCGGTATATTCCGGCAAGGTGAAAATTGCCTCAACGCTCTCTGACGAAAGATCGAGAAAACCGGTGGCAACAATCACTCCATCCGATGTGCTCGCTACAAAAAAAGGGTTGTCCGCCATAATGCGTAAAAAATGTTCCGGCAGGGTATCTGGCGTCCATGCCTTAATCACGTCCGGGGCGTAGCTGTTTGCGCATCCGTAACGAATTGACTGGTTGCGGACATACCAGCACTGTTCTGCTTCATCCGGCTCTGCATATCTGATTTTCATATTCCCTCGCCTGTCACACCCCACTGGCCAACGATTTTATCTGGATTTACACCATCCCATTATTCCCATGACGCAAAAACGCCGGGCGCTGGTTTAAACGTTCAAACCATGCGTCGATGGCCGGTACATCCGGGTGATCAAATGGCGTCATCTTCCATCGGTTGACCGACAGACCCAGCACCACATCCGCCAGCGTAAAGGAGTCACCTGCCGCAAAAGCGTCGGTACGTTGCAACTGCTGTTCGAGAATGCCGATGCAGTGGTTCCACTCCTTAATGCCAGCGGCAATGGCCTGTTGATCGTTATAGGCCGGGTTTTTGCGTCCCAGTGCCGGGAAAACATAGCGCCAGGCGTTATTAAATTCGGTCGCCTGCCAGTCCATCCAGTGCTCGACATTGGCGCAGGCTTGCGGCTCGCCAGGTAACAGGTCGTCACGCCCGGCTTTGCGCACCAGGTAACGGCAAATGGAGTTGGATTCCCAGAGTGTAAAATCCCCGTCGATCAGTACCGGC
Source organism: Kosakonia oryzendophytica (assembly GCF_900094925.1). Classification (GTDB taxonomy): domain Bacteria; phylum Pseudomonadota; class Gammaproteobacteria; order Enterobacterales; family Enterobacteriaceae; genus Kosakonia; species Kosakonia oryzendophytica. The sequence goes on along the minus strand of NZ_FMAY01000004.1, from coordinate 94,843 downwards.
ACCATTGCGTTCGGGTTTAACGCACGAAACCAGTCGGTTTCCGTGGAGGCAAAACCGCTGCCGTAATCCTCCTGAATATAATCAAGACCCGCCTCTTCGCAGGTCCACAGGACCTTGCGCACATTAATCGATGTCGTTTTACCCAGAATCTTAAGCATGGTGCTGATACCCGTCCCGCGTGATTAATCGTTTAAAAACAATACACCAGCTATATACATTTGCACCACCGGGCGTGCAGCACCAGCGTGGTGCACTGCCTTGTGGTGGCTCACCAAAACAGGGATAGCGTAGCGGTGCCTATCACTAACATCATGAGAAAAAAGGCAAAACACTCTGGCACAGGCCTTGCAAAAGTAAACGTGCAGTGCAACACACAACATGAAAAATAGCTGGCTAGGGTTCCGGTTCACCTGTGTGAATGTCTGGTCCAAGAGCTGGCGACCTCTGCGAGGTTACACGGCGGGACAAAAACCCGGGAGACAGCAGCACCATTGGGTGTCGCGCTGCCCCTAACTTTTTGTGCCAACCAGAGGTCAAGAATGAAGAAATCTTCCTTACTCCGCACGCTTGTGCTGTCGCTGGCAATGCTGGTCAGTCTCCCCACTTTTGCCGCCGTCAAAAAAGAGTTCAATGTTTGCTGGACCATCTATGCCGGATGGATGCCATGGGGCACCCTCAGCAGTAGCAAAATCATTGATAAATGGGCCAGCAAGTACGGCATCAAAATCAATGTCGTTCAGCTCAACGACTATATCGAATCCATTAACCAGTATACCGCCGGCCAGTTTGATGGCTGCACCATGACCAATATGGATGCGCTGACGATTCCGGCTGCTGGCGGGGTGGACAGCACGGCGCTGATCCTCGGCAGTTACTCCGAAGGCAATGACGGCGTCGTGATGAAAGGCGAAGGCAAGACGCTGAAGGACCTGAAAGGGATGAAGGTCTACCTGCCGGAACTCTCTGTTTCTCACTATCTGCTGGTGCGCGGGCTGGAAAAAGCCGGGCTGGCGGAAAAAGATGTGACCGTCGTGAACACCTCCGATGCCGATATTGTCTCGGCCTTCGCCACGCCGAATGTACAGGCCGCTGTGGCCTGGAACCCGCAACTGTCGGTCATTAAAGCCACACCGAAAACCAGCGAAGTCTTTAGCTCTTCGCAGGTGCCGGGCGAGCTTATCGACATGATGGTGGTGAACAGTGAAACCCTGAAAGATAACCCGGCGTTGGGTAAAGCGCTGACCGGCGCATGGTACGAAATGATGGGCCTGATGAAAGCCGGAGACACCAACGTGCTGAATGCGATGGCGGCGGCTTCTGGTACCGATCTGCCGGGTTACCAGGCGCAACTGAAAACCACCCACCTGTTCTATACCCCGGCGGATAACGTCGCTTTTGTGACCTCGGCTGAACTGGCGAAAACCATGCAGCGCGTGGCGTCGTTCTCCTTTGCAAAAGGTTTGCTGGGTGACGGCGCGCAGAGTGCGGATTTTATCGGCATGACGTTCCCCGGCAATGTCACGCAGGGCGATGCGAATAACGTGAAGCTGCGCTTTGATGACAGCTTCGTGAAAATGGCCGCTGCCGGCAAGCTGTGATAACTGACGGAGTTCGCCATGCGACAGATTAACCGCCATCCTGGTTCCGGTATGCGGATGATGCTCATCTTGCTGCCTTTCGTCCTGCTGCTGGCCGCGTATTTTATGGGCTCAGCGGTACGGCTGGAGGCTAATCCACAGGACAAGCTGTTACCGGGCCTGCAACAGATGCTGGAGGCACTCTCACGGATGGCGTTTACCCCGGACAAACGCAGCGGTGAATACCTGTTCTGGGTGGACACGCTGGTCAGCCTGGCGCGCTTGCTGCTCGGGCTGAGTATCGCCTCGCTGCTGGGCTTGTGCATTGGCGTCACCGCAGGCGTGTTTCCGTTGTGGCGGGCATCGCTGTCGCCTTTGATAACGGTATTGTCGATGATCCCGCCGCTGGCGATATTGCCGGTGCTGTTTATCGTCTTTGGGCTGGATGAGTTATCGAAAGTGATGCTGATTGTCATTGGCATCACGCCGATGCTGGCCCGCGACCTCGAACACCGCGCGTGCGAGATCCCGCCGGAGATCCTGATTAAAGCGCAAACGTTGGGGGCGAACAGCTGGACGCTGGTGCTGCGCGTGGTGCTGCCACAGTTACTGTCGCGGCTGCTGACCTCGCTACGCCTGTTGCTCGGGTCGGCATGGCTGTTCCTGATCTCTGCGGAAGCCATCTCATCGACTGCCGGCCTGGGGTATCGCATTTTTCTTGTGCGCCGCTATATGGCGATGGACGTCATTATCCCCTATGTCCTGTGGATCACCTTGCTGGCATGGCTGATGGATCTTGCGCTGCGTCAGTTACACAAAACCTGTTTTCCCTGGGCGGAAGGGGGGAAGGCATGAGCTTTATCACCATCAACAATATCTGGCAGGAATATGGCGACCATGTGGTGCTGGAACGCCTGAATTTGCAGGTAAAAGAAGGGGAGTTCTGCTCAATGGTCGGTGCATCCGGCTGCGGCAAATCCACCTTTCTGCGTCTGTTGCTTGGGCAGGAAGCGCCGAGTCGCGGCAGCATCACGCTGGATGGCAAACCACTGACCGCAGAGCCGGACAGCAGTCGGGGCGTGGTATTTCAGCGCTACTCTGTCTTCCCACATCTGACGGTGCTGGATAACGTCACCATTGGTATCGAACTGCCGCAATCTCCGCTATTTGGCCGCCTCTTCGGGGCGAAAAAACGCGCCGCGCGTGAACAGGCGGCGCAGATGCTGGAGAAAGTCGGCCTCAGCCACGCGTTGCAAAAATACCCGGCGCAACTCTCCGGTGGGATGCAGCAACGTTTGGCCATCGCCCAGGCATTCATTATGCAACCGCGCGTTTTACTGTTGGATGAGCCGTTTGGCGCGCTTGACCCCGGCATCCGTAAAGATATGCATGCGCTGCTGTTACAGCTCTGGGGCGAAACCCGCATGACCGTCTTTATGGTGACCCACGATCTGTCGGAAGGCTTCAACCTCGGCACCCGTTTGCTGGTGTTCGACAAGGTGCGTATCGATCCGCACGCCCCCCAGGCGTATGGCGCGCGCATCACTTACGACATCCCGCTCAATGAGACGCGGCTCTCCGCGCTGAGTGGCACGAGGCCCGATAACGTCTATGCATTAAGGAGTTAATTCATGACCACAAACATAACCCCTGTCACCCTGCGGGATGAGATCCTGCCGGGTGGCGGCCACCTCTCTTTTGTACTCAAGCGTGGGCAAATCCTGCGTATGACCGACATCGAAGGTGGCGCAAATGTCAGCCTGATGATGCTGAACGCCCATGAAAAAAGTGAACGTCTGAACTTGCCGGACACGCTAAAAGGCCAGCACACGGCGCGCCTGACCGCCGGGCACTGTTTCTACTCCGATATGGGGCGCGTCCTGGCCGGGATCACGGCCGACACCTGCGGCTGGCACGATCCTTTTGGCGGAGTGCTGAATGCCGCCGAAGTGGCAGAAAAGTACGGACAGGGGCGCTATCAGGAGCTGCGCAACGGTTTCTTCCGTAACGGTACAGACAACCTGTTGATCGAAATGGGCAAATGGGATCTCAACCTTGAAGATTTACTGATGGTGGTCAATTTCTTCAGCAAAGTGGCGGTGGATGACAACGGTCAGTTCAGCTTCCACCACGCACATTCGCAACCCGGCAGTTACGTTGAGTTGTTCGCACCGATGGATGTGCTGATGGTGCTGACGGCGCTGCAACACCCGATGGATCCCTCGTCAGAGTACGCGCCACGCCCGGTACGGCTGAGCTGGCGACAGGCGGAAGACCCGCAGGCGGCGATTAACGCCTTACTGACGCGCCCGGAAAACGAGCGCGCTTTCACCAATACCTACCTTTTCGCCCAGTAAGGAGTCATATGATGAGTGTCGTCAGTGAAAAACAGGTCTCACACGCCGCCTTCCGCCATGTGATCCCGGCAGGAGAACCGTATCTGTTTGAAGTGAAAAAAGGCCAGACGCTTCGTCTGCTTGATCTGGAAGGTAACCAGGCGGTGGATACGCTGTTCTATAACGCCGACAACCCCCGCGAGCGTTACGATCCGCAACGGACGCTGCGCCGCCAGAATAACGCTTACCTCACCACAGGCAGCGTGCTCTGGTCCAATATGGGCAACCCGCTGCTGACCCTTGTTGCCGATACCTGCAGTCGTCATGACACCCTTGGCGGTGCTTGCGCACAGGAGAGCAATACCGTGCGTTATGCGCTGGACAAGCGGCATATGCATAGCTGTCGCGACAATTTTCTCTGCGCCTGTCTGCACGATGGCCGCCTGCAAAAGCGCGACATTGGCGCAAACATCAACTTCTTTATGAACGTGCCGGTAACCGCGCAGGGTGGCCTGACCTTTGAGGAGGGGATTTCCGCGCCGGGCAAATACGTTGAGCTGCGTGCCGAGTGTAATGTCATTGTGCTGATCTCCAACTGTCCGCAGCTCAATAACCCCTGCAACGGCTGGAACCCGACGCCTGCCGAGGTGCTGATATGGAACTGACGCCAACCCGCTGGCAGCGCCTGCGTCTGGCGCTGTATCACCTGTTTGCTGTTCGTGCCGGGCGCATTTTGTCGTAACCGATTTTTCCCCATGGACGACCATGCGGTGAGCCGACTGTCGGCGGGACGACCCGCCACCATTGAGTCTGATCTATGTTTACGAAATTACTGATCGCGAACCGTGGGGCGATTGCCTGTCGTATTCTGCGTACGCTGCGGGCAATGAAGGTGGGCGGCGTGGCCGTCTATTCCGATGCGGATATCAGCAGCCTGCACATTCGCGAAGCCGACGAAGCGCTGAGCCTTGGCAATGGCCCGGCAGCACATACCTATCTGGTTACAGAAAAGATCATTGCTGCCGCCAAAGCCAGCGGCGCACAGGCGATCCATCCGGGGTACGGTTTTCTCTCGGAGAACGCCGCTTTCGCCGAAGCTTGCGAAGCGGCAGGGATTGCGTTTGTTGGGCCAACTCCTGAGCAACTGCGTGTTTTTGGTCTGAAACATACCGCTCGCGCACTGGCGAAAGCGCATGGTGTGCCGATGCTGGAAGGCACCGAATTGCTGTCAGATGTTGGCGAAGCGCTGCATGCCGCCAACCGTGTTGGTTATCCGGTGATGCTAAAAAGCACGGCGGGTGGTGGTGGTATCGGTATGCGCGTCTGCTATAGCGCCGCTGAATTAAGCGAGGCCTTTGATGCGGTGGTGCGACTAGGGAAAAACAACTTCAGCGATGCCGGTGTGTTTATCGAAAAATACATTGAGCGTGCGCGTCACCTGGAAGTGCAACTGTTTGGCGACGGCCATGGCGAGGTTATTGCACTGGGAGTGCGCGATTGTTCCGTGCAGCGCCGCAACCAGAAAGTGCTGGAAGAGACGCCAGCACCGAATCTGCCCGCAGGCATGGCGGAGGCGCTGTGCGCGGCCGCAATCAAACTGGGCAAAGCGGTCAGTTATCGCAGCGCTGGCACGGTGGAGTTTGTCTACGACAGCGACGCGCAACGCTTTTACTTTCTTGAGGTAAACACCCGCCTGCAGGTTGAACATGGCGTGACTGAACAGGTGTGGGGCGTCGATCTGGTTCGCTGGATGATTGCGCTGGCCGCGGGCGAACTGCCGCCACTGGCAACACTGTACGCGGGGTTGAAACCACACGGGCATGCCATCCAGGCGCGCGTGTATGCCGAAGATCCTGGCCGTCAGTTCCAGCCGTCGCCTGGCTTGCTCACCGACGTGGCGTTTCCGGCTGAGGATCGCCAGAGCCTGCGTATTGACCGTTGGGTCGAAGCCGGGTGCGACGTGCCGCCCTTTTTCGACCCGATGCTGGCAAAAATCATTGCCTGGCAGCCGACACGTGAGGCCGCCATTCGCGCGCTGCACACCGCCCTGGGCGAAACCCGCCTTTACGGCGTGGAAACCAATCGCTGTTATTTGCAGCAGATTTTAACCTTTACGCCTTTTGCCTGCGGTGAACCCTGGACCCGTTGTCTGGAAGGACTTCGCTATCAAGCCACCACGCTGGAGGTGCTGAGCGCCGGGACGCAAACTACGGTACAGGATTATCCGGGGCGTGTCGGTTATTGGGCCGTTGGCGTTCCGCCCTCCGGACCGATGGATAGCCGCGCGCTGCGCCTGGGCAACCGCCTGTTGGGCAATGATGACACTGCCGCCGCGCTGGAGATCACCCTGAGTGGGCCGACGCTGAAATTTAACTGTGACGCGCAACTGGTCGTGACCGGAGCGCCGATTGCGTTGACGCTGGACGGGCAGCCTGTATGCAGCAATCGCGTATTTCGCGTACGCGCCGGGATGATCCTGCATATAGGCGACATCAGCGGCGACGGCGTGCGCAGTTACCTGTGCCTGCGCGGTGGACTCAGCGTGCCGGATTATCTGGGCAGCAAAAGCACCTTTACGCTGGGGCAGTTTGGTGGCCATGCCGGGCGCGCACTGCAAACCGGCGATGTGTTGCATCTGTCGCCGCTGACCGCGCCGTGCAAGGACGCGGAATTGCCGCCTGCATTACACACGATACTGGCCCCGGTGCGTGAACTGCGGGTGATTTATGGCCCGCACGGTGCACCGGAATATTTTACCCCGGCCTCTATGGCGACCTTTTTTGCCACCAATTGGGAAGTGCACTTCAACTCCAGCCGCACCGGGGTACGACTGATTGGCCCGAAACCGGAGTGGGTGCGCGACAGCGGCGGCGAAGCCGGGCTGCACCCGTCGAATATTCACGACAACCCGTACGCCATTGGCGCGGTGGATTTTACCGGTGATATGCCGGTGATCCTCGGGCCGGATGGCCCCAGCCTGGGCGGTTTTGTCTGCCCGGTAACCGTCATAGAGGCGGATTTGCACGCCGTCGGGCAGCTGAAAGCGGGTGACAAAGTGCGTTTTATTCCGGTGGATATTGCCACCGCGCGCCGCCTGGCGCAGGCCGAATCCGCGCAAATCGCCGCGCTACAACCGATTAATACACCCTGGCAGCCGATAGAACCGGCTTCGCCGATCGTGCTTGAGTGCGGTGAGGCAGACAAGCGCCTGGTGGCGCGTTTATCCGGCGATACGCACCTGCTGCTGGAGATTGGTGAGCCGGAGCTGGATCTGGTGCTGCGTTTTCGTGCGCATGCATTGATGCAGGCGCTGGAAGCACTGGCGCTGCCGGGGGTGATTGATCTGACGCCGGGGATCCGGTCGCTGCAAATCCACTATCAGCCGGAGGCGTTGACTCTGGCGGCGTTACTGGACACCGTTGCCGGACAGTGGAGCCGTGTGTGTGAGCGTCAGAACCTGGATGTGCCGTCGCGTGTGGTCTGGCTACCGCTGTCGTGGGACGACCCCGCCTGCCAGAAAGCCATCGACAAATACATGACCACCGTGCGCCGCGATGCGCCCTGGTGTCCGAGCAACCTTGAGTTTATCCGTCGGATTAACGATCTGGCGAACATTGATGACGTCTACAAAACGGTGTTTGATGCCCGCTACCTGGTGATGGGATTGGGGGACGTGTATCTGGGCGCGCCGGTGGCGACGCCGCTCGACCCGCGCCACCGGCTGGTGACCACCAAATATAACCCGGCGCGCACCTGGACGGCGGAAAACTCTGTCGGCATTGGCGGTGCGTATCTCTGCGTATACGGCATGGAAGGGCCGGGTGGTTACCAGTTTGTCGGCCGTACGCTGCAAATGTGGAATCGCTACCACACGGTGGACGATTTTGCCGGTAAGCCGTGGCTGTTGCGCTTCTTTGATCAGATCCGTTTCTACCCGGTTTCCGCTGATGAGTTACTGACCATTCGCCGCGACTTCCCGCTGGGACGCTACCCGTTGCGCATTGAACAGACCACCCTGAACCTGGCGGATTATCAGCAGTTTCTCGCCGATGAAGCACCGGGGATTGCGGCGTTTCGCCGCCAACAACAAGGCGCATTTGACGCTGAACGTGAGCGCTGGATCGCCAGTGGCCAGGCACATTTTGACAGTGCCGAAACGAGGGGGGATGAAGGCGACGACGCACCGTTGCAGGCGGGGCAACTGGGCGTGGAAAGCCCGGTTTCCGGAAACCTGTGGCAGGTCAATGTGCAAGAGGGCGCCGCGGTATGCGAAGGCGATGTGCTGGTGGTTCTGGAGTCCATGAAAATGGAGATACCGTTACTTGCCACGCACAATGGCGTGGTAAGCCAGGTGCGCGTTCAGCCCGGCAGCCAGGTGCGTGCGGGACAATGTGTAGTGGTTCTGGAGAAAACAGCATGATGCATCCCTTTGATTTACGTCTTAACGTACTGGCGCAGGCTTACCGTGATGGTCGTTTAACCCCGCGTGAAGTGCTGATGACCGTGCGCGAGCGGGCCATCACGCTCAACCCGACCTTTAACGCCTTTATCCATATTCTCAGCGAGCAGGAGCTTGAGCCGTATCTGGCGGCGCTGGATGATGTTCCGCCTGCTTCGCTGCCGCTCTACGGTGTGCCATTTGCCATTAAAGATAATATCGATCTCGCCGGTATTGCGACCACGGCAGCATGCCCGGCATTCGCTTATACCGCCACGGAAGATGCCACCCTCGTTGCACAGTTAATTGCACTGGGTGCGATTCCGCTGGGCAAAACCAATCTGGATCAGTTCGCCACCGGGCTAAACGGAACGCGCTCACCGTACGGCGCATGCCGTAACAGCGTACATGCCGATTATCCGGCGGGTGGCTCCAGTGCCGGTTCTTCGCTGGCGGTAGCATTGGGGGTCGCCAGCTTCGCGCTCGGCACAGACACTGCGGGTAGTGGACGCGTTCCTGCTGCGCTGAATAACCTGGTCGGGCTGAAAGCCACCAAAGGTTTACTCTCTACGGCCGGGGTGATCCCGGCCTGTCGTACGCTGGACTGTGTGACTTTTTTCACGACCACAGCGGCGGAAGCCAGTCAGTTACTGGCACTAACGGCCAGTCACGATCCACGTGACGACTACAGCCGGACAAATCCGGCGTGGAATGGCGCACAGGCGTTCGGTACGCCAGAAGTGGGGTTCCGTTTTGGCGTTCCGGACACGCTGGAGTTTTTCGGCTGTACGCAGAGTGAAGCGCTGTTTAACGCTGCCAAAGCACGATTAATGGCGCTGGGTGGCGTGCCGGTCACTATCGACTTTGCGCCGTTTCTTGCTGCGGCGAAACTACTGTATGAGGGGCCCTGGGTCGCCGAACGCTACCACGTGGCCGGTGCGTTAATTGAACAGCAGCCGGAGGCCGTATTGCCGGTGATCCGTGCCGTGCTGAACAAGGCACCCGGCACTGACGCGGTGGCGACGTTTGATGCACAATACCGATTGCAGCACTACAAAGCGCACTGTGATGCCATTCTGGCGAATCTGGAATGCGTACTAACGCCAACCTATCCCCGCCCGGTAATGCTGGCGGAGTTGGCGGCGGAGCCGGTCAAACGTAATTCGGATCTGGGCTATTACACCAACTTTATGAACCTGCTGGATTACGCAGCAGTGGCGGTGCCTGCCGGGGTCATGGAGAACGGATTACCTTCCGGCGTAACGCTGTTTGGCCGCGCGTTTACCGATCAGTATTTGCTGAGTCTTGCCGATGCCTTCCAGCGCAACCAGTCACTGGCGTTGCCAGGCGGACGCCAGATCGACCTTGTGGCTCCGGCGGGGACAGCAACGAATGATCGAATGCAGATTGTCGTCTGCGGCGCGCATCTTGATGGTCTGGCGCTGAATGGGCAACTGCGCCAGCGGGGCGCGATACTGCGAGGTGCCGCGCACAGCGCGCCCCGTTATCGCCTGTATGCACTGGCGGACGGTAAACGACCCGGCATGGTACGTGATGCTCAGCACGGGGCGGCGATAGCCGTTGAAGTGTGGGATCTCCCCTCCAGTGAAGCTGGTTCATTTCTTGCCGGTATTCCCGCCCCGTTGGGACTGGGTAAGGTTGAGCTGGAAGACGGGCGCTGGCTGACCGGATTCATTTGCGAGGATTATGGTTTGCAAGGGGCGCTGGAGATCACGGCGTACGGCGGCTGGCGCGCATGGCTGGATCGCGGAATGTAAAGGATAACTGGCGTGTTCAAATATTGACCTCACGCATACTTTTGCGCAAAAAATGCTCATATGATGGATTGCCCATTGGCTGACAAGGGAGGAACCAGTATGACCGTTGACGAAATGGCACGACGTCTTCTTACGAAGTTGGTGACTTGCAGAAGCGACCTTGCCGGCTATATCCAGTTGTTGAAAGCAAAGGGGTATATGTCGGTTAGTGAAACCGATCGTCTACGTGAACGTTTCTTTGCACTTGCACTGGAGATTCGCGATAAAGGGGAACGGCTCAGCCAGATGCCGGACCGCGATGCCCGCGGCGCCCTTTATCGTGCGGAGGAGGCCCTCTCCTCGGCGGCAGTCTGTTTGATGAGTGGACGGCAGGATTGCCCTACCTACATCACGGTGAATGCCGACAAACTCGAACGTTCTTTGAATGTCCTCAGCTATTGCGTTCAGTACTTGAGTGAGCGTGCACCGTTGGAGGAAGCCTGAGATCAGAGAATGGGGGGAAATTTCCCCCCTTCTTGTTGATGAATGATCGTTCAGGTTGTTGTTTGATGTTCTGCTCTTCCCACTCCTGCTACCTGCTTAAGTTTTTGTAAAAATCGCTCTCTGAAACGGCATGCTGACTAACCTTTATCCAGACTAATGGATGAAGACAGGAACGCCGTATGCGCCATATCCCTCTGTTATTACTGTTTTTTACCTCTGTACTGTTTGCTGCACCCGCCGCAGTAAACGTCACCGTGCTGCAAACCAAACTCGATCACCCGTGGTCGTTGGCCTTCTTGCCAGAGAAGCAGGGCATGTTGATCACATTACGAGGGGGGCAATTACGCCACTGGCAGGAAGGGAAAGGATTATCTGACCCGATTAATGGAGTGCCGAACGTGTGGGCGCATGGGCAGGGGGGATTGCTGGATGTGGCGTTGGCACCGGATTTCGCACAATCGCGCCGGGTATGGCTCAGTTATGCTGAAGCGGGTCAGGAGGGTAAAGCGGGGACGGCGGTTGGCTATGGGCGGCTCAGCGAGGATTTACGGCAACTTGAGGATTTCCGCACTGTGTTCCGCCAGCAGCCGAAACTCTCTACCGGCAACCACTTCGGCGGACGGCTGGTGTTCGATAGCAAAGGGTATTTGTGGGTGGCGCTGGGGGAGAATAACCAGCGTATCACCGCGCAGGAGCTGGATAAGTTGCAGGGCAAACTGGTGCGGTTGACGGATCAGGGGCAGGTCCCGAACGACAACCCGTTTGTGGGTAAGCCGGGTGCGCGCCCGGAAATCTGGTCTTATGGCATCCGTAACCCGCAGGGGATGGCGATGAATCCGTGGAGTCAGGCGCTATGGCTAAATGAGCACGGGCCGCGCGGCGGCGATGAGATTAACATTCCGCAAAAGGGCAAAAATTACGGCTGGCCTCTCGCCACCTGGGGCATTAATTATAGTGGACTGAAGATCCCGGAAGCGAAGGGTGGGATTGTCGACGGTACCGAACAGCCGATTTTCTACTGGGAAAAATCTCCGGCCATCAGCGGCATGGCGTTCTATCACGCGGCGCAGTTCCCGCAGTGGCAACACAAACTGTTTATTGGCGCGCTGAAAGAGAAAAATGTCATCGTGATGAGCGTTAATGGCGACAAGGTCCGGGAAGATGGCCGCATTCTCGGCGATCGCGATCGGCGCATCCGCGATGTGCGCGTTGGCCCCGACGGCTATCTCTATGTCTTAACGGATGAGTCGGATGGCGAACTGTGGAAAGTCAGCCCGGCAACGACACCGTAGCGGATGTTGCCGGGCGCTCACGCCACCCGGCTATTGATTTAACGGGTCGGCATCAGGTGACCGGGATCATCACTGTATTTCGGAACCCCGGACGTTCACAGAGTTGCGCGTACCAACGCTGCAAATGGGTGTGCGGGCCCCAGTTCAGACCGGGAATATTGTACAGGTTGTAAATAAACGGCCCGACGGCAATATCGCCGCACCCAAAGGCATCGCCGGAGAGCCACGGCTGTTTGGCCAGGGCATCGTCCAGTAGAGTAAACATCCCATCCAGCACCTGTTTTGCGGCGTCGATTGCAGCATTGTCGCGCTTTTCTGGCGGCGTGCGCACTAAGCCCATCAGCACCGGGCCATGTTTGGGTGCCAGCGTGCTCAATGCCCAGTCCATCCACTTGTCACCCTGCGCGCGTATCGCCGGTTCTTCAATCCACAGGCGGCGCTGCCCGTACTGCGCAGCCAGATAACGCAGAATGGTGTTCGACTCCCACAGTACCGCGTTGGTTTCGTCATCGCGCAGCAGCGGCACCAGGCCATTTGGATTCATTGCCAGGTACGCGGCATCGTGGTTGAGCCCATACTGCCCGCCCGCCAGAATATGCTCGTACGGCAACTCCAGTTCTTCCAGCATCCAACGTACTTTTTTGACGTTGGTCGAATTATTCCTGCCCCATAGCGTTATCATTTCCCACCTTTTGCAAGTGAATCGTTGTGTGCCCTAATGGTGAGATAAAGTTAACGTTCTGGCAACGGCTGTGAAAAAGATTACGTCAACGGGGCGCAACGCGGTGTTATTGCGTAAACTTGAAAAACTTTACCCATTGATGGTTTTTTTCACTTCGTTTGTGCGCTATTACTCACGGTTTGTTACGGCACGGCATTGTGACGTTTTTTGAATGGATACTCGGGTGGCCTATATGACGCATTTCTCTTTATCCCTTCGCGGCCTGGCTGCAGGCTCTGCGCTGTTGGTTCTTTTCACTCCTTCACTGTATGCGGCTGAACAAACGCCGGGTGCGCCGCCGGTAGACGCCAGAGCGTGGATCCTGATGGATTACGCCAGCGGCAAAGTGCTGGCGGAAGGTAACGCCGACGAGAAACTCGATCCCGCCAGCCTGACCAAACTGATGACCAGCTATGTGGTCGGCCAGGCGTTGAAAGCCGGAAAAATTCATCTCACCGATACGGTTACCGTCGGCAAAGACGCCTGGGCGACCGGCAATCCGGTGCTGCGTGGTTCCTCGTTGATGTTCCTTAAGCCGGGCGATCAGGTTTCGGTCGCCGATCTCAATAAAGGCGTGATTATTCAGTCCGGCAATGATGCCAGCATCGCCATTGCCGATTATGTTGCCGGTAGCCAGGATTCGTTTGTCAGTCTGATGAACAGCTACTCACAAAAGCTTGGTCTGACCAACACCACCTTTAAAACCGTTCACGGGTTGGATGCGCCGGGGCAGTTCAGCACTGCGCGTGATATGGCGCTACTGGGCAAGGCGTTGATCCGCGATGTGCCGGATGAGTATGCCATTCACAAAGAGAAAGACTTTACCTTCAATAAAATCCACCAGCCCAACCGTAACCGGCTGTTGTGGAGCACCAGTTTGAATGTCGATGGAATGAAGACCGGGACCACCGACGGGGCGGGTTACAATCTGGTGGCCTCCGCCACACAGGGTGATATGCGGCTGATTTCCGTGGTGTTGGGCGCGAAAACGGACCGTATTCGCTTTAATGAGTCGGAAAAACTGCTGACCTGGGGCTTCCGCTTCTTTGAAACGGTGTCGCCCATCAAACCCGATGCCGTCTTTGTGAACCAGCGCGTGTGGTTTGGTGATAGCAGCGAGGCGAAGCTGGGGGCCGGGGATTCCGGTGCGGTGACGTTGCCGAAAGGGCAGCTAAAAGATTTGAAAGCGACTTACACGCTCACACAGCCGCAGCTTGAAGCGCCGCTGGCGAAAGGACAGGTCGTTGGTACCATCGACTTCCAGTTGAATGGCAAAACCATTGAGCAGCGTCCACTGGTGGTGATGGAAGCGGTGGGCGAGGCCGGTTTCATTGGCCGGATGTGGGATTTCGTTCTGCTGAAACTCCACCAGTTGTTCGGCGGCTGGTTCTCCTGACGGTAACAGGCCGTGCCCCGGTGGGCACGGTCAGTACATCAGCTTGATCTGGTACGTTTTGGCCGCGTTGACCAGGCTCTCATCCGGTCGGCAATCGCTCACCAGCACATCAAACTGGCTGAGCGGCCCCATGCTGGCCTGGCGTACCTTACCAAATTTGCTGTGATCCACCACCAGCACATGAAACTGGGCATGAGACATCGCCCAGTGTTTTACCGGCAATTCTTCCAGGTTAAAGCAGGTCGCGCCCTGTTGGGCGTGCACGCCTGCTGCCGAATAAAAGGCGATATCCGGGCGCAGGTTGCTCAGCGTCTCGTTGAAGTTCAGCGGTTTAAAAATGGCATTGCTGGCGTGAAACTCACCGCCGCAAAGGATTGCGCGGCACAGCGGTTTTTCCTGTAGCGCGAGAAAGGTATTCAGGGAGTAGCAGACGCCGGTAAACGGCAGGTCGTGGTGAATGGCTTCGATGATCCACGGCGTGGTGGTGCCGCAGTCGAAAAACGCCATCTGATGGGGCTGCAGCAGGCTTGCAGCCAGCTCCGCTGCACGGCGTTTCTCTTCCACCAGGCGGGTTTTCTGATCGCTGAGCAGATAGTGGCCAGCGCTGCGTGGTTCCAGCACAATATAGCCGCCCAACAGCACCACCGGTGCGCTATTGGCGCTGAGATCGCGGCGAATGGTCATTTCGGATACGCCCAGCAGCGCCGCCGCTTCTTTCAGATGCAGCTTATCGCTGCGTTTCAGCGCCGCCAGTAGCTGGCCAATCCGTTCGTCACGTCTTGTTTCCATATTTCCCCTGAATAAAAGAAAGCCCTGCATTGAGCAGGGCGTTCATCTTACCTTTGCCGTGTGGCTTAGTCACGCACCCAGCCGCGGCGGATCGGCATCGCAAAGCACAGGCGATAAATCTGCTGGACGCTGCGGTAGATGGCCGGACCAAACGCCTGCCACAGGATCTGCGCTGTCAGACAACCACCGATGCCAACCAGCAGCGCGCCGAGCATATCCAGCGGCCAGTGCACGCCAAGATAAACACGCGACCAGGCGATGGTCAGGCCGGTAATCATCAGTAACACGCCGGACCATACACGGTGCCAGGCCAGGAAGGCGACGGCAAAGGTGAAGATCACGGTGCCGTGGTCGCTCGGGAAGGAGCTGTCCGGTGCGTGATGCAGGAAGTTATAACCCACGCGATCGGCAAACGGACGATCGTGCGGAAAGATGTGCCCCAGCAACGCAGAGAAGCAGAGGCTGACGAGGATCGCCATTGCCACTTTGATCACCAGTTGGCGTTGGGCAGTCACCTGACTGCGCGGCCCCCACAACCAGAGACCCGCTGCCAGCAGCGGAACGATGCTAATCAAATCGCTGGCGGCAAACCCGGCAAAAGCAATCAGCCCGTGCGGTGAGTCGGGGGTGGCGTTAATCCAGTAAAATAGCGTGTAATTCAGGCTCTCTAACATACTCTTGTTACTCTTTGATTAAGCTATCGAAAGTGAGGCGAAAGCGCTCACCTTAAAAGTGGCGCGCTGGACGGTAAAGGGGTTTTGTCTTACTCCTCTGAGAGTTAGACGAATCCTGGAGAAACCGTTAACAGAATTACCTTACGCCAGGGGAGTTAAGCGAACCTTAAACGGGTGAAAATGTGCTTTATTTAACAGGCGACCGAGAATTCTCTACCGCCACACAATGGCTTTGATTACACTCGGCGCGATTTTTCACAGGATGATGAGACCGCATGATGCAAAACCACTCCCTTTCAGGCCAACGCCTGGGCCGACAGGCGCTGTTATTCCCGCTCTGTCTGGTGCTTTACGAATTCTCGACGTATATCGCCAACGATATGATCCAACCCGGCATGTTGTCGGTGGTGGCGCAGTACAACGCGGGGATCGAATGGGTGCCCACGTCGATGACCGCCTATCTGGCGGGCGGTATGTTCTTACAGTGGTTACTGGGGCCATTGTCAGACCGTATTGGCCGTCGCCCGGTGATGCTGACTGGCGTGGTGTGGTTCATTGTGACCTGTCTGGCAACATTGCTGGCGCAGGATATTGAACAGTTCACGCTGCTGCGTTTTTTACAGGGCATCAGCCTCTGCTTTATCGGTGCTGTCGGCTATGCGGCGATTCAGGAGTCGTTTTCCGAGGCGGTGTGCATCAAGATCACGGCGCTGATGGCGAATGTGGCGCTGATTGCGCCGTTGCTTGGCCCGCTGGTTGGCGCAGCATGGGTGCATGCTGCGCCGTGGGAAGGGATGTTTGTGCTGTTTGCGGTACTGGCGGCGTTCGCCTTTGTCGGTCTGCAACGCGCGATGCCGGAAACGGCCACCCGGCTGGGTGAGACACTGTCGCTTAAAGCGCTGTGGCGCGATTACGCCGAAGTGATGAAAAACCTGCGCTTCGTGGCGGGCGCGCTGGCGACCGGCTTTGTCAGCCTGCCTTTACTGGCGTGGATAGCGCAGTCGCCGATCATTATTATGAGCGGTGAACAACTGAGCAGTTATGAATATGGGCTATTGCAGGTACCGATTTTTGGCGCACTGATTGTCGGTAATCTATTGCTGGCGCGGCTCACGTCCCGCCGCACCGTGCGGGCGCTGATTATGATGGGGGGCTGGCCGATTGTCGCCGGGCTGATACTGGCTTCGGTGGCGACGGTCGCCTCCTCCCATGCGTATTTATGGATGACTGCCGGGTTGAGTGTGTATGCCTTTGGCATCGGGCTGGCGAACGCCGGGCTGGTGCGCCTGACGTTGTTCGCCAGCGAAATGAGTAAAGGTACGGTTTCAGCGGCAATGGGCATGCTGCAAATGCTCATCTTTACCGTGGGTATTGAAGTCAGTAAGCACGCGTGGCTGACAGGGGGCAATGGCTTGTTCAGTCTCTTCAATCTGGCGAATGGCCTGCTGTGGTTAGGCCTGATGGTGGTGTTCCTGCGCGATAAGCGGGTGGGCAATTCACTGGAAGGATAAGCAACGCGGCATCCGCTCAGGCGAATGCCGCATCCGGATCAGTAGCTTTCGGCTTGTGCGTTTGGTGCCGGTTTGGCTACGGCACGGGCAACCAGTGCCGCAATCAGCATCAGACTAAGCACGACCAACATGGCGCTGCGCAAACCGTAATGCTCGCCCAGGAAGCCTAACAACGGTGGGCCGACGAGAAACGCCAGATAGCCCGTGGTTGCGACCACGCTGACACGGGTTGGCGCATCCGGGCCTGTGTCGCTGGCGGCGGAAATGGTTAGCGGGAAGCCGAGCGATGCGCCCAGTCCCCAGAGGATCACCGACACGCCCGCCACCCAGGCGCTATCAACAAAGATAATCAGCCCAATGCCCAGCGCACCCATGATGGCGCTGGCGCGTACCACCGCCACGCGGCTGTAACGATCGATAAACCAGCCACCGGTGAAGCGCCCGACCGTCATGCCGAGGGTAAAACCGGCGTAGATTAACGACCCTGAAGTCGGGCTAAAGCCGTGACCGTCCACCATTAATAACGGTAGCCAGTCATTGGCGGAGCCTTCAGCAAAGGCCATCGCCAGCACCACCACGCCTATCAGCAGCAGTTGGGTATCTCGCCAGAAAGGTACTCCTTTTTTCCCGTGTGCGTTGTCTTCCTCAGAGTCCCGTCCGGTGCCATCGGGAATGGCGGCAATCGCCAGCATAATCGGCACAATCACCGCCAGACCTGCCAGCAGGATATGCAAATTTGCCGCGAGGCCGATCGCGGTTAACGTCATGCCGATGCCCGCGCCAACCAGCGTGCCAAGGCTGTAAAAGCCGTGCATCATCGGCAGTACGGTTTTATTCATCTCTCGCTCGACCACCGCGCCTTCAATGTTCATTGCTACTTCGCCCGCGCCCAGACTGCCGCCAAACACGGCCAGTCCGGCGGCGAACAACAGTGGCGATGCGAACCAGAGCGCAACACTGAGGAGCAGCACACCCAGCACGGAAAATGACATGCTGGCGCGGATGACGTTACGTGCGCCAAAGCGTTTGACCAGCCAGGCGGAGGAGAGAATACCGCTCATCGAACCGATCGACAGACCGAACAGCACCACGCCCATTTCGGCGGTGGAAACCGAGAGAATGTCGCGAATAGCCGGAGTGCGCGTCGCCCAGGAAGCCATCAGTAAGCCGGGGATAAAGAAGAAGGTGAACAGCGCCCATAAGCGATTTCTCAGGGCCTTGCGGGATCCATTTGCAGTCATAGCGTCACAGTGGGCAGTAAAAAGGTGAGACAACAGTAGCAAGGAAGTGTACATTTGTACATAAATCAGTGAGAGGACTTATGGCCCGACGACCCAATGATCCACAGCGGCGTGAACGCATTCTTGATGCGACGCTGGAGACGATTGCCGAACACGGTATTCAGGCAGTCACGCACCGGAAAATTGCCAGCTGTGCGGACGTTCCGCTGGGTTCGATGACCTATTACTTCGCCGGTATCGATGCGCTGCTTGAGGAGGCGTTCACCCGCTTTACACAGCAGATGTCTGCGCAGTATCAGGCATTTTTCGCGGGTGTCGACAGCCCGGCGCAGGCCTGTGATGCGGTGACCGAATTAATCTATGGCGCGCAGGTGACCACCGTGCGCAATATGGAACTGATGTACCAACTCTATGCGTTTATGAACCGCCAGCCGACGCTAAAAAGCGTGATGCAAAACTGGATGCGCGCCAGCCAGACTACGCTGGAGCACTGGTTCGATCCGGTCACCGCCCGCGCGCTGGATGCGTTTATCGAAGGCATGACGTTGCACTTTGTGATTGACCGCGCGCCCCTGAGCCGGCAGCAGATCCGTTCAATGATCGGGCGCATTGCCGGTTTGTGAGACGGCTTCTTCTCCGGCGGGCCTTATTCAACGCGGGTGACATCGGGATGTTGCTCGCTGGCTGCTTCATGGAAAATATCCCCCAGCCAGCCGGGGATTTCCGCTTCGCTTAATTCATCAGGAATGATGATGTTATACAGTCGGGAGTGCTTGCCTTCATTCCGGTCTACCCGAAACACCTGCCAGCTTTCCGCCACGCGTTTTACCCCCAGATAACGGCCAAAAACGTTATAAATCAGCATTGTCTTATTTTTCCTCCGCTGTCGGTTAACCTGCTTATAACATAGAGAATTGTCACGAAAATCAATTTTGCTGGTGAATAAAATCTCGCCAGTTTTGGCGATGCCGCCTATTCTTTGGGAGCAAAAATGATCAACAGCATGGTGTATTAACCCTCCGGGAACCGCAATACAAGGACAACTATGATGCTATCGTTCAGCCAACTCTGGGATAACCATCCCTATCCGGAAAGCCCCTGTGACAGCTCTTTCGTCAACCAGTGCGCCATCAGAATGGGCGTTGCGCTGGAGAAGTCGGGCGTTAACCTCAGCATTTATCATGGCGCAAAATGTTATCCGGGGTTTGGTCATAACCCTAAACATGTGCTGCGCGCGCAGGAACTTGCCACCTGGTTACTGGGACGACATGATCTGGTAGGGAAAGCGGTGAAGAAAAAATCCGTTACCCAGTCGGACTATGCCGGTAAAAAAGGGATCGTGTTCATTCAGGATGGTTGGGGATCAACCGATCATATTGATGTCTGGGATGGCAGTAAGATGTTAATGAAAGGCGGAAGTCCTGATTATTTTGCCTTAGGGAAAGAGGTCTGGTTTTGGGAGTTGCTATGACGAAGATGAACCATTACGCCTGTGGCGCGGCGGCGCTCTTGTTGGTGAGCAACCTGAGTTATGCAGAGCCTGCCGCGACGGACAGCTTTGTCTGGCAGGGCCATGAACTGGCGTTAGGGCAGGCACAGGGTAAATGCCAGCTGGAGATTGCTTCCCAGGGGAAAGCAAAACAGACGCACGCGCTGGATTTGACGCCGCCTTGCTATTTTTTGCGCCGTGGAGAAGCGGAACCCCTGCATTATGCTTATCCAAAACAGCATATTAAGGCGGCGTTTATTATTCTGGGTAACCCGTTGTCGGCGGATGAGCTGAAAACCTGGAATGTCTCCGCCACGATGCAATGTGGAACACAGGGCCAGGGGCTGCTGTTTAGCGGGAAAGATTTTCGCCTGAGCACTAAGTCGCTTAACCGAATGCTGTTGTGCAAAGACAAAGGGACGGATGAGAAAAATTTCCGCTTTCTGAGTCAGTAATGGCAGAATTGCATGAAAAAGGGCCGAAAGGCCCTTTTCTGATGCGCGCTTCGTGAGCGGCGTAAAAAAGAGAAAAAAGCGAGCAGGGAACGATCGTGAATATCATCATGTGGATGTTGTCATCGGCGGCGTTTTTCGCCTGGATCTTTGGTATTACTTTAAAAAATCCCTTTAGTACCAATGCAAAGCATTTTGGTTTGCTGATTGTAGTGCACCTGGTGCTGAGTATTGCCGCCATTGAGCTAAAAAAACGCGGTGTGGTGATATTGCGCCATGAGGATAGTCTATGGCTGCGTGAAGGCATTGCGCTGGCGCTGAAAAGCTATATGGCGCTGGTGTTGATTGTGATGTCGAGCTTTATGATCGCCCTGACTGGCAAAGGCGCACAGCAGATGACCCATTTCCATAAAACCTATAACGCAGCCAACCTGCACCGTAACCCGCTGAAATTCTACCTTCGGCAGGAGCCTGCCATCGTCTGGGGCTATCGGCTGTTTTTTCTTGTGGGTGGGGTTTATGTCCTGTGGGCTATCTGGTTCCGCCTGCCGTTTTAATGTGAGCCTGCGCACACTGGGCGGGACGCATTCAAAATTTAGATGAATTTCATTCAGTTATTGGGTTTGACGCTAAAAAAAGAGCCAGAGTACTCTCCCTGCTGACAAACATTGCGTAAGCCACTGGCTTTTCAGGCGACAAACAGAATGGAGATCTCAATGAGGCGAGGACGATTCAACATGGCGGGTTTGCTGCTGATGGCAGGCATCTCAGGTTCAGCATTTTCAGCCACGCAGGCGTTGCCAGGCAATACCCCAGGCGCGGAGGTGATTAAGGTCGAAAAATCACGCGGGCAGGTGGATTTAATCAGTAATGTGGTTTATTCCCAAATCCGCGATGTGCGTGCGATTCGCCAGTTAAAAATGTCGCTGTTGGTGCCCCGTACCGGCGATCTGAAGCCTGCGGTGGTCTATTTCCCGGGCGGAGGGTTCACCAGCGCAGATTATGACAAGTTTATTGAAATGCGGCTGGCACTGGCGCAAGCGGGATTTGTGGTCGCTGCGGCGGAATACCGCGTGGTGCCGAGTACTTTCCCTGCGCCGGTGGAAGATGGTAAAGCCGCAGTGCGTTACCTGCGCGCGCATGCCACCGAGTACAACATCGACCCGGAACGCATCGGCGTGCTGGGTGATTCGGCCGGCGGTTGGATGGCGCAGATGTTGGGTGTCACCAACGCAGAGAAGGTATTTGATAAAGGCGATAACATGGAGCAACCGTCAACGGTACAGTCGGTCGCGACGTTATATGGCATTTCAAACTTGCTGAATATCGGCGAAGGGTTCCCGGAAAATATTCAGCAGGTGCATCGCTCCCCGGCGGTGACCGAAGCCCTGTTGGTGAATGGCGCGGCATTCCGTCATTTCCCCGGCGCGACCATCGACAGCGACAAACAAAAAGCGTTGAATGCGAGCCCGATGGGGCATATTAGCGGCCACGAACCGCCATTCCTGATTATGCATGGCAGCGCCGATACGTTAGTGTCGCCACGCCAGAGCGCGCAGCTTTATAACGCGCTGAAAGATAAAAACGATAAGGTGAAATACATCCTCGTTGACGGGGCAGAGCACGGCGATATTAGCTGGTTCCAGCCCGCAGTGATTGACACGGTTGTGACGTGGTTTAAACAGACCTTAGGTGCGCCGATAAAGGGGAATAACACCGCCGCCGGTAAAAACGGTAATCTCTGACACGTTGTGCACACTAAAGCAACCGGATGAGCGGTTGCTTTTACCTCTCTTTTTTCGCTTTCGTGAGGTATTCATTATCTCTGAACGGGTTATGCCTAGCGTAATTATCTATACTCCACATCACGTGTTCCCATTCAACAGGATGTCCCGTGTTAGCCAATATTCTTGTCGCTGTCGTTGCTGTTATACATCTCTATATTCTTGTTCTCGAAATGTTTTTATGGGATACGAAAACAGGTCGTAAGGCATTTAATCTCAGTGCCAATTTTGCCCGCGAGACCCGCGTACTTGCCGCGAACCAGGGGCTCTACAATGGCTTTCTGGCAGCAGGGCTACTGTGGGGATTATGGCTGGGTGCCAGCGGCGTTCAGGTTCTCTTCTTTTTCCTGCTCTGCGTGCTGGTTGCCGGGATTTTCGGTGCGGTGACAGCCAGCCGTAAAATACTCTATGTGCAGGCGCTTCCGGCGCTGCTTGCGCTGATTGCACTGCTGGCCCGTTAAATAACAAATGGGCTGGTTAATTAGCCCTTTCACGGAATGCGTGCGGCCAGGTTTTTTCGTAGTAATTTTTCATTTCGGTTTCGTCGAGGGAGAGCGCTTTTTTTAAATGCGATGACCCGAGGAGAACCAGCACCTTTGTAGAAGAAAAAAACGGGCACCGGGTCGCATGACTCCATCAATTTTCATGGCGATATCAACACCAGACGGGTTGGGAAAATATCACCACAACGTATACCCTGCCAGAAAAGGTAGGGATATATGTCATTGATTTACGCTAAGTAAAAATGCTTTCTAAGAATTATCTTAATCAATAAAACGTCTTCATTTCCTGCTTGCTTATCTTTCAGTGTGCCACACAATATCACCCGATAAACCTTATGGAGATCAGCAGGGAATGGCGTACATAGCAGCAACACCACGAGCATATATTGGGCAATCTGTTGGTAGCGGTCAGTGTGTGGCGTTTACACAAAAAGCAGCCAATATGCCTCGCACTGCAAACTGGAAGCGCGGTGCTCTGGTGAAAGGGAATATGAATATCGCTCCGGGAACAGCGATAGCGACGTTTGATGATAATGGGCAGTATGGCAACCATTCGGATGGACGCTCTCACGCGGCCATATATATGGGACAAGACTCAACCGGTATACAGGTATTGGATCAGTGGGTAGGGCATGGCTTTGACAATAAGACGGGAGCACGTATTCCAGTTCCTTCACCTGTTAGCCCACGCACAATTTTTTTCCGGCACGCAACTCGCGCTGAGAATAATGGAGCGAATTATTATGTCGTTGAGTAAGCCACTGATATTAAGCGTTGGTATGCTGCTTTTTACACCTTTTGTGATGGCTGCATCTACTGTAAAAACAACATGCCCGGAATCGCTGGAAATCAACAATAAGTCATACACTATGAGTGAAGTGGATCTTTTCCAGGGGTTGCCGGTAAAACAGGGTAGGTTGATGCCCGATACTCTGGACGATATGGTATGGACGCTGAAAGATTATCAGGACTATGCAAAAGAGATGAACATGCCTCTCTATCTGGTTTGCCGTTATAAAGGGACGGATAAAACAGTCACATTGCAAGTGCCCGTTACTGCAAAAAAATGCTCAGCATGGTTTAGCAACGGGAAATATGCAGCCTCTTGCGAATAGTGCCTTATTAGCAATACATGCCCCCGGCAGGATGATTACCGAGGGCAACTTTCCTCGCTCTCTCCGTAAATTCTGGAACGATAAATGTCGTTCAAAAAATGGGGCTTAACGCGCTGAAGAAAATGGGAATGTTGTGGAATAGAGCAGTACTGTTAAGTGGCGCTATTATGCTTTTCTCGGGGTCTGTGTTTGCAGAAAAAGTAAGTTGCCCTGATGTTTTAACCATTAATGCTAAGAATTACAGAATGTATTACGCCGATGTTTTTGTAGGCCCCCCGTCCGAACGCGCATCTTTGTTACCTGATACCGATGACGAGATGGTATGGACACTTCAGGACTCACAGGATTATGCAAAAGCGCACAATACTTCTATGTTTCTCGTTTGCCATTATAAAGGAACGGACAAGACCATTACGGTAAGAGTCCCAGTGACCGCGAAAAAATGCACAGTGTGGTTTGAGAGTGCTAACAATCACGATCACGGTGATTGTGAATAGAAATTTTTGCAATCAGCAGCCTTTTTAGCGCCCTGGATAACGGAGTCATTCCTTGCCTCCATTTTCATACGCAATGAGAGTTAAAACGGATGCAACGAAACGCTGTACGGATGCGATCTAAAAGTGCTGGAGAAAATGATTATGTTGTGGAGTAAGACACGACGTTTAGTCGCTGCTATCTCGCTATTTTCTACAGTCGTATACGCTGAAAAAACAACCTGTCCTGAGGTCTTAAAGGACGGCGGAAAAATATATCGAATGAACAAGGTCAGCGTTTTTGAAGGTGAGCCAGAAAAACGGGTCGACTTGATGCCTGATACAGACGACAACATGGTCTGGACGCTAAAACCTTCTCAGGAAAATGTGAAAGCACAGCACACGGCTATGTACCTTGTTTGTCGGTACAAGGGGACAGATAAAACAACGACATTGAAAATCCCGGCGTCGGCGAAAAAGTGCACGGCATGGTTTGGGGACAACAAAAAACAGTTTTATGCTGCTTGCGAATAACATTAACTGAGCATGCCTGATGTACTGCCATTTTGCCGCCATGACAACGGGTGTCGGTTGTTCTCAGGCAACAAAAAACCCATCAACCTTGAACCTAAATGGCGGGGTTGATGGGCTCCACAAAATGGGGACATCAAAGAAAAGCAGTGGCACTAGTTATGACTGACATCCAGGAAAAAAGTTCTGCGTATCACCGAAATATTTCTCAGCTTCGGACTTATCCGAGACCCGGCCAGATAATGATGATCAGTGTCCCTGCTAACGTCAGTAACACGTTGGCGATAGCGTAAGTCCCCGCATAGCCCAGCGCCGGAATGTTGCTGCGCGCGGTGTCGCTGATAATCTCCATTGCCGGTGCGCAGGTGCGAGCACCCATCATGGCGCCGAACAGCAGGGCGCGGTTCATCTTCAGCACGTAAGCGCCAAACAGGAAGCAGATCAACACCGGCACAAGGCTGACAATCAAACCGGCAATCAGCATCTGACCGCCGACCGCGCCAAGCCCGTTGCCAATCCCGCTACCGGCGCTCAAACCGACCCCGGCCATAAACACCATCAGACCAAACTCCTTCACCATCATCAGTGCGCCCTGCGGGATATAACCGAAGGTGGGATGGTTGGCGCGCAGGAAGCCGAGCATGATACCGGCGAACAGCAGACCTGCGGCGTTGCCCACGCCAAAGCTGAAGGAGCTGAACTGGAAGGTGATCATGCCGATCATCAGGCCAACAATAAAGAAGGCGCAGAAGGCGAGCAGGTCGGTTACCTGGCTGTGAATAGAGATAAACCCGATGCGATCCGCGATAGTTTTCACGCGTCGCGCATCGCCGCTGACCTGCAATACATCGCCCTTGTTGAGCACGATATTGTCATCGATCGGCATTTCAATCTGGCTGCGGATCACGCGGTTCAGGAAGCAACCGTGGTCAGTCAGTTTTAACTGTGCAAGACGGCGGCCCACCACATTGTGGTTTTTTACCACCACTTCTTCCGTGACGATGCGCATATCCAGCAGGTCGCGATCGAACACCTCTTTACCGTTACGGAAACTCGGGTCGAGGCGCGCATGCGCATCCGGATAGCCCACCAGCGAAATCTCGTCGCCCATTTGCAGAACGGCGTCGCCGTCCGGGCTGGCGAGAATGCCATTACGGCGAATCCGCTCGATATAGCAACCGGTCTGGCGATAGATCCCCAGTTC
Source organism: Kosakonia oryzendophytica (assembly GCF_900094925.1). Classification (GTDB taxonomy): domain Bacteria; phylum Pseudomonadota; class Gammaproteobacteria; order Enterobacterales; family Enterobacteriaceae; genus Kosakonia; species Kosakonia oryzendophytica. The sequence continues at coordinate 69,056 of NZ_FMAY01000004.1, read as the reverse complement.
ACGCAGGTTCTTGCCATCAGCCCAGGCCACCAGTTCCGGACCAACGCGGTAAGCGCGGATCACAGGCAGGTAGACTTTGCGGTGCGCGTCGGTGTCCAGCCCGCGCTCACGGGCGATTTGCTGGGCGCTGGTCTGCAAATCCTGATGTTGCAACTTTGGCAAATAACGCGCGCCGAAGATCAGACTGACCAGGCCAATCAGATAGGTAAGGGCATAACCCAGGCTGAGGTTATCCAGCGCGCTGGAAAGTTGCCCGCTCTCCATGCCGGAATGGCGTAGCGTATCGCCCGCACCCACCAGCACTGGCGTTGAGGTCATCGAACCGGCCAGCATCCCGGCAGTCAGACCGATATCCCAGCCGAATAATTTCCCCAGCCCTAAAGCGATCAACAGCGCGCTACCGACTAATACCAGCGCCAGCATCAGGTAATTCTTGCCATCGCGAAAAAAAATGGAAAAAAAGTTGGGACCGGCTTCAACACCCACGCAAAAAATAAACAGCATAAAGCCCAGGTTCAGGGCATCGGTGTTAATGCTGAAATGTTGCTGACCCAATAATAACGAAACCACTAAAACGCCAATGGAATTACCGAGTTGAACTGAACCCAAACGTAATTTACCGAGGCATAACCCGAGAGCCAGTACGACAAACAATAACAGTATGTAATTCCCGTTTAACAAATCTGCGACGTTTATATTCACGGAGGCTAACTTCTTGTTTACTTGTAAGCTGTTGAAAGAAATGGTTATTTAAGCTAGTGTTTTGTTCATGCACTGGCGTAAGAAAAAAGCAGTGTCACACCAGAACTTCCTCACAAAACAAAATCTGGCCGCTAGTTTAATCGTATTAGATAACAACGGCTAGTGAGAATCGTGTATTCGCTCGGGTACTTCGTGGGCAAGGATTGCCGCCATGCTTTATCAGTCCGGACGTTCTTTTGAACGAATGGGAAGTGCGATAGAGAAGACGTCAGGAGGATTGTTTGAAGAACAAACAACGTTGGAAAGGCATTATTTGCTGCTTTGTCCTTTTTATTGCGGTTTGCCTTTATTTGGTTATAAAGATGAAGGGCGCGTTGCATACCTCTGCGCATCCTGAATTGGGGTTATTGCTTTTTATGCTGCCTGGTGTGGTGAGTTGCCATGTTACGCATCGCCGCCATGTCATGTGGCCACTGCTGGGCGCAATCCTGGCTGCACCGGTTTGTTATCTCCTGACTTACCTTCTGCTGACACCTGCACGCCCGTTCTGGCAGGTTGTTGCCTGGCTGTTCAGCGCGGTGTTCTGGTGCGGGATTGGCGGGTTATGTTGCGTCTTTATGCGCAGCCTGGTGCGGCATTACCGGCAGGGCAGAAAGTAAAACGCCCTCGCGATGGAGGGCGTTGCGTCTGTTTTCAGGCAAACAGGCCAAGGTTGGCTTTTGCGTAGGCTTCAAAATCTGTAAAACCACCAACGTGCTGTTGATCGAGGAAAATCTGTGGCACCGTTTCAACCGGTTTACCCACGGTTTTTTCCAGATCCGCTTTCGTAATCCCTTCCGCGTGGATGTCGACATAGCGATAGTTAAAGTCATCCCGCTCTTGAGTCAGTTTTTCTGCCAGTTCTTTTGCGCGTACGCAGTATGGGCAGCCGGGGCGACCAAAAATTACAGCAAACATACTCTCTCCCAAATTTTAAGGTTTCTGCGGGTTATCTTGACCATAACCGCGACTTATGAAAAGCAGGTTCTGCCTGTTGCATTAATCTTTACAACCTTTCAGCGCAATCCGCGGTAATACACCCCCCGCTTAGCTGTCCTATACTGGAGGTCTTGTTTATCCGGGGAATTCATAATGACACCAACTATTGACTTGCTGTGCGCGCATCGTTCCATTCGCCACTTTAAAGATGAACCGATTACGGCGGCGCAGCGTGAGGCGATCATCGCCAGCGCACAGGCCACATCCAGCTCCAGTTTTTTGCAATGCAGCACTATTATTCGGATCACCGATCCCGCTCTGCGCGCGCAACTGGTGACCTTAACCGGCGGGCAACAGCATGTGGCGCAGGCGGCGGAGTTTTGGGTGTTCTGTGCGGATTTTAACCGTAACTTTCAGATCTGCCCGGAAGCGAACCCAGGTCTCGCGGAGCAACTGTTATTGGGCGTTGTGGACACGGCGCTGATGGCGCAAAACGCCTTTACAGCGGCGGAGTCCCTTGGGCTTGGTGGGGTGTATATCGGCGGCATTCGTAACAGCATCGAAGCGGTGGGAGAACTGTTACAGGTACCGAAACACGTTCTGCCGCTGTTTGGTTTATGCCTGGGCTGGCCTGCGGACGATCCGGGGCAGAAGCCGCGTCTGCCTGCGCAACTTGTGGTGCATGAAAACCATTACCAGCCGCTGGATAAAGCGGTGCTGGCGCAGTATGACGAAGAGATTGCCCACTACTATCTGACGCGCGGCAGCAACACGCGCAGGGACACGTGGAGCGACCATATCCGCCGCACGATTATTAAAGAAAGCCGTCCATTTATTCTCGACTATTTGCATAAACAGGGATGGGCGACACGCTAATACCCGTTCATCCTGCGCGTTGCTGCGTGTATCATACGCGGGCTTTTACCGGTCTTTGTTGCGAGGTGCAGGGTGAAAATTGCCATATTATCCCGGGATGGAACGCTTTATTCATGTAAACGTCTGCGTGAAGCGGCGATGCATCGCGGTCATCTGGTCGAGATCCTCGATCCGCTGTCCTGTTATATGAATATCAGCCCTGCGGCGTCGTCGATTCACTATAAAGGTCGCCAGTTGCCGCATTTCGACGCGGTGATCCCGCGTATTGGTTCGGCCATTACCTTCTACGGTACTGCTGCGCTGCGCCAGTTTGAAATACTGGGCAGCTATCCGCTGAATGAATCCGTCGCCATTACCCGCGCCAGGGACAAGCTGCGCTCGTTGCAGTTACTTGCCCGCCAGGGAATCGATCTGCCGCTTACCGGCATCGCCCATTCGCCCGACGATACCAGTGATTTGATCAATATGGTCGGCGGTGCGCCGCTGGTGGTGAAACTGGTGGAGGGCACGCAGGGTATTGGTGTGGTGCTGGCGGAAACCCGCCAGGCAGCGGAAAGCGTGATCGATGCTTTTCGTGGGCTTAATGCGCACATCCTTGTGCAGGAGTACATTCAGGAAGCGAAAGGTTGCGATGTCCGCTGCCTGGTGGTGGGCAATGAGGTGGTGGCCGCGATTGAACGCCGGGCGAAAGAGGGCGATTTCCGCTCAAACCTGCATCGTGGCGGGGTTGCGACGGTTGCAAATATCACGCCGCGTGAGCGTGAGATTGCACTGGCAGCGGCGCAAACTCTTGGGCTGGATGTGGCGGGCGTCGATATTTTGCGCGCCAACCGTGGCCCGCTGGTAATGGAAGTGAATGCGTCGCCAGGCCTTGAAGGTATCGAAAAAGCGACGGGTATTGATATCGCCGGGCGTATGATCCAGTGGATTGAACGGCAGGCAACCCCCGGTTTTTGCCTGAAAACGGGCGGCTGAGGCGATTTTTCTGCGCTATCAATGGTACGTTCAGCACTTTTTGCGTAAGCTATGGGCAATTTTTTACAGTAAGAGAGCACTGCACATATGGATTCACTCGTCGTCCCTGGTCTGGACACGCTTCGTCACTGGCTCGACGAGCTGGGCATCACCTTTTTTGAGTGTGATAACTGCCAGGCACTGCATCTGCCGCATATGCAAAATTTTGACGGCGTATTCGATGCGAAAGTCGATCTGGTTAATGACATCCTGCTGTTCACCGCCATGGCTGAGGTTAAGCCTTCTGCTTTGCTGGCGCTCTCTGCGGATCTCTCCGCCATCAATGCCAGTTCCCTCACGGTAAAAGCCTTCCTGGATATTCAGGACGATAACCTGCCCAAGCTGGTGGTGTGCCAGTCATTGAGCGTCGGACCGGGTGTCACCTTTGAACAGTTTGCCTGGTTTGTGCGCCAGAGCGAAGAGCAGATTTCGATGGTGATCATGGAAGCTAACGCACACCAGCTGCTGTTCTCACCAGGCGAAGAAGATGTGACTGTTGTTGAAGAGTCGCACAATTTTCTTCACTGACTCGCCGTGACATTAGCGCAGTCGCTGCCAGAGCGGCTGCATAATAAATGTTTTTATTCTGCAATTAACCTTTTCATAAAGAATTTTTCACCGCTATTCCTCCCGTTCCGGCTTATCACATAGACAGATCCTGCATAAAAAATTGATAAAAGGCGTTTTTTAATCTGACCTATAGCCTCAAACCCTGGCTACAGTTATTCTTGCGGTGCTTAAAACAGCATGCGGTGTCTGCCGGAAGAGTATTCTCCTCCGAGGCTGTGCAGAGTGACAAAATATGCATGATTCTTGCATATCTTAAATGCGTACACTTAGTTCGTATGTTAACGGACTTTCCAGAAGGAATGAGATATGACCGCCTTGAGCAAAAAATGGGTATCGGGTCTTGTTGCGGGTGCGTTGATGGCTGTCTCTGCCAGCACGCTCGCAGCCGAGCAAAAGACGCTGCATGTTTATAACTGGTCTGATTATATTGCGCCGGACACCGTCGCGAATTTTGAAAAAGAAACCGGCATTAAAGTCGTTTACGACGTGTTTGACTCCAACGAAGTGCTGGAAGGCAAACTGATGGCGGGCAGCACTGGCTTCGACCTGGTCGTGCCTTCTGCCAGTTTCCTCGAACGTCAGCTTGCAGCGGGTGTGTTCCAGCCGCTGGATAAGAGCAAACTGCCGAACTGGAAAAATCTCGATCCGGATATCCTGAAAATGGTCGCTAAACACGATCCGGATAATAAATACGCTATTCCATACCTGTGGGCCACCACCGGTATCGGCTACAACGTGGATAAAGTCAAAGCTGCACTGGGCAAAGATGTGCCGCTGGATAGCTGGGATCTGGTGCTGAAACCGGAGAACCTGGAAAAACTGAAAAGCTGCGGTGTCTCTTTCCTCGATGCCCCGGAAGAGATCTTCGCCACCGTGCTGAACTACCTTGGCAAAGATCCGAACAGCAGCAAAGCTGACGATTACACCGGCCCGGCAACCGAGCTGTTGTTGAAACTGCGCCCGAATATTCGTTACTTCCACTCTTCCCAGTACATCAACGATCTGGCGAACGGCGACATCTGTGTGGCTATCGGCTGGGCAGGGGATGTGTGGCAGGCGGCTAATCGTGCAAAAGAAGCGAAGAACGGCGTGAATGTGACTTACACTATTCCGAAAGAGGGCGCGCTGGCGTTCTTTGACGTCTTCGCCATGCCGGCGGATGCGAAAAATAAAGATGAGGCTTACCAGTTCCTCAACTACCTGATGCGCCCGGATGTGATCGCCCATGTCAGCGATCATGTCTTCTACGCGAACGGTAACAAAGCGTCCGTGCCATTGATCAGCCCGGAAGTGCGTAACAACCCGGCTATCTTCCCGCCGCCGGATGTGTTCGCCAAACTGTTTACGCTGAAAGTCCAGGATCCGAAAATCGACCGCGTAAGAACCCGCGCATGGACGAAAGTGAAAAGTGGCAAATAATTCAGTCACCTGACGAGTGAAATGCTGCACCGGGGCGGTGCAACTGCCCCACAAATGGACAGAGGCGTTTGGCCTCTGTCCAGTCATTTGTACGACAACCTGTTGAAACGGGTTGATGTTTTTGCCGGAGAGCACTTGAGTGAATGACGCTATCCCCCGCCCACAGGCGAAGAGCCGCAAGGATCTGACGCCGCTGCTGGAAATCCGCAATCTGACCAAATCCTTCGATGGCCAGCACGCCGTTGATGATGTCAGCCTGACCATTTATAAAGGCGAGATTTTTGCCCTGCTCGGCGCGTCCGGCTGCGGCAAGTCGACGTTGCTGCGTATGCTCGCTGGTTTTGAACAGCCCACTCAGGGGCAAATTATGCTCGATGGCGTCGATCTGGCGCACGTGCCGCCGTATCTGCGCCCCATTAATATGATGTTTCAGTCCTATGCGTTATTCCCGCATATGACGGTGGAGCAGAACATCGCTTTTGGCCTCAAACAGGACAAGCTGCCGAAGGCTGAAATCGCCAGCCGGGTGGCTGAGATGCTGAGCCTGGTGCACATGAGCGAGTTTGCCAAACGTAAGCCGCATCAGCTTTCCGGCGGCCAGCGTCAGCGTGTGGCGCTGGCCCGTAGTCTGGCGAAGCGCCCCAAATTGCTGCTGCTGGATGAACCGATGGGGGCGCTGGATAAAAAGCTGCGCGACCGTATGCAACTGGAAGTGGTGGATATCCTTGAGCGCGTCGGCGTGACCTGCGTGATGGTGACCCATGACCAGGAAGAGGCGATGACCATGGCCGGGCGTATCGCCATCATGAATCGCGGCAAGTTCGTGCAGATTGGCGAGCCGGAAGAGATTTACGAGCACCCGACCACCCGTTATAGCGCCGAATTTATCGGTTCGGTGAACGTCTTCGAAGGGTTGCTGAAAGATCGCCAGGAAGATGGACTGGTGATTGACTCGCCGGGGCTAATGCATCCGCTGAAAGTCGATCCGGACGCCTCGGTGGTGGATAACGTGCCGGTGTATGTGGCGCTACGTCCGGAAAAAATCATGCTCTGCGAAGATCCGCCAGCCGATGGCTACAACTTTGCGGTGGGCGAAGTGGTGCACATTGCCTATCTCGGCGATCTGTCGATTTATCACGTGCGTTTGCAAAGCGGGCAGATGATCAGCGCCCAGTTGCAGAACGCGCATCGCTACCGTAAAGGCGCGCCAACCTGGGGAGATGAAGTTCGTCTCTGCTGGGACGCCGATAGTTGTGTGGTTCTGACGGTTTAAGGAGCGATGATGAGTACACTGGAGCCGCCGACCCGCGTCGAAAAACCGGGCGGTTTTACACTGTGGCTGGCGCGCATGCAGATGCGCCACGGGCGCAAACTGGTCATTGCGCTGCCTTATATCTGGTTGATTCTGCTGTTTCTGCTGCCGTTTTTGATTGTCTTCAAAATCAGTCTTGCTGAGATGGCAAGGCAGATCCCGCCCTACACCGATCTGATTGAATGGGCGGACGGGCAGTTAACCCTTACGCTGAATCTGGGTAACTTCCTGCAATTGACAGATGATCCGCTTTACGTTGAAGCATATCTTCAGTCGCTTCAGGTTGCCGCGATCTCAACGATTTGCTGTCTGCTACTCGGCTATCCGTTGGCCTGGGCGGTGGCGCACAGTAAACCCTCCACGCGTAACATATTGCTGCTGCTGGTGATCCTGCCGTCGTGGACCTCGTTCCTGATCCGTGTTTATGCATGGATGGGGATCCTGAAAAGTAATGGCGTGCTGAATAACTTCCTGATGTGGCTCGGGGTTATCGATCAGCCACTGACTATTCTGCATACCAACCTCGCGGTCTATATCGGGATTGTCTATGCCTACCTGCCGTTTATGGTGCTGCCGATTTATACCGCGCTGACGCGTATCGACTACTCACTGGTGGAAGCTTCGCTGGATTTGGGCGCGCGTCCGCTGAAAACCTTCTTCAGCGTGATCGTGCCGCTCACCAAAGGCGGGATTATCGCCGGGTCGATGCTGGTGTTTATTCCGGCGGTAGGTGAGTTCGTGATCCCGGAATTGCTCGGCGGGCCTGACAGCATCATGATTGGCCGCGTATTGTGGCAGGAGTTCTTTAATAACCGTGACTGGCCGGTAGCCTCGGCGGTGGCGGTGATCATGCTGCTGCTGTTGATTGTGCCGATCATGTGGTTCCACAAACATCAGCAGAAACAGGCGGGGGACAACGCATGAACAACTTACCGGTAGTGCGCTCTCCCTGGCGCATTCTGATCCTCGTGCTTGGGTTTACGTTTCTCTATGCGCCGATGCTGATGCTGGTCATCTATTCATTTAACAGCTCGAAGCTGGTGACGGTATGGGCGGGCTGGTCAACCCGCTGGTATGGTGAGCTGTTCCATGATGATGCCATGATGAGCGCGGTGGGGCTAAGCCTGACTATTGCGGCCTGTGCGGCGACGATGGCCGCTATCCTTGGTACCATTGCCGCTGTGGTGATGGTGCGTTTTGGGCGCTTCCGGGGTTCAAACGGCTTTGCGTTTATGATCACCGCGCCGTTGGTGATGCCGGATGTGATCACTGGTTTGTCGTTGCTGCTGCTGTTTGTTGCGCTGGGCCATGCCATTGGCTGGCCTGCGGACCGCGGTATGCTGACCATCTGGCTGGCGCATGTCACCTTCTGTACTGCCTATGTGGCGGTGGTGATCTCCTCGCGTCTGCGTGAACTGGATCGCTCCATTGAAGAAGCGGCTATGGATTTAGGCGCCACGCCACTGAAAGTCTTCTTCGTCATCACGCTGCCGATGATCATGCCAGCGATTGTCTCCGGTTGGCTGCTGGCGTTTACCCTGTCGCTGGATGATCTGGTGATTGCCAGCTTTGTTTCCGGGCCGGGGGCAACCACGCTGCCAATGCTGGTGTTCTCCAGCGTGCGTATGGGCGTAAATCCTGAAATCAACGCGCTGGCGACGCTGATCCTCGGTGTGGTAGGCATTGTTGGTTTTATCGCCTGGTATTTAATGGCCCGGGCGGAAAAACAGCGTATCCGTGACATCCAGCGTGCAAGACAAAGCTGAACTCATTAGAATCGGGAAATTGTGTTGCTGATGCCGCGCCTGTCGCGGCATTTTTTCACAGGGAAAACAGCGAATTGGGATTTTTCAAGAAGAGCACACATCATGCGAAATTGAATGTGCCTGCGTTGGTGCAGGTGGCGGCGATCGCCATTATTCTCATTCGCTGCGTTGATGTGCTAATGGTGATAAATGTGCTTGGGGTGCGTGGGATGCTGGATTTTGTGCAGCGCAGTGCGCAGACCTGGAGCCTGACACTGATTTTTCTTGGCAGTCTGGTGCTGGTGTTTATCGAAATCCTCTGCGCCTTTTCCGTGGTGAAAGGGCGCAACTGGGCGCGCTGGCTCTATCTCGGCACGCAAATCATCGCGACCGGCTATTTATGGGCGGCCTCGCTGGGTTACGGTTATCCCGAACTTTTCAGCATTGCCGGGGAGTCGCGCCGGGAGATTTTCCGCTCGCTGATGATGCAAAAACTGCCTGATTTTCTGGTGTTGTTTCTGCTGTTTGTCCCCACGCCAAGCCGACGCTTTTTCCGCCTGCAATAACGGTGGTACAATCCCGGCCCCGCAAAAAGAAAGGCTTTACTATGCAGTGCGCTCTCTACGACGCCGGGCGTTGTCGATCCTGTCAGTGGATCGAACAACCGCTGGCAACGCAACTCACCGCCAAAATGGACGATCTCCGGCATTTACTGGAGGGGTTGCCCGTGGCGAGTTGGGACTCGCCAGTCAGCGGCCCGGAGCAGGGGTTTCGCAATAAAGCTAAAATGGTGGTAAGCGGGAGTGTAGAAAAACCGTTGCTCGGTATGTTGCACCGTGACGGCACGCCGGAAGATCTGACCGCTTGCCCGCTCTATCCTGCCTCGTTTTTATCGGTTTTCGCTGCGCTGAAACCCTTTATCGCCCGTGCAGGGTTAACGCCGTACAATGTGGCGCGCAAACGCGGCGAGTTGAAGTATTTGCTGATCACCGAAAGCCAGCTGGATGGCGGTATGATGCTGCGTTTTGTCTTGCGCTCGGAAGCGAAGCTCGCGCAACTGCGTGCAGCGCTGCCTGAATTGCTGGCGCAGTTACCGCAACTCAGGGTGGTCTCCGCCAATATTCAGCCGGTACACATGGCCATCATGGAAGGGGAGACGGAGTTTTTCCTCACTGAACAACAGGCACTGGCGGAAAATTTTAATGGTGTACCGTTGTGGATCCGCCCGCAGAGTTTCTTTCAGACCAACCCGACGGTCGCCAGTAGCCTTTATGCGACCGCACGGGATTGGGTACGGGCGTTGCCAGTGGCGCATATGTGGGATCTGTTCTGCGGCGTCGGCGGTTTTGGTCTGCACTGTGCAACGCCCGACATGCGCCTGACCGGGATCGAAATTGCACCAGAGGCGATAGCCTGCGCGACACAGTCCGCGCAAGTCTTAGGGCTGCAAAACCTGCATTTTCAGGCACTGGATTCCACGCAGTTTGCCACTGGGCAGGGTGATGTGCCGGATCTGGTGCTGGTTAACCCGCCGCGACGGGGGATTGGCGTAGCGCTGTGTGATTATCTTAGCCGGATGGCACCACCTTACATTATCTATTCCAGCTGTAATGCCAGCACCATGGCGAAAGATATCCGCCTGTTGCCTGGCTACCGCATTGAACGTGTGCAACTGTTTGATATGTTCCCGCACACCGCGCATTACGAAGTGCTGACGCTGCTGGTTAAACAATAAATGCACTTGTGCACTGTGTGACAGTGCACTACTATCGTTGGCATAAACGCGGCAAGGAGGCTGCAATGCAATGCCAAAGAAAATAAGTATTGCCTGTTTTCGGGATCCATGGCTTGAGGCATTTTTCCACCACACGGCGCAGCATCGTAAAATTCCGGTGGACATTCATACCGTGTTGTCCCGAAAACTGGACATCATTAATGCAGCGACATCTCATCGCGATTTGCGCTCGCCCCCCGGCAACCGTTATGAAGAGTTGTCGGGCAAATTGCATGGTTATTCCTCAATAAGAGTGAATAAGCAATATCGTTTGATTTTCAAATGGGTTAACGGAAAAGCGGAAGATCTGTATCTGGATCCGCACATTTATTAAGCCATTATGTTGAGGAGTTAACATGAAACCGGCCAGCCGAAAACCAACCACAGTGGGGGACATTCTGCTGTACGAATATCTGGAGCCGCTGGATCTCAGGATTAACGAGCTGGCTGAGATGCTGCATGTACATCGTAATTCTGTGAGTGCACTGGTTAACAACAATCGTCGCCTGACGACGGACATGGCGTTTCGTCTTGCCAGAGTCTTTGATACGTCTGTTGACTTCTGGATTAATCTCCAGGCTGCGGTGGATTTATGGGATGTAGAGAATGATACGCGGGTGCAGGAAGAGCTGAGCCGCATTGAACCCGCCGCTGAATTTATCGCCCGGCGTGAAGCAGGAACAAAAAAAGTCGCGTAAGCGACTTTTTTCTTTTCTGTGCCTGGTAAACGCAGCACCACCGGGCGTTGCAACGATTACTGCGGGAACCACTGATCGCTGATTTTCTGATAGGTGCCGTCGGCTTTAATCGCTTTCAGTGCGGCATTCAGTTTTTCCAGCAGCGCCTGGTTATCCGGGCGCACTGCGATACCGAGGCCAGTACCAAAGTATTGCGCATCGGTCACTTTCGGTGTGGCGACACCCAGTTGTGGGTTCGTTTTCAGCCACTCATTCACCACTGCTGTATCACCAAACACGCCATCCAGACGACCGTTTTTCAGGTCGATAATTGCATTCTGATAGCTGTCGTAAGCGACGGTTTTCACTTCCGGGTGTTTATCCTGCAGATATTTCTGGTGCGTGGTGCCATTTTCCATGCCGATACGTTTGCCTTTCAGATCGTCAAAGGATTTGAACGCATCTTTCTTCGCAATCACCACCGCAGAGTTGGCGTAGTACGGTTCGGTAAACGAGACCTGCTTGCTACGCTCAGGCGTAATATCCATACCGGAGATCACGGCGTCATATTTTTTAAACTTCAGCGCCGGGATCAGGCTATCGAAAGCGTGGTTGGTAAATGTGCAATCCGCCTGCATTTGTTTGCACAGGGCATTGGCCAGGTCGATGTCAAAACCGACGATCTTGTTATTCGCATCCAGAGATTCGAACGGCGGATAGGTGGCGGAAACGCCGAAGTTAATTTTGTCAGCAGCAGAGGCACCTGCGGCGAAAGTCGCGAGAAGGGCGGCCAGCATCAGTTTTTTCATTATGGAACTCCTGTCTGTCAATCTTATTGTTGTTGCCGTGTCTGAGGCATGGAGCTAACCATGCCACTAATTGAATTTGTATGCAATAAAAATGCTTAAATATTTTTATCGTGAAAATAAAAAAGGCGGGTAATAAACAGGTTACCCGCCTTGTGTTTATTATTTATGCAATCAGTTGCGACGTTCAAAAGCCAGCGCTTTACGTTCAATCAGGCGCATCATCAGGGTCAACAAGCCGTTAACCACCAGATAAATCAGCCCGGCCGCACCAAATACCATCACATCGTAAGTACGGCCATACAGCAACTGCCCATGGCCCATCACTTCCATCAGCGTGATGGTGTACGCCAGCGAGGTGCTCTTGAACACCAGTACCACTTCGTTTGAGTAAGACGAAAGCGCACGTTTAAACGCATACGGCAGCAAAATTGCCAGCGTGTCTTTCTTGCTCATCCCCAGCGCATGGCAGGACTGCCACTGACCATCCGGGATTGCGCGAATTGCCCCGTAAAAGAGTTGCGTAGTGTAGGCTGCGCTGTTCAACGACAGTGCCAGCAGCGCACAAAGCCACGGCTGCGACAGCAGATGCCAGATAAACGGGTATTCCTGCAACGTCGGGAACTGACCCGGCCCGTAGTAAATCAGGAAGATTTGCACCAGCAGCGGCGTACCGGTAAACAGCGTAATATACGCGCGCACGATTTGCGTCAGCACCGGCGTTTTCAGCGTCAGCACAATGGTAAACAGCAGCGACAAAATGAGTGCCACAATCAGCGAGGCAACAGTCAGCGTCAGGCTGGTATGCAGGCCTTTGAGCAGCTCGGGTAAAAAGTCCAGCATCAGTTTGGTCTCCGTTCAAAACGCGTTGCGCGCAGGTCAATGCGTTTGAGGATCCACTGGCTGAGCAGGGTGATCACCAGGTAAATCGCCGCCGCCACAATGTACCAGGTAAACGGCTCCTGAGTACGAGTGGCAATGCTTTTGGTTTGCAGCATCAGGTCATTCACGCTGATCAATGACACCAGCGCGGTATCTTTTAACAGTACCAGCCACTGATTGCCCAAACCCGGTAGCGCATGACGCCACATTTGCGGCATTACCAGGCGGAAGAAAATCGCCGCTTTCGACAAGCCCAGCGCCTGGCCGGATTCTCGTTGACCATCCGGAACGGCCTTCAACGCGCCACGCAGAGTTTGTGAGGCGTAAGCCGCATAGAGTAAAGAGAGCGCAATCACACCGCACAGGAACGGGCTGACATCGAAGTTTTCAATCTGGAACTGCACCGGGATCTGCACCACGCCCAGGTTGATGGAAAACCCATCAGAGAGCAGTAACAGCAGCTGTGACGATCCGAAATAGATAAACAGAACCACCAGGATTTCCGGCAGCCCACGCAAAACGGTGACCCATGCAGTGCCGATCCAGGCAATAGGGCGCCACTTAACGGACTCCCATACCGCAAAGATCATTGCCAGGACCAGGCCAATGATCAGTGCGCAAACGGCAAGGCCGACGGTCATCCCGGCGGCGCTTGCTAATGGAAACATTTCGTTCATTAAGTATTACTTCTGGAACCATTTGTTATAGATGGTCTGGTATGTCCCATCTTTCTTCACTTTTTCCAGCGCAGTGTTGAATTTCTGCTGCAGCTCAGTGTTGCCCTGACGAACAGCGATACCCAGACCGGTGCCGAAGTACTCTTTATCAGTGACTTTATCGCCGACAGCCGCCAGTTTAGCATCGGCTTTCAGCCATTCGGTCACCACCGCGGTGTCGCCGAATACCGCGTCGATGCGGCCATTTTGCAGATCCAGACGCGCGTTCTGGTAGCTGTCGTACGGAACGGTGGTGATTTCCGGGTGTTTGTCGTTGATGAATTTCTGGTGCGTGGTGCCGTTTTGCACACCAACACGTTTGCCTTTCAGCTGGTCGATGCTGGTGAATTTACCCTGCTGACCGACAAACAACGCGGAGTTGTCATAGTAAGGCGTGGTGAACAGCACCTGTTTTTCACGCTCTGGCGTGATATCCATGCCCGCCATTACCGCATCGAAGCGGCGGAATTTCAGGCTGGGGATCAGGCTGTCAAATGCCTGATTAGTAAAGGTACAGGTGGCGTCGATCTCTTTACAGAGCGCATTGGCCAGATCCACATCAAAGCCGACGATTTTGTTGTTGGCATCGGTGGATTCAAACGGAGGGTAGCTCGCTTCAGTGGCGAAACGGATAGTCTGGGCTGCAGTAGCGCTAAGGCTGACACTTGCAAGTAGCGCGGCAATCAGTACTTTTTTCATTGTCATTATTCCCGAGTCTTCAGTGAGATAGGTAGTATTTAAACGCGTCGGTCTGCGGCGCGGCAAAGCAGCCCGCATCCCCTTGCTCAACAATGTGACCGTTTTCCATATACACCACGCGGCTGGCTGTTTTGCGCGCCACTTCGACTTCATGGGTCACAATCACCTGCGTAATGCCGGTTTCCGCCAGTTCATGAATGATGCTGACGATCTGTGCGGTGATCTCCGGATCCAGTGCGGCAGTCGGTTCATCAAACAGCAGCACCTGCGGCTCCATCATCAGCGCACGGGCAATAGCGACGCGCTGTTGCTGACCGCCGGACAAATGCAGCGGATAGCGATCGCTATAGGGTTTAAGACGTAAACGCTCAAGGAGTTTCTCTGCGCGGGCCAGCGCCTGATCTTTACTCAAACCGAGCACGCGGCATGGCGCTTCAATCAGGTTTTGCAGCACGCTCAGGTGCGGCCAAAGATTGTATTGCTGGAACACCATGCCCACGTTCTGGCGCAACTCGCGAATCGCTTTATCAGACGGGGTAGTAGCAAAATCGAAATGATTGCCGGCAATGCTTAACTGACCGGAACGCGGCATTTCCAGCAGGTTGAGTACGCGCAACAGCGAACTTTTACCCGCACCGCTTGGGCCGAGCAGCACAAGGGTTTCGCCCTGTGGGCAATCCAGTGTGATATCGAACAGCGCCTGGTGTGCGCCATAAAAGCAATTGATGCTGTTTAATTTAATACTCATCGAAGCAGTCTGATAGCAATTGAGGCCGCAAATAGTAACGTTGACAGAATAGTTATGCAATATTTGTGCGTTAAAACTTAAAAATAAACCAGGTTCTTACATAAAGTTAGCACAAAATACCGGAGCGGGAGGGAACCAGGCATAAATGTCGGCATTCACCGCGGAATGCCAGACAATTTACGGGGATTAATTATTCATTACCGAAACCGTTACGGGTGTGCCAACGACTGGCGCAGCGTACCGGATGGTGCATGCACTGCCGCACCAAGATAACGCACGTCGTCTACCGCCCAGCATTGCCCCTCACGGATCATCAGCACTTCATCCTGCCAGCTCTGGCTTCCCTGACTCAGTTTCACACGCAGGGGAATATTCCGTGCATCAGTATTGGGAATGGTGGAAGCGCTGGCGACATCCGCATCTGACGGCGCCGCGGCACTGCTGGAGAAGGGATCGGCTTTCAGCAGCGTAGCGCGATGTGAATCGCGGCTGGCATCGGTTAACGCTTTTGCCAGGCTATCGCTCAAATAAGGACGCAGGGCCTCAAGGTTGCTGTTGGGGTGGGCAATACGATAGTCGTAAAATTGCTGCGCCACGCTGTCCGGTCCGCCTTCCACACACGGGCCGCTGCGTGCGCCGATATCCTTAAATGCAGGTGTGACGGTGGTGCAAGCGCTGAGCAGCAGCGCGCAGGGCATAACAAGAGTCAAAACTGAGTAGCGCATGATGATTTCCTTATTTCTCTTCAGATGTCACGACCTTTCAAGAATAGTGTATTGATCTGATAATGTGGGAGGTAACGCATTGAACGCTAAAAGGAGAAACCGATGCAATTTTCTACAACGCCGACATTGGAAGGGCAGCCGATTGTTGAGTATTGCGGTGTGGTGACCGGCGAAGCCATTCTCGGGGCGAATATTTTTCGCGATTTCTTCGCCGGGATCCGCGACATTGTTGGCGGGCGTGCCGGTTCGTACGAAAAAGAGCTGCGTAAAGCGCGAGAAATCGCTTTTCACGAACTGGGTGAGCAGGCAAAAGCGCTGGGGGCGAACGCGGTCGTGGGTATTGATATCGATTATGAAACCGTCGGTAAGGATGGCAGTATGCTGATGGTCAGCGTCAGCGGTACGGCGGTTAAGACACGCTAATGAACAGACGTTGGCTATTGCTACTGGCGCTGCTGCTTGTGGGTTGCGTCAGTGAAAAAGGCATTATTGATAAAGACGGTTATCAGTTAGATACCCGGCGTCAGGCACAGGCGGCGTACCCGCGGGTAAAAGTGCTGGTGATCCACTACACGGCGGATGATTTCGATGTGTCGTTGGCGACGTTAACCGATAAACAGGTGAGTTCACACTATTTGATCCCTGCAAACCCGCCGATGCACGGCGGCAAACCACGCATCTGGCAACTAGTGCCGGAAACGGATCTGGCCTGGCACGCGGGTGTCAGCTTCTGGCGCGGCGCAACGCGCATTAATGATACCTCGATCGGCATTGAGCTGGAAAACCGGGGCTGGCAAAACACAGCGCAGGGAAAACAATTTACACCTTTTGCGCCAGCGCAAATTAATGCGTTGATTCCGCTGGTAAAAGATATTATCAAACGGTACGACATTGCACCGCAAAATGTCGTGGCGCATGCGGATATCGCTCCACAGCGCAAAGATGACCCCGGCCCGCTGTTTCCGTGGCGGGCTCTTGCCGCTAAGGGGATTGGCGCCTGGCCGGATGCCAGCAGGGTGGCATTTTATCTCAATGGCCGTTCACCGTATGAAGCTGTAGATACTGCGTCATTGCTTGATTTACTGGCGCGCTATGGGTATGACGTCAAACCACAGATGACGCCCGCACAACAAAAAAGAGTGATCATGGCGTTTCAGATGCATTTCCGCCCCGAATTGTGGAACGGGGTTGCCGATGCCGGTAGCCTGGCAATCGCCGAGGCGTTACTGGAAAAATATGGTCAGGCGGGTTAACCGTCGCAGAATTTTTATGACGAGGTCTTTGGACATGGTGTTTCGCATCATTGCAGGTGTGCTGCTGATGGTGGCTTCTGCTGCCCACGCCGCGTTAAAGCCCGTGTATGGCTGCTCATACTGGGATAAAAAAACAGACAATGTAGAGCAGTTAAAAAAATGCATGGAAGTGAAGGAGGGCAAGTTATTCTTCCTGCCTGAATTATTTACCAAAAGCCGGGACGTAGAGGGTACCTTGTGGGTGGGGGTGTATGAATATGCCCGTGATGCCGGCTTGCAGGACGGTGATTACTATGTGCATGCGCCGGACAGTTACTTGTCGGTTATCCATTTTGATAATGGTCCGGACTGGTATGTGGAAGGCCTGGTGCGCTCACGGCAAAACGGAAAAATAGGTTTCTGGGACTATGCATTCCGCAATCGCATCGCGCCGCAGTTCGATTACGCCGGGCAGTTCAAAGAAGGGAAAGCGCTGGTATGTAACGGCTGCAAAACGCAGCGTGATGGTGAACATGTCGCGCTGGTTGGGGGCGAGTGGTTTTATATCGATAAAACCGGGAAACGTGTTTCAGAGGTTAAATCTGCACCGTTCTGAGGATATCAGTGGTGCAGTTTCCCGTGATCTTTTAACCAGTACGCCGTGCGTTCGATGCCTTCATCCAGCGTCACAATCGGCGTATACCCCAGCTCCTGCTGCGCGCGGGAGATATCCAGTGTGAAATCAAAATTCAGTTTCGACACGCCATAGTGGGTAAACGCCGGCTCTTTTGCGCGTTTATCGCCAAAACGCTCCATACTGCGCGCCACCATGTCGAGCATGGCGTAGGGCACTGAGCGGATACGACAGTGAATATTCAGCTCATCGATCAGTTTCTGCACGATGCTGCGCAACGAGCGTGGCTCGCCATTGGTGATGTTGTAGGCGCGGCCCGATGGCAGCGTATCGCAACCTGGCTGGCTGGCCAGCCACATCGCATGTACGGCGTTTTCGTAATAGGTCATGTCCACCAGCGCATCGCCGCCGCGCGGCAGTAACACGCTGCGATAGTGGTGCATCATCTGCGCCAGACGCGGGATAAATACTTTATCGTGCGGCCCAAACAGGCTCTGCGGGCGCAGAATGGTAAAACGTGTGTTGGGGTTGGCCTGCGCCAGCAAATCGATAACCTGCTCTCCGGCGGCTTTACTGCGTGCGAATTCGTTCGCAAAGCGAGCCGGGCGGAATGTTTCATCGATATCCCGGTGATGATGGTAATCAAAATAGAGTGAAGGAGAGGAGATATGCACAAAGTTGCGCACGCCCCAGGCCACCGCCCACTCACCCAGACGTCGGGTTGCGCGTACGTTGGCTAAATCGAAGGCTTCCTGGGTGCCCCACGGCGAAGTGAAGCTGGAGCAGTGCCACAGCGTGTCAATATCCGCCAGCATTACTTTGGCTTGCGAGGAGACCAGCTCGGTCAAATCCGCATGCACAAATTCTGCGCCCATTTTACTGAGCAATTTGCCCATGGCTTCATTGCGGCCTGTCGCCCGGACAGCGATGCCTTTTTGCCGCAGATATTCGACCGCGTTTCGGCCTAAACCGCTGGTTGCGCCCGTGACCAGAACCTTCATATCAATCCACTGTTTTGAATAGCTTTCACCGCGCGCATTCTTCCGTGAATTACGCCGCTATGCAATGGGATTGATGAAAGAAAAACGGTCAAGGTCAGACTTTTTCTCTATTTTGTTCTGCCAGCCGGGCAATTTTTTGCGCCATGCCACGAAAAATGAACAAGTGCGCCGGGAACATTAACAACCAGTAACACAAGCCCGGCATGCCGTGCGGATGCCACCAGGCGCGCACATCCAGCAGACGGTGATCGCCATTATCGGTCAGCGTAAAACTGAGCCGCCCAAGGCCCGGCGCTTTCATACCAAACAGCAAGGTAAGCTGTTCTTCCGGCTCCACGATGATCACCTTCCAGCTATCCACTGCATCGCCTGTTTGCAACATTGCCCGTTCAGGGCGACCTCGCGGCAGTTTATGACCGATCAGATGATCCAGCGCGGCGCGGGTTTGCCACAGCAGATTGCCAAAGAAGTAGCGCTCTTTACCGCCAATACGGTTGACCACTTCCCAGAGAGCGCCCAGGCTGGCGGAGGTTTTCACCGTAAAACCCGCCTGCTTTGGGTAATAACCATATTGCGGACGCCAGCGGGAAAATGCCTGCGGGTCGTAGCCCCAGTCGCTGGAGTTCACCAGTTTTTCTTCTTCCTGCAACGTGTGCCGTACGGCGTCGTCAAACGGGATGAGCGTTTGTGGGATCAGGCGACGTAATGCGCTATCGTCCGCCAACAAGTCGTGCTTTAAGCCCTGAATCAGCGCGCTGGCAATCGTCGGTGGTACAGAGGTGATCAGATGTAAGAACCAGACTGAAATGAACCTCGTCGGCAACGGCACCGGGATCAGCGGGCGGTGCACGCCGCTGACGGCCATAAAGTGAGCGAACTGCTGCTGGTAACTGAGTACCTCGGGCCCGGCGGCTTCAAACACGCGGTGCTCGTCAGCAGGATGCTCCAGCAACGCCAGCAGATAGTGCATTAAATTTTCCAGCGCGATCGGCGTGGTGCGTGAGCGAACCCAGCGCGGCGGCGTCAGTACCGGCAGGTTAAAGACCATATCGCGCATCACTTCAAACGCCGCAGAACCCGCGCCAACGATAATCCCGGCGCGTAGTTCCGTCACCGGTACGCCCGCCGTGCGTAGCAGATCGCCGGTACATTGTCGCGCCAGCAGGTGGTCGGAATCGGTTGTTTCTCTGGCTTGCAGTGAGCTGAGGAAGATCACTTGCTTAACCGGCGTTTCCCGCAAGGCGTCACGCACATTGAGCGCAATTTGCCGCTCATGGGCCACGAAATCACCGCGCTCGCCCATGCTGTGCACCAGGTAGTAGAGCGTATCAACATTCTGCAAGAGGGCGGGGAGATCCTGCGGCCAGTACAAATCGACGGTGTGGAAACTCACCCCCGGCAGCCCCTGCTTTTGCAGTCGGGGTAACCGCCGCGCAGCGGCTTTCACCTGATGGCCTTGCTGGCTGAGTGCGGTGACCAGCCGTTGTCCAATATAGCCACTGGCCCCGAGCACCAGGATCCGCTGCGCCACATCCTGCTCCTTAGCGTTGTAAAAAAGCCTGCCAGTGATGAACAACGTCCGTCAGTTGTTGACGATTAACATCAAGATGGGTGACCAGACGCACCACCGCAGAGGCGTTAATCAGGACATCGCGATCGCGCATGAACGCCCCCAGCGCGGTGGCTTGCGCCTCACCGACGCGGACAAACAGCATATTGGTATCGTGGCGTATCACATCGGCGCCAATATCGCGCAGTTGGGCTGCAAGCCAGGCGGCATTGTCATGATCCTCTTTCAGACGTGCGACATTGTTCTGCAACGCATACAGACCCGCCGCCGCCAGAATACCGGCCTGACGCATGCCGCCGCCGGTCATTTTGCGCCAGCGGTTGGCGCGGGCAATATAGGCCCGGTCGCCGATCAGCAGCGAGCCAACCGGCGCGCCGAGGCCTTTTGACAGGCAAATGGTGAACGAGTCGCAATATTGCGCGATCTCGTTGAGTTCGCAGCCATACTCCACCAGTGCATTAAAGATGCGCGCGCCGTCAACATGCAGTGCCAGCCTGCGCTCGCGGGTAAATTCCCACGCCTGTTTCAGGTAGTCGCGCGGCAGTACTTTCCCGTTGTGGGTGTTTTCCAGACTGAGTAATTTGCTGCGGGCGAAATGAATGTCATCCGCTTTGATTTTGGCGGCGACTTTGTCCAGCGGCAGTGTGCCGTCAGCCGCGGCGTCAATCGGCTGCGGCTGAATACTGCCCAGCACGGCTGCGCCGCCCGCTTCGTAGAGATAATTATGCGCGCCCTGACCGACGATATACTCTTCGCCGCGTTCGCAGTGGCTGAGCAGGGCGACCAGGTTGGCTTGCGTGCCGGTTGGCAGGAACAGCGCGGCTTCTTTGCCGCTGAGACTGGCGGCATAGCGTTGCAGTTCGTTCACCGTCGGGTCGTCCCCGTAAACGTCGTCCCCGACCGGGGCGGCCATCATCTGCTCCAGCATGGCGCGCCCCGGGCGGGTTACGGTATCACTGCGTAAATCAATCACGGCATTTCCTTGTCTTGCGATGGGTTATGCTCCTGTTTTACCTGAGCCAGTTGGTTTTCGCCAGCTCGATAACCTCATCACCGCGCCCGCTAATAATAGCGCGCATCATATACAGGCTAAAGCCTTTCGCCTGCTCCAGCTTAATTTGCGGCGGGATAGCCAGCTCCTCTTTTGCGACCGTGACATCCACCAATACCGGACCATCAATAGCGAATGCGCGTTGCAGCGCGTCGTTCACGTCTGCAGATTTTTCCACACGAATACCGGTGATTCCGCAAGCCTCGGCTATACGGGCAAAGTTGGTGTCATGCAGGTCAGTGCCATCGGTCAGGTAACCGCCCGCTTTCATCTCCATCGCCACAAAACCAAGGACACTGTTGTTAAAGACGATAATTTTCAGCGGCAGTTTCATTTGCACCACAGAGAGGAAATCTCCCATCAGCATGCTGAATCCGCCATCGCCGCACAGCGCAACCACTTGCCGGTCCGGCAGCGTGGCTTTGGCACCCAGCGCTTGTGGCATCGCATTCGCCATT
Organism: Kosakonia oryzendophytica; assembly: GCF_900094925.1. Classification (GTDB taxonomy): domain Bacteria; phylum Pseudomonadota; class Gammaproteobacteria; order Enterobacterales; family Enterobacteriaceae; genus Kosakonia; species Kosakonia oryzendophytica. Next base: position 47,467 of record NZ_FMAY01000004.1, on the reverse strand, counting down.
GAGCCGTGGTTGAATGAGCCAATCAGCCGCCGTTTGCCGTTCATTTTCAGATAGCGGGCTGCCCACACGGTGGGCGTGCCGACATCGCAGGTAAAAATGGCGTCCTCGGCGGCGAAATGGCTAATTTGCTGCGCCAGGTACTGCGGGTGAATGGCTTTATCGCTCGGTTTTGCCAGCTCATCCAGCCCCTTACGAGCGTCGCGGTAATCTTCCAGCGCTTTATCCAGGAAGCGGCGATCGGTTTTCGCCTCCAGCAGCGGTAGCAGCGCGGCCAGGGTGGCTTTGATATCACCCACCAGTGCCATATCCACTTTACTGTGTGCCCCGATACTGGCGGGATTGATGTCGATCTGGATGATTTTCGCATCGGTCGGGTAGAAGGCGCGGTAGGGGAATTGCGTACCGAGAAGCACCAGGGTATCGGCATTCATCATGGTGTGGAAGCCAGACGAAAAACCGATTAAACCGGTCATGCCAACGTCGTAGGGGTTGTCATATTCCACATGCTCTTTGCCGCGCATGGCATGCACAATAGGCGCATTCAGCTTACCGGCGAAAGCCAGTAACTCTTTGTGCGCACCGGCGCAGCCGCTACCGCACATCAACGCAATGTTGCTGGAGTAGCGCAACAGTTGCGCCAGTTTTTGCAGTTCCTCAATCGTTGGCGTCACGATCGGCTGCGGTGCGCTATACCAGTGGCTGCTCGCCGTTTCCGGGGCGGGTTTCAGGGCCACATCCCCGGGCAGTACAATCACCGACACGCCTTTGTTCAGCACCGCTTTACGCAGTGCAATCGCCAGTACTTGCGGAATCTGTTCCGGGGTGGAAACCAGTTCGCAATAGTGGCTACACTCGCGAAACAGCTCCTGCGGATGGGTTTCCTGGAAATAACCGCTGCCGATTTCGCTGGAAGGAATATGGGCAGCAATCGCCAGCACGGGTACATGGTTGCGGTGGCAGTCGAACAGGCCGTTAATCAGATGCAGGTTTCCTGGCCCGCAAGATCCTGCGCACACCGCCAGCTTGCCCGTGAGTTGCGCTTCTGCTCCGGCGGCAAAGGCGGCAACTTCTTCATGGCGGGTTGGCATCCATTCGATGGTGCCCATCCGGTTCAGGCTGTCACTTAGCCCGTTGAGGGAATCCCCGGTCACGCCCCAAATGCGTTTTACACCTGCCTGTTCAAGCGTTTTGGCGATGTAAGCGGCCACTGTTTGTTTCATCATTCCGCTCCTTTTTGTGATCTTGTCTACAAGCTTAGACAATGAACAGAAGAGAGAGTGGGATTCGTCTGCGCTTTTATAAAACAGGGGTTTATTTTTGTTACACTTCGGAATACTCTGACAAAGGTCGATGAAAACAGGAATCATTTCAAATGGTTAAATCATTGTTAAATTCAGTTAATAATATGTTTTCGCATGAGGACTTTGGCAAGTTATTACTGCGCTTGCTGGTAGGCGGCTTGATGTTATTCCACGGTCTGCACAAGTTAATCGGCGGTATTGATGGTATCGCCGGTATGCTGGTGTCGAAGGGACTGCCTGGATTTGTCGCTTATGGCGTGCTAATTGGTGAAGTGCTGTGTCCGATTTTGATTATTCTCGGCGTGCTCACCCGTCCATCAGCGTTGGTGCTGGCGTTCACTATGGTGGTGGCCTGGTTGTTGGTCGGCATCGGTAAAACCGGGACGCTGGATTCAACCGGCGCGTGGGCGATTGAGAGTATTGTTTACTTCTTTGTGGCAGCGCTGGTCATTGCCTTTGTTGGCGCGGGTCGTTATTCCGTGGCACCCGCCTGGAAATAAGATAAAAAAACGCCCTTCATGATGAAGGGCGTTTTGTTTTGCCAATGTATTACGCCAGCACTAAATCCCCTTGCGGGTGGCAGGAACAGGCCAGTACGTAACCGTCGGCAATCTCCTGTTCCGTCAGCGTCATGGTGCTACTGACGGTATACTCCCCGGAAATCACCTGCGTTTTACAGCAACCGCACACGCCAGCGCGGCAGGCGGCCACCACCGGCATTTTGTTGCTTTCCAATGCCTCAAGAAGCGAACTGCCCACTGGCGCATAGAACGTTTTCATTGGCGAGAGCTTGCTGAATTTCAGCCCGCTGGTGGCGGCTTCCGCTACCGGCGTAAAGAATTTCTCTTTAAAGAAACGCGTCACACCCAGCGCTTTCACTTCACTCTCTACCCAGTCCATATACGGTGCCGGGCCACAGGTCATCACCGTACGCGCAGCCAAATCCGGTACAGCGTTAAGCAGTTCCCGGCTCAGACGGCCAGCGGCAAAACCGGCGGTTGCGTTATTTTCCGCCACCAGTGTGACCGGATAGTCGCGCCATTCATCGGCAAAAATCACATCTTCCGGCGAACGAACGTTAAAGATCACCTGCACATCGGCCTGCGGGCGATATTTCGCCAGCCAGCGACGCATGGACATGATCGGCGTCACGCCGCACCCTGCCGCCAGCAGCAACAGCTTATCGTTGGGTTCGTTATCGCAGGTAAATTCCCCCTGCGCTGCGGAAAGCCACAGATAATCGCCGCGTTTTACGTCCCGCGTTAGCCACTGCGAGCCTGCGCCATCGTCAATGCGACGCACGGTCAGCGTAATGTACTCGCTGACGCCCGGCGTGGACGAAAGGGTATAGGCACGCAGCGTTTCCGCGCTGTTGCGAATACTTACCAGCGCGTATTGTCCGGCACGGTACGGGTAGTAATCATGGCACATCAGCGACAACGTCCAGACATCCGGCGTTTCCTGCCGGATGTGATGAACCTGCATACGCCACGGGCACTGAGGGGTTGGCATGGTCATGATCTGCTCCTTACGCGCTCAGCAACTGCTGCATATCCTGTTCGACGGTCGTCACCTGGCGCAGACCGAATTTCTCATTCAGCACGGCCAGCAGATCCGGAGTCAGGAAGCCCGGCGCTGTTGGACCGGTGACAATGTTTGTCACGCCGAGGGAGAGCAGGGTCAGCAGGATCACAATCGCTTTCTGTTCAAACCATGACAGCACCAGCGACAGCGGTAAATCGTTAACGCCGCAGCCCAGTTTTTCTGCCAGGGTGACTGCAAGAATAATTGCGGAGTAGGCGTCGTTGCACTGACCAGCATCGATCAGACGCGGCAGCCCTTCGATGTTGCCAAAATCGAGTTTGTTAAAGCGGTATTTACCGCACGCCAGCGTGAGGATCAGGCAGTCGTCCGGCACCTGGGTGGCGAAGTCGGTGAAGTAGCTACGTTCGCCGCGTGCACCGTCACAACCGCCTACCAGGAAGACATGACGCAGTTTTTCACGGCTGACCAGATCGATCAGGGAATCCACGGCGCCGAGCAGCGTCTGACGACCAAAACCGACGGTGATCAGGTGTTCGATTTCGCTGAACGGGAAACCGGCCATTTGCTGCGCCTGGCGGATCACCGGGGCAAAATCGTCGCCTTCCAGGTGGTTAACACCCGGCCAACCGACAATGCTGCGGGTCCAGATACGATCGTCATAAGCGCCAACGGTCGGGTCGATAATGCAGTTGGAGGTCATCACGATAGGGCCAGGGAAGCGGGCAAATTCCACCTGCTGATTCTGCCAGCCGCTGCCGTAGTTACCCACAAGATGCTTAAATTTGCGCAGTTCCGGGTAGCCATGGGCGGGCAGCATTTCACCGTGGGTATAGACGTTAACGCCGGTACCTTCGGTTTGTTGCAACAGGTTGTAGAGATCTTTCAGGTCATGACCGGAAATCAGTACGCATTTACCGGCTACCGCTTTAACATTCACCTGGGTTGGCGTCGGGTGACCATACATGCTGGTTTCACCCGCGTCGAGAATACGCATTACGCTGAAGTTCATCTGGCCGATTTCCATTGAACATTCCAGCAGCGCGTTCATATCAGCAGGCCAGGTACCAAGCCATGCCATAATTTTGTGGTAACGCGCATAGATATCGTTGTCGTACTGTCCCAGTACATGGGCGTGTTCCATATACGCCGCAGCACCTTTCAGACCATACAGGCACAGCAGACGCAGACCGAGGATATTTTCGCCAATGGTGGCTTTATCTTTGTTCGGTGTGAAATCAGCGGCCTGGCGTTGCAGTTCGCCCAGATCGTCGCTCACCAGTTGCAGGGACGCCATCGGGTTGTCGACACTTGCCTGCGGATCAATAGAGAGGCAGAGGGTTTTCAGCGCTTCACGTTTGGCAATTGCTTCGCGGGCATAACCCACAATGCGCGTGGAGTCGAAGTTCACGTTGGTCAGCGTGGAGAAGAATGCGCGTGGCGCGAAGTTGTCGATCTCATGGTCAATCAGATCGTACTCACGCGCTTTGCTGGCCCAGGCGGAGAGCCCTTGTAACGCGGCAATCAGCAAATCCTGCAGGTCGGAGGTTTCTGCGGTTTTGCCGCACATCCCCTGCGCGTACGCACAGCCATTTCCCGCCGGAGTTCGGATGGTTTGTTCACATTGCACACAAAACATGGTCACACCTTTAATGAAGGTTAAAGTTATATTTAGAATACATGTTTAAGATTATGCTGGTGTGGGAAGGCTTAAAAGCGCTTTTGCATGCAAATTAAGGGGAGATTGATTTAGCGCAAGTTTGGCGGCAGCGATCTACCGCCAAAGGGGTATCAGGCAGAGAAAAATGCCATCAGTAGCGGAACCAGCAAGCTGAGCAGAAAACCGTGCACAATGGCGGCCGGAACCAGCTCCAGCCCGCCAGAACGTTGCAGTACGGGTAAGGTGAAGTCCATGGAGGTGGCCCCGCAAAGCCCCAGTGCGGTTGAGCGGCTGCGACGAACCAGCCCCGGAATCAGCACAATAGCGATCAACTCTCGCGCCAGATCGTTAAAGAACGTGGCGCTGCCAATCACCGGACCGAAGGATTCGGTGAGCAAAATGCCGGAGAGCGAATACCAGCCAAATCCGCAGGCCATGGCGAGGCCGGTTTTGAGCGGTAAACCGAGGATCAGAGCGTTTATCGCGCCGCCAACGAGTGAGCTTGCCACCACCACGACCGCGATGATCATACCGCGCCGGTTCAGGACAATCTGTTTGAGCGTCATGCCGCTATTACGCAACTGGATCCCCACCAGGAACAGCAGGAAAATCAACGTATATTCACTGGCTTCAGTGGCATGCTGTAAAAATGCCAACCCGCTAAGGCCGAGGACAAAACCGATCACCACCACCCCGCACAGGCGCAGGGATTCCAGCGCCATCGCAATACGTGATGGCAATTTTTCTTGTTGATGCTGATGTCGCCAGGGGAGCGTGCGTTCCAGCCACAATAATGCCGCTGCGTTACAGAGCAGGATCACCACCACGCTGACCGTCGTGTAGTGGAAGATTGACAATAAATTGGCGCTGAGATTATCCAGAAAGGCGAGACTGATGCCCATCAAAAACAGGATCAAATACACAATCCAGCTTAGCAACTTATTGATAAGTTTAAGTGCGGCCTTGTGTCGCAGCGGAATAAGATAACCCACAACCAGTGGCAGAAGAATAATTAACAATCCTGAAAGCATGAACAGCCCGAATCCTTGCAAAGTTAAAACATCCGGGCAACACACTACCGAACGCCGGAAGGGGAGTAAAGCCACGAAACCGGGTAAATTTCAGGAGAGTAGCAAAACAGCAGAATAGGCGAGCCGGGTCTGTTTCTGATACATATTTATCAATAAAATTTTGTACTTAGCACATGATCTGCGGCTTTTCATCCCGCTATACTTTGCTGAGAACTGGATGGGAAAAGGCAGGCAATGCCGGAGGATTCATGATTCTGGAGCGCGTGGATATTGTTGGATTTCGCGGTATCAACCGATTATCGCTGATGCTTGAACAGAATAACGTGCTGATTGGGGAGAATGCCTGGGGTAAGTCGAGTCTGCTGGATGCGCTCACGTTGCTGCTCTCGCCGGAAACCGATCTCTACCACTTTGTGCGAGATGACTTCTGGTTTCCGCCGGGGGATGTGCAGGGGCGCGAACACCATTTACATATCATTCTGACCTTTCGTGAATCAGCGCCGGGCCGCTATCGCGTACGGCGTTACAGGCCGCTGGCAGATTGTTGGGTCGCCAGTAACGATGGCTATCGCCGGCTGTTTTATCGTCATGAGGGGGAGTTGTCTGAAGATGGCAGCGTCATGACACTGCGCGGTTTTCTGGATGCCGAGGGGCAGCTTATTCCGTTGCCGGACATTGATGAAAGCGCCCGCCATCTGGTGCGCTTGTCGCCGGTGCTGCGTTTACGGGATGCACGCTTTATGCGACGTATTCGTAATGGTTCAATGCCTGACCGGCCGGAAATGGAAACCACCGCGCGCCAGCTTGATTTCCTTTCTCGTGAGTTAATTTCGCGACCGCAAAACCTGACTGACGGGCAGATCCGTCACGGTTTATCCGCGATGGTGCAACTGCTGGAGCACTATTTTGCCGAGCAGGGGAGCGGGCCATCGCGTCAGCGCCTGATGCGACGCCGTTCCCATGATGAGCAGCGTAGTTGGCGCTACCTGGACATTATCAACCGGATGATCGACAAACCCGGTGGACGCATGTACCGGGTGATCCTGTTGGGCTTTTTCTCCACCCTGTTGCAGGCGAAAGGGACGGTGCATCTCGATCGCGACGCGCGGCCATTGTTATTGGTGGAAGATCCCGAAACGCGGCTGCATCCGATTATGTTATCGGTGGCCTGGCAATTGCTGAATCTGCTGCCATTACAACAGATTACCACCACAAATTCGGGCGAATTGCTGTCGATGACGCCGGTTGAACAGGTATGCCGGCTGGTGCGTGAGTCTGCCCGCGTTGCAGCCTGGCGCCTCGGGCCGGGGGGGTTAAGCACGGAAGATGCCCGGCGAATTTCATTTCATATTCGCGTCAATCGCCCCTCCTCGTTGTTTGCCCGCTGCTGGCTACTGGTGGAAGGGGAAACCGAAAATTGGGTGATTAACGAGCTGGCGCGTCAGTGTGGTCATCATTTCGATGCTGAAGGGGTGAAAGTGATTGAGTTCGCCCAGTCAGGTTTAAAACCGCTGATTAAATTTGCCCGCCGGATGGGTATTGAATGGCATGTGCTGGTGGATGGCGACGAAGCGGGGAGAAAGTATTCCGCGACCGTGCGTGGTCTGCTGGATAACGATCGTGACCACGTGCGCGAGCACTTAACGGAACTTCCCTCGCTGGATATGGAGCATTTTATGTACCGGGAGGGGTTTGCCGATGTTTACCATCGCGTGGCGCAGTTACCGGAAAAAGTGCCGATGAATATGCGGCGTGTGATCACCAAAGCGATTCATCGATCCTCGAAACCGGATCTGGCGATTGAAGTGGCGATGGAAGCAGGAAGACGCGGTGTGGACGCAGTGCCACCTCTGTTTCGTAAGATGTTTTCCCGCGTGCTATGGCTGGCGCGCGGGAGAGCCGATTAGTTCTGGCAACGATGGGCAGTCTGCGCATGCAGGCTGTCGAGCAGCTCGTAGCGGCGGCGGTATTCCGCGCGTTTTTTACTGGCAATCTCTTCCATGGATTTACGCGGCATCACCGGGGGTAGCACAAAATCGCCATGGCTGTCGGCCACCGCCCCCAGGGATTCCCAGAAGCTGTTGTAATCCGCATGCAATTTCCCCTGTTTTTTCCGGCGATAGCGCACACTGCGATAGATATGCGTTTCGTTGCTGACGGCACGGATTTCATCTACCGCCAGGAATTGCCCCAACGTCATGGCAGCTTCCACCAGTAGTCGTTTCGGGAACAGACCATGGCAGGCTTTCGTCGCGCTTTGAATCAGTTCATGCGGTACATGGGCTTTTGCACCCTGTAGTCCACCGATATAGAGTGTGCTTTTTCCCTCAAACGGACAGAGCGTAAACGTAAGTTCTGCCAGGGTTGTTTGTTGCGTATCGCAGAATTCCAGCGTCGCCTCGCCCTCTTTATCCTGCATGGCGTTGGCGTGCAGCCGCAGGAAATACGTTTGCTCGTCTTTGCCGTTCAGTATGGCCAGATCTGCGCCGGTTTTGCTCAGATAAGCATGCGTCAACGCAACAGGAAGTCGCTGTAGCGTATTTTCATAGTGCCAGCACAGGGCATTTGCCGCCTGTTCACGGTTGATATTGATCGACAACCAGGGACGATGCAATCGACACGGCAAACCGGGCTGAACCTGAAGGATCTGCGCCAGTTGCGGCAATTTGGCAAGCCGCGCCAGGTAACTGGCGGTACTGATCGGCGTGCACAGCGAGCGCAGCAAAAATTTTCGCCGGTAGGCCGGGTTTTTCCAGGCCAGGCCCGGCGTCAGTGCACCGGACGTCAATGCGCGGAAAAGCTGCCAGGCAGTCGTTGGAAGAGGTAATTCAGTTGAAGCGGCATCAGCAATGCTGGACATGATGAAATCCGGAAAATACGGGAGAAAGTTATTCAAGCAGGAGGATTCTCAACGCCAGATAAATGAAAAATGGAGAAATTAAGAATTTTCTGTTTCGTTGATGTTTTGTTTAGTTAAGATTGGTCTCTATACAACGCACAGTCCGACAATCTGGAATTTTTATGAAACTGAAGGGAAAACGCAGGACGTGGATCATTGTGCTGTCAGTGTTGATTCTGCTGGCGGCAGGGTGGCTGTGGGGAAAACTCAACGCGCCAGTTGTGCAATATCAGACGTTAATTGTCCGCCCGGGGGAGTTGCAGCAGAGTGTCCTGGCGACCGGCAAACTGGATGCGTTACGCAAAGTTGACGTCGGCGCACAGGTCAATGGCCAGTTGAAAACGCTATCGGTCAGCATTGGTGACAAGGTTAAGAAAGATCAGCTGCTTGGCGTTATCGATCCGGAACAAGCGCAAAACCAGATTAAAGAAGTGGAAGCAACGTTGATGGAGCTGCGTGCGCAGCGCCGTCAGGCACAGGCCGAGCTAAAACTGGCGCAGGTGACGCTGGCGCGCCAGCAACAACTGGTGAAAAGCCATCTGATTTCGCGCCAGGATTTGGACACTGCCGCCACGGATGTGGCGGTAAAAGAGGCGCAGATTGGCACCATTGATGCGCAGATTAAGCGCAACCAGGCAACGCTGGACACTGCAAAAACCAACCTTGATTACACGCGCATTCTCGCACCGATGGCGGGCGAAGTGACGCAAATCACCACTCTACAGGGGCAAACGGTGATTGCGGTGCAACAGGCGCCGACCATCCTGACGCTGGCGGATATGAGCACCATGCTGGTGAAAGCGCAGGTCTCCGAAGCGGATGTGATCCACCTGAAACCAGGGCAGAAAGCCTGGTTCACGGTGCTGGGTGATCCTGGCACCCGCTATGAAGGAACCTTAAAAGATATTCTGCCGACGCCGGAGAAAGTTAACGACGCGATTTTCTATTATGCCCGCTTTGAAGTGCCAAACCCGCAGGGCATCCTGCGTCTTGATATGACCGCGCAAGTGCATATCCAACTGGCGGGAATAAAAAATGTACTGACCATTCCACTGGCGGCACTTGGCGATCCGGTTGGCGATAACCGCTACAAAGTGAAAGTGCTGCGCAATGGGGAAACCCGCGATCGCGAGGTGATGCTAGGGGCGCGTAATGACACCGAAGTGGTGATTGTCAAAGGGCTGGATGCCGGGGAAGAAGTGGTCACCGGCGAACTGAAGCATGGTGCGGCGCAATGAGCGCATTGCTGACGCTGAACGCTATCCGGCGTAGTTATCCTTCCGGCGATGGGCAAGTTGAGGTGCTGAAGGGCATTAATCTGGAGATCCATGCCGGGGAAATGGTGGCCATTGTCGGGGCATCCGGTTCCGGAAAATCCACGCTGATGAATATTCTTGGTTGCCTGGATAAGCCCAGCAGCGGCACTTACCGGGTGGCTGGCACCGACGTGTCCACACTCAGTAGTGACGCGCTGGCGCAGTTACGTCGCGACCATTTTGGTTTTATCTTCCAGCGTTACCATTTGCTTTCGCATTTAAGTGCGGCGCAAAACGTGGAAGTGCCCGCGGTCTATGCAGGCACAGAACGTAAAACGCGGTTGGTCCGCGCGCGTGCATTGCTGTCGCGTCTTGGGCTGGGTGACCGCGCGGATTATCTGCCTGCCCAGCTTTCTGGTGGGCAGCAGCAGCGGGTGAGTATTGCCCGTGCGCTGATGAATGGCGGTCAGGTGATCCTCGCGGATGAACCTACTGGCGCACTGGATAGCCGCTCTGGTGAAGAGGTGATGGCCATTCTGCATCAATTACGCGATCGTGGGCATACGGTGATTATCGTCACGCACGACCCGCAGGTTGCGGCGCAGGCGGAGCGCGTGATTGAAATCCGCGATGGTGAGCTTATCAGCAATCCTCCGGCCAGGGCGAAAGCGATAACGTCAGCGCATGAGGAGGAGGGATTAACGCAAGCTGGCGGATGGCGGCAGTTTATCAGCCGTTTTCACGAGGCGCTGACGATGGCCTGGCACGCCATGGCAGCCAATAAGATGCGCACCCTGTTGACCATGCTCGGCATTATTATCGGCATTGCATCGGTTGTATCGATTGTGGTGGTCGGCGACGCGGCGAAACAGCTGGTGCTGGCGGATATCCGCTCCATTGGCACCAACACCATTGACGTTTACCCCGGAAAAGATTTTGGCGATGACGACCCGCAATACCGACAAGCACTGAAATATGACGATCTGACCGCAATTCAGAAGCAGCCGTGGGTGCGTTCTGCCACGCCGTCTGTTTCGCAAAATTTGCGTCTGCGCACGGACAACATTGATATTGCCGCCAGCGCGAATGGCGTCAGCGGGCAGTACTTCAATGTGTACGGCATGACGTTCAGTGAAGGCGCATCGTTTAATGATGAGCAACTGAAAGGACGGGCACAGGTGGTGGTGCTCGACAGTAATACCCGGCGTCAGTTGTTTCCCAATAAGGCCAGCGTGGTGGGCGAGGTGATCCTCGTGGGCAATATGCCCGCAACGGTGATTGGCGTGGCGGAAGAGAAGCAGTCTATGTTTGGCAGCAGTAAGATCCTGCGTGTCTGGTTGCCCTACAGCACCATTGCCGGGCGGATTATGGGTCAGTCATGGCTGAACTCAATAACCGTGCGCGTGAATGAAGGGTACAGCAGCGAGCAGGCAGAGCAGCAGCTCACACGTTTGCTCATGCTGCGTCATGGTAAAAAAGATTTCTTCGTCTGGAATATGGACGGCGTCTTGAAAACCGCGGAAAAGACCACACGTACTCTTCAATTGTTCCTCACGTTGGTCGCAGTCATTTCGTTACTGGTCGGCGGTATTGGCGTGATGAACATCATGCTGGTGTCAGTCACTGAGCGTACGCGCGAAATCGGCATTCGCATGGCGGTTGGTGCAAGGGCGAGCGATGTGCTGTCGCAGTTTTTGATCGAGGCGGTATTTGTTTGCCTGGTGGGCGGCGCGCTGGGGGTGACGCTGTCAATGGTGATTGCCATGACGCTGCAGCTTTTTTTACCCGGCTGGGAAATTGGTTTTTCGCCAGTGGCGCTGTTGACCGCGTTTTTGTGTTCAACCTTCACCGGCGTGTTGTTTGGCTGGTTGCCGGCGCGCAACGCTGCACGGCTGGATCCAGTGGACGCGCTGGCGCGAGAGTAATAAAAATGCCAGCCTGTTGGGCTGGCATTTTATCCGGGGCATGTACACAATAAATGATGAAGCGTCAGGCCATAGCTTCTGCTTCGACGGGCACGATGACGCTGGCATGATTGCCTTTAGGGCCCTGGTGTACATCAAACCGGACAGTTTGCCCGGCTTTTAGCGTTCTGTAACCATCCATTTGAATGGTGGAGTAATGTGCGAAGATATCTTCGCCGCCGCCTTCAGGGCAAATGAAACCAAACCCTTTGGCATTGTTGAACCACTTAACAGTACCCGTTTCCATGCTTCGACATCCTTCGTAAATCTTATTTAAGTAAGATGGAATGAACCGGTGGCAGAGTGTGGGGGCTGTTCAAAACCTCGCCAACTCTCGAGAGTACAATTTAGAGAAATCGGATAACGCGTCAAGCGTTTGGCTGGGGTTCTGGGAGGCCACGCATCAAAATTTTGAAGCAGTTAACGCTATTAAGAAAGAATGTGACAGCCGTCGCGGATGGTAACGATAGATGATTGTTATCTGACATCTGATGTAGATTGAAAATGCATCTAGACTCATTTTATCGGCCGATTAAATGTCGTCGGAACCTGTAACCTAAGATGAAATGCTAACGATGGGTAAGAGCAACAGCTGGCTGGATTTTGAACAATTGGCGGATGAGAAACTGCGCGACGCGCTGAAACCGCCATCTATGTATAAAGTGATGTTAATGAACGATGATTACACGCCAATGGAATTTGTTATTGACGTGCTACAAAAGTTCTTTTCTTATGATGTAGAGCGCGCAACGCAACTGATGCTCACGGTTCACTATCACGGGAAGGCCATTTGTGGTGTTTTCACTGCCGAGGTCGCGGAGACGAAAGTCTCTATGGTGAACAAGTATGCCAGGGAGAATGAACATCCGTTGCTGTGTACGCTGGAAAGAGCCTGAATACAGGCAATAAAACTTGGGGGAGGTGCCTATGCTCAATCAAGAACTGGAACTCAGTTTAAACATGGCTTTCGCCAGAGCGCGCGAGCACCGACATGAGTTTATGACCGTCGAGCACTTGTTACTGGCTCTGCTCAGTAACCCCTCGGCCCGCGAAGCGCTGGAAGCGTGTTCCGTGGACCTGGTGGCGCTGCGACAGGAACTCGAAGCCTTCATCGAACAAACCACACCCGTTCTGCCTATGAGTGAGGAAGAGCGCGACACGCAGCCGACGCTCAGTTTCCAGCGTGTTCTTCAGCGCGCGGTGTTTCATGTGCAGTCTTCCGGCCGTAGCGAAGTGTCCGGGGCGAACGTGTTGGTTGCCATCTTTAGTGAGCAGGAGTCGCAAGCGGCTTATCTTCTCCGCAAACATGAAGTTAGCCGCCTCGACGTGGTGAACTTTATCTCTCACGGCACGCGCAAAGACGAGCCGGGGCCATCATCTGACGCAGGGAGCACAGGCAACAGCCAGGCGAGCAGCGAAGAGCAAGCAGGCGGGGAGGAACGTATGGAAAACTTCACCACCAATCTTAATCAACTTGCTCGCGTAGGAGGCATCGATCCTCTGATTGGCCGGGGTAAAGAGCTGGAACGCGCGATTCAGGTGCTGTGCCGCCGTCGCAAAAATAACCCGCTGTTGGTGGGGGAGTCCGGCGTGGGCAAAACCGCCATCGCAGAAGGTCTGGCCTGGCGTATTGTGCAGGGTGATGTGCCGGAAGTGATGGCTGACTGCACCATCTACTCGCTGGATATTGGTTCTCTTCTGGCGGGCACGAAATACCGCGGTGATTTCGAAAAACGTTTCAAAGCGCTGCTGAAACAGCTGGAGCAGGACAATAACAGCATTCTGTTTATCGATGAGATCCACACTATCATCGGTGCGGGTGCTGCGTCTGGCGGCCAGGTGGATGCCGCGAACCTGATTAAGCCGCTACTTTCCAGTGGTAAAATTCGCGTGATGGGGTCCACTACCTATCAGGAATTCAGCAATATCTTTGAAAAAGATCGCGCCCTGGCACGCCGCTTCCAGAAAATTGATATCACTGAGCCGTCTGTTGAAGAAACGGTGCAGATTATCAATGGCCTGAAACCGAAGTACGAAGCGCACCACGATGTACGTTACACGGCGAAAGCCGTACGTGCGGCGGTGGAACTCGCGGTGAAATACATCAACGATCGTCATCTGCCGGATAAAGCGATTGACGTCATCGACGAAGCGGGCGCGCGCGCGCGTCTTATGCCGGTGAGTAAACGCAAGAAAACCGTCAACGTGGCGGATATCGAATCCGTTGTTGCCCGTATCGCGCGTATCCCTGAGAAGAGTGTTTCTCAGAGCGACCGCGACACGCTGAAAAACCTCGGCGATCGCCTGAAAATGCTGGTGTTTGGTCAGGATAAAGCCATCGAGGCGTTAACCGAAGCCATTAAAATGAGCCGTGCAGGATTGGGTCAGGATCATAAACCGGTGGGTTCCTTCCTGTTCGCGGGCCCGACTGGCGTTGGTAAAACCGAGGTGACGGTACAACTGTCAAAAGCGCTGGGTATTGAACTGCTGCGTTTCGATATGTCCGAGTATATGGAGCGTCACACCGTCAGCCGTTTGATCGGTGCGCCTCCGGGCTATGTGGGCTTCGATCAGGGCGGTCTGCTGACCGACGCGGTGATCAAGCATCCGCATGCGGTACTGCTGCTTGATGAAATCGAAAAAGCGCACCCGGATGTCTTTAACCTGCTGCTGCAGGTCATGGATAACGGTACGCTGACCGATAATAACGGGCGCAAAGCGGATTTCCGCAACGTGGTGCTGGTGATGACCACCAACGCCGGTGTGCGTGAAACCGAGCGTAAATCCATCGGCCTGATCCACCAGGATAACAGCACCGATGCGATGGAAGAGATCAAAAAAATCTTCACGCCGGAGTTCCGCAACCGTCTGGACAACATTATCTGGTTCGATCACTTGTCGACAACGGTGATCCATCAGGTGGTCGACAAATTTATTGTCGAACTCCAGGTGCAACTGGATCAGAAAGGCGTGTCGCTGGAAGTCAGTCAGGAAGCGCGTGACTGGCTGGCTGAAAAAGGCTATGACCGTGCGATGGGTGCCCGCCCGATGGCGCGTGTTATCCAGGATAACCTGAAAAAACCGCTGGCCAATGAACTGCTGTTTGGTTCGTTGGTGGACGGCGGCCAGGTTACAGTCACCCTCAACAAAGAGAAAAATGAGCTGGAGTATGGTTTCCAGAGTGCTCAGAAGCACAAGCCGGAAACAGCCCATTAATTGCTGCTGTGACGTCATAAAAACCGGGTTCCTGTGGACCCGGTTTTTTTATCTCTACAGCAGAGAAGACGCGAAAGCAGAGTGGGGGATCACCGCGGGTGCGCTTCTATACGGTTTCGCCCATGATCTTTAGCAGCGTAGAGCGCGCGGTCTGCTTTATCAATCAAGCGTTTGTAATCCGGGTGATAATCAAAATCCACGAAGCCAATGCTGACGGTCACGGAGAAGTGTTGCGTGGGGGATACCTCAATACTGAGTGCGGCGATTTTCTGGCGTAACGCTTCCAGAATGATCTTCGCCTGGGTTAAATCTGACTCGACCAGCAAAACCATAAACTCTTCGCCGCCGTAGCGGAACACATAGTCGCTACTGCGAAAATGGTCGTAAATGACGGTGGCGACGGTTTTCAGCGTGATATCGCCCGCGCTGTGCCCGTAGTTGTCGTTGATTTTTTTAAAATGGTCGATATCCAGCATGGCCAGAATAAACGGTTTACGCACATTCAACGCCAGCGAAATCTCCCGGCGCATAATGGTGGGAATAAAGCGGCGATTGAGCAGTTGCGTCAGCGGATCTTTACCGTTTTCAAGCTCAACCAGCGCATCGAACATCGATGCGAGCAAGCGGTGGATCTGCCCGGTAAGCTGGCGTATCGCCTGCAACACCGCCATCCGCGACTCCGCCACCGGCGACAGAGCCGGGGTAAGCGCCTGCGTAATGTGTTCGTCTGCCTGTTTTATCAGGGTATCCATATTGGCCAGCATGTTGGGGTTGCCCAGCAGATGCTTGCCCTTATGAGAAAACCACATGCCGAATTCCGATTTTGCCAGAGGGATAAGATCCGCAGCCGGCAGCCCGGTGGCGATATTGTAGATAAACTGGTTTTCCCAGCTCGTCAGTGCGCTGATCTGCCGTTCGCGCTCAACATTCACATCGTCATAAATCGACAGCAGGCGATACTGTTCCTGTGCCTGCATGGAGTTCTGGTAGGTGGGTGAGTAAGATACCGTCATCGCTTCTATCGCAGTATCCATCGCCAGGCTACTGAAGCAAATAATCTCACTCAGTAAGGCGGCCGGGATCGTCTCTTTCGCCTGCAATACCTGATAAAGCTCGTTTTTCAGCTTACGCGCCCCGCGTGCAACAAGGTCAATTGGCAAGCCGATACGTGCGTGAATGATGCCAATTTCACGCTGTTTTTCTAATAGTTGCGACAGATCTTGCCGGGCGCTGCCCAGCACGCTGCGTAACCACTGGAACATGCTATGACTGAGGCGCGTACTGACTTGTTCAGTGCTGAGAAACAGCTCGCTTTCATGATGTGAAAGCATGTAGTCATAAAAAACATTAACCAGATGGCGGATCTCCTCATCGCCCAGGCCGGTAAGAATATCGTGAACGGTGGGAGGCGTCTGGTGTAATAAAGCCTGCCATTCGCTAAGCAGTAATACGTGATTACTGTGTCCGGACTGTTCCATGTTTTCGCCAATCATTAATTTTGATGATGTTTGCTGCTGATAGTACGGCGAGAGGCGGGGGGATGGTCAAGAAAAAGAAGTTTCCCGGGGTGACATCTTTTCTGGTTTACACGGCGTTATCGCAACGTGGTTTGATTAACCAGGCGGGCATCAAAAGAAAAGGGAAGCGCTTTGACTGTTTTTAGCAACTGGCTGAAAGTCGGGTGTTGTGGGTTCAGCATAGCGTTGTTCTCGAGTGGAACCACGCAGGAAGGCAGAACCAGGGCAACGCCACTGTTGGCTTCGAGCCATGCGGTACCGAGATCCATGGTTGAGAGAGGGGCGGGGTTTTCCTGCCAGTCGGGTGGTAACCATTGTTTATCAAGGTATTCAATATCGTTATCGGGTATCTCAATACTGAACAGTCCGTACTGGGTGAGAACAGTGTCGCTGTGCACATGTACCAGCATTTCCAGCGCCGCCAGTGAAATGGACGACGCGACGTAAACAGCCGGGTGACCTTTATGATTCCATCTACCACCAAAGAGGTTTGCACCGCTGCCAGTCCAGGCTTCGCTGGCGTAGCGGTGCGTCACAAGGCGATAGAAAATCAAGCAAACACCCCATGTTCCAGACGGCCAATCAGATCGGTTACTTCCAGCGCGCCGCTTTCAGTGGCGATTAACGAGATCGGCGCAACGTTGCCCAAACCGCGAACGGGTGCTTGCAACCAGTCATATGCCATCTTTTTGTTGCCGAAAAACTGCACCGCAGCATCGACCACTCTGACCAGACGCGCAATGCGTTCGCTCTCTTCCGGTGTTAATGTCCGACCGGTGCTTTTACGGCGGGCGACGTTGCGTTCATTAATTCCTGTTACGCGCAAAATATCGGAACGGGACATTTCCGTCCATTCATGGATATTATCGAGGATGCTGACGGGCAAACCTTCATTTAGCATCTGAACGAGCTTAAGTCCTCTATTTGCGGGGAAACCGGCAAAGCGCCAGAGCGCATTTTCAGCCGGTTTTTGATCCGGACTCCAGGTTCTCATTGTCCCTCCTTTATGCAGACATTTGTCATATCCAAGTATAGACAATTGTCTTGGGTGATTGAAGTTTAATCTGCGAGGGAATGCGAAAACAGAAAAACAAAAGGCCGGGATTACCCGGCCTTTAGAATGTGTGCACTTAACTGTGCTGGCGAAAGATCTTAGCGGCTACGGAAGACAATGCGGCCTTTGCTCAGGTCGTACGGGGTCAGTTCCACAGTCACTTTATCACCCGTCAGAATACGGATGTAGTTCTTACGCATTTTACCAGAGATATGCGCAGTGACCACGTGACCATTTTCCAGTTCTACGCGGAACATCGTATTAGGCAACGTTTCAAGAACGGTGCCCTGCATCTCAATATTGTCTTCTTTGGCCATCTAATCCTCGGGGGTATCACTACCATAATTTTTGAACCGGCAAGATAATGCCGAAGTTCGTCTGTTAAGTAAAGATTTGTGCTGATAAAACGCAGCAAAACGACTTTTGCATATTGCCCTCACGCCACAAGTCACGACGCGCGAAACGCGCATCCGTAAAGGGGAGCGATGAGATAAACGAAGGGCATCCCTGATACGAACCATTCCCGGATGAGGCGGGGCAACAGGCAAAAGCGGCTCTGAGCGTCCATTATAACACCCTGATAAAAAATGTGCCGAAAACATTCGTCAGAGGGATAAAAACAGCGTTCGTGGCACCCAAAAATGGGACGGTAAGGGGTGTTTACGCATATCGGCAAGGTGCAGCAGGTAATCCCGGCGCGGGATCTCTACAGCGCCCAGTGAGGCTGTGTGATTATTGAGTACCTGGCAATCAATTAATTTTCCGCCGCGACGCACAAATTCAGCGCTAAACACCAGCAGGGCGGTTTTTGACGCATTCACCCGGCGGCTAAACATCGATTCACCGCAGAATAGCGCCCCTTGCGAAACACCATACATACCGCCGACCAGTTCATCATCTTCCCAGACTTCAATTGAGTGTGCATGTCCCAACTCATGAAGCCGGTGGTACGCCATCACCACGTCTGGCGTGATCCAGGTGCCTTCATCGCGATCCTGTGAGCATCCATCAATCACCTGACCGAAGGCATGATTCAATGTGACGCGATAAGGGGAGGTTTTGTGAAAACGTTTCATGCTGCGGCTCACGTGAAAAGACTCGGGCCATAGCACTGCGCGTGGATCCGGGGACCACCAAAGGATGGGATCGCCTGGGGAAAACCACGGAAAAATACCGCGTTGGTAGGCCATCAACAGGCGCGCCGGACTCAGATCGCCGCCCAGCGCCAGAAGCCCATTGGGTTCACGCAACGCCGCTTCGGGCGACGGAAACGCGATAGAATGACGAGAAAGCTGCACCAGGCGCATGACTTCAGTGCTCCACAACGCGACGAGGGACACAGGTTAATATCGTCATTTTGGCCGTTTTACTTTAGTGGTGCCGTAGCAGGAACGGCAAAATGACGAATATAC
The DNA here is from genome assembly GCF_900094925.1 of Kosakonia oryzendophytica. GTDB lineage: Bacteria > Pseudomonadota > Gammaproteobacteria > Enterobacterales > Enterobacteriaceae > Kosakonia > Kosakonia oryzendophytica. The sequence continues at coordinate 28,615 of NZ_FMAY01000004.1, read as the reverse complement.
ACTTACAGACGCTGCTTAAACTGGTAGTACCGCCCCTGTTTCGCCATTAACGCTGCGTGATTACCTTGCTCAATTATTTGTCCGTTGTCCATCACAATTATGCGATCGCAACGCGACAACCCACGCAGGCGATGAGTGACCATCAAGAGGGTTTTTCCTTTCATTACTTCAGCCAGTAATTCAAGGATTTGGCTCTCGGTTGACGCATCCAGGCCCTCTGTTGGCTCATCCAGTAAGACCAGCGGGGCATCATGCAGTAACGCACGGGCAATCGCCAGACGGCGCAGCTCCCCGCCCGACAATTGACGTCCGCCTTCACCCAGCCATGCATTCAGGCCACTATCATCGAGCAGTTTTTCCAGCCCGACGCGCATCAACATTGCGGTTAACTGCTCATCGCTGGCGTGGGGTGCAGCAAGTAACAGGTTGTCGCGTAGGGTGGCGCTAAACAGATGCACGCGCTGCGGCACCATGCTGATAAGGCTACGTAATACCGGCTCAGAAAAGTCCCTCATTGGCTGGTCATTCAAGCGAATTTCACCGTGCTGCGGATCCCATGCGCGTGTAAGTAGCTGCAGCAATGTGGATTTACCGCAACCGGTGCGCCCGAGGATTGCCACATGTTCCCCGGCGGAAATTGACAACGTTATGTTGTCCAGCGCCTGTTGTGGTTGACCGGGATAGCTAAACGACAGTGCATCAAGCTGCACGGCGACCTGTTCTGGCGCGGCGGTCGTATTTTGAGGGAATGTCACTTCCGGTTCGCATTCGGTGAGTTGGGTAATGCGCGTTGCAGACGCGATGACCTGACCGAGATGCTGAAAAGCCCCCGTGACCGGTGCCAGCGCTTCAAACGCTGCCAGCGCGCAGAAGACGAAAAGTGCGATCAGTGCGCCTGGCTGTGTGTTTTCACCCACACCACCGGAAGCAAACCACAGCATGGCGATCACCGCCGCACCGCTGATCAGCAACATCACTGCCTGCGAGACGGCGGTAAGATCGGACTGACGACGCTGGGCGTCATGCCAGCTCAGCTCGGTATTTTCCAGCTCCTGTCGGTAGCGCTCGCTGGCACCGAACAGCGTCAGTTCCGCCTGTCCTTGCAACCAACTGGTGAGCTGCTGGCGATACTGACCGCGCAAGGTGGTGAGATTCTCACCGGTGGGCTTGCCCGCGCGATAAAACAGCGGCGGCAGAATAAACAACGTTGCCAACATGATCCCGCCCAGCATCAGCGCCAGCGACACATCCAACACGCTCAGGCCAACCATCACTACAATAATCACCACCAGCGCACCCACCAGAGGGGAAATCACGCGCAAGTACAGATGATCGAGGGTGTCAACGTCGGCAACCACGCGGTTCAGCAATTCGCCCTGGCGAAAGCGGGCTAAACCGGCAGGGGAGAGCGGTAACAGCTTGCTGAAGGTTGATACGCGCAGATGTTCCAGTACGCGGAATGTGGCATCGTGGCTGACCAGACGCTCAAAGTAGCGACCGGCGGTACGAGTAATCGCCGCACCGCGGACGCCGGCAGCGGGGAGCATATAGTTGAAGCTGTAGATCCCGGCAACGCCGACCACCGCAGATGCGGAAAGAAACCAGCCAGAGAGCGTCAACAAACCAATACTGGCGAGCAGTGTAACAATCGCGAGGATCACGCCCAATGTCAGCATCCATTTGTGGCGTTTATACAATGCAAGATAAGGCAGCAACGCGCGCATTTAAATCTCCTCCTGACGATGAGCAAGAAGGTCGGCAAATGCCCCCTGCGCAGAGGAAAGCGCGGCATAAGTGCCTTGCTCGATAATCTGGCCATTCTGCATCACCCAAATCGCATCCCACTCAGCGAGGTTTTCCAACTGATGGGTCACCATCAGCGTGGATTGCTGGCGAGAGGCGTCATTCAATGCCTGCATGACGCGCTGCTCGCTGTGGGCATCCAGACTGGCTGAAGGCTCGTCCAGCAATAACAGTTTGCAGGGCGAGAGCAGGGCACGGGCTACAGCTACACGCTGCGCCTGACCGACGGAAAGACGGACGGCCTGATCGCCGGGTTGCGTTTCAAGACCCTCCGGCAACATCGGCAGAAACTCGTTCACCCAGGCTTTTTCCAGCACCGCCTGTAACGCTTCTTCACTGGCATCCGGGCGTGAAAGCAGAATATTGTCTCGCAGGGTCGCCGCCGGAAGCTGCGGGTTTTGCCCTACCCAGCTTATGACGGCGCGCCAGGCGTCCGGATCCAGATCGCCCAGTTCGATGCCATTGACTCGCAGCGAGCCTTCATAGGGCAGAAAGCCCGACAGCACATTTATCAGCGAACTTTTCCCTGAGCCGCTGCGCCCGACCAGAACAACGCGCTGCCCGGCGGGTAGCGTGAAATTGAGCGGTCCGGCAAGCACTGCGCCTTCCGGCGATTTGAGGATCAGGTTACTGGCCGTGAGCGTAATCGGCTCATCGGCTTTCAGCGTGATTTCACCGCGTTGTGGATGGGCTAAAGGTGCTTCCATAAAGGTTTTCAGGCTGTCGGCAGCACCTATCGCCTGGGCTTTCGCGTGGTAAAACGTACCGAGATCGCGTAACGGTTGAAAAAATTCCGGTGCCAGCACCAGCGCCAGGAAACCGGCAAACAGCGTGACGCCTGTTCCGTAGTGACCAAAATCGAGTTCACCGAGATAAGAGAAGCCAAAATAGACGGCGACCACTGCGATCGACAGTGAGGTAAAAAACTCCAGTACGCCGGACGAGAGAAAAGCGAGGCGTAACACTTCCATGGTACGGCTGCGGAAGTTTTGTGAAGCATGGCGAATGTTGTCGGTTTCTGCTGCACCGCGGCCAAAGATACGTAATGTTTCCATACCTCGCAGACGATCAAGGAAATGACCGCTCAATCGCGCCAGCGCTTTAAAGTTGCGGCGATTGGCATCTGCAGCCCCCATACCGACCATTGCCATAAAGAGCGGAATTAGAGGGGCGGTGCCAAGCAAGATTAGCGCAGCGGCCCAGTTGATGGGAAACAGGGTGATAACAATCAGCAATGGCACGCTGGCCGCCAACGCCATCTGCGGTAAATAGCGGGCATAGAAGTCGTGCATATCGTCGATTTGCTCGAGGATCAGTGTCGCCCAGCTTCCCGCGGGTTTACCCTGAATCCAGGCCGGGCCCGCCTGTTGCAAGCGATCGAGCACGCGGCGGCGGATCTCGAAGCGAATATGCGCTCCGGCATGAAACCCCACGCGTTCGCGCATCCACACCACCCAACTGCGAAGAATAAAGATCAGCACCAGCATCGCGAAGGGCAGTAACAGGGCTTCGCGTGGGATATTTTCCATAATCATATGATTAAGGATGCGTGCAAGGATCCATGCCTGCGCCACAATTAGCACGCCGCTGACGGCGCCGAGAAGGCGGGAAGCCGTCAGCCAGCGACGGGAAATAATACTTTGCTGTTTTAACCAGCGGGTAAGCTCTTGTTGACGGGTTTTATTCATTGCGCGCTTTGCAGGTGAAGTTATCGGATTTTTAGTCTGCGCAATGTTACATCGGGGCAAAAATAAAGGCGACTTATAGTCGCCTTTTTTACCTTTGTTACTGACTTGTAAAGATTATTTACGTTCAGCCAGACCGTCGAGATAACGCTCTGCGTCCAACGCCGCCATGCAGCCTGTTCCGGCGGACGTGATCGCCTGACGATAGATATGATCCATCACGTCGCCTGCCGCAAAGACGCCAGGAATGCTGGTTTGCGTCGCATTACCGTGGATACCGGACTGCACTTTAATGTAGCCATTTTCCAGCGCCAGTTGGCCTTCGAAAATCGCTGTGTTCGGGCTGTGGCCGATAGCCACAAACAGACCCGCGACTTCCAGTGATTCGACGTTGTCGGCGTTCTGTGTATCACGCAGACGCAGGCCGCTGACCCCCATCTGATCGCCTGTTACTTCTTCAAGTGTGCGGTGGGTATGCAGCACGATGTTGCCGCTTTCCACTTTATCCATCAGACGCTTAATCAGGATCTTTTCAGCGCGGAATGTATCGCGACGGTGGATCAGGTGCACTTCAGAGGCGATATTCGCCAGATATAGCGCTTCCTCGACAGCCGTATTGCCGCCGCCGATCACGGCGACTTTCTGGTTGCGGTAGAAGAAACCATCACAGGTGGCGCAGGCGGAGACACCGCGGCCTTTGAATGCTTCTTCAGAGGCGAGGCCGAGGTAACGTGCGGACGCACCAGTAGCAATGATCAATGCATCACAGGTGTATTCGCCACTGTCGCCAGTCAGGCGGAACGGTCGGTTCTGTAAATCAACGCTGTTGATATGGTCGAAAATGATTTCAGTATCGAATTTAGTGGCATGCTCATGCATGCGTTCCATCAGCGATGGCCCGGTCAGATCGTGCGGGTCGCCCGGCCAGTTTTCCACTTCAGTGGTGGTGGTGAGCTGACCGCCTTTTTCCATACCGGTAATTAACACCGGCTGCAGATTTGCGCGCGCAGCATAGACCGCAGCGGTATAACCGGCAGGGCCTGAACCAAGGATAAGCAGCTTACTGTGTTTGGCCGTACCCATGAGATCCTCATTTTTGTTTGGCAGACATTGGGCTGGATTGTAGGGAATTTGCCAGCGTAAAAAAAGAGTGCAGCGATTTTGTTAACGATATGTGTAATAGCAATGACCGATGACAGAGCGTCATTTTGCTGCCCAAACATAACAATTTCTACTGAGAAAAAGTCAGTTATAAGGTGATTAAATGAGGATTACGGGGTGGTGCTGATGAATATCTGGCATGTTGTACTAAAAAAAGATGTTTTGCTTTGACAATCCCCTGCGCATTTGCGAAAACATCAAAGGAAGAAAAAAGCAGTGTTTCGCGCGTGACCCAAGTTCATGCATGTAAATACCATTTTTACCGGGCTAGTGAAATCTACGCATGGCGTGGACAGACGCCATCCGTGATATCGATAGCTGCCGTCAGGCAACGGTCTTCTTAATATAGCCCCTGGATTACGCGCCGTACCAATTTTAACACACGCGGACGTAACGCGACGGGCAACGATCCTGAACAGTGAAGTGCACAGGGTCAAGACAGGAGTAGGGAAGGAATACAGAGAGACAATAATAATGGTAGATAGTAAAAAGCGCCCTGGTAAAGATCTCGACCGCATCGACCGTAATATTCTTAACGAATTACAAAAAGATGGGCGTATTTCTAACGTCGAGCTTTCTAAACGAGTGGGACTTTCCCCTACGCCGTGCCTTGAGCGTGTGCGCAGGTTGGAAAGACAAGGGTTTATTCAGGGCTATACTGCGCTGCTGAACCCGCATTATCTGGATGCATCACTTCTGGTTTTTGTTGAGATTACTCTGAATCGTGGCGCGCCGGATGTGTTTGAACAATTTAACTCCGCAGTGCAAAAACTTGAAGAAATTCAAGAGTGTCATCTGGTCTCAGGCGATTTTGACTACCTGTTGAAAACGCGCGTGCCGGATATGTCGGCATACCGCAAACTGTTAGGGGAAACCCTGCTGCGTCTGCCGGGCGTTAACGACACCCGCACATATGTGGTGATGGAAGAAGTCAAACAGAGCAATCGTCTGGTAATTAAGACGCGCTAACACGGAACAGGTGCAAAATCGCTGTTTTTTGATTACACTCCTGTTAATCCATACAGCAACAGTGCCGGGGAAACCCGGCGCTGTTGTCCGTTTTAGCATCAAGGACCTGGAGAGCCTGTCTTGAGCCAGGAATACACAGAAGACAAAGAAGTCACACTGACCAAGTTAAGCAGCGGGCGTCGACTCCTGGAGGCGTTGCTGATCCTCGTTTCACTTTTTGCCGTTTGGCTCATGGCGGCGCTCCTGAGCTTTAACCCGTCCGACCCGAGCTGGTCGCAAACGGCGTGGCATGAACCCATCCATAATCTGGGCGGTGCGCCAGGCGCATGGCTTGCAGATACGCTGTTTTTCATCTTTGGCGTGATGGCGTACACCATCCCAGTGATCATTATCGGTGGCTGTTGGTTCGCGTATCGCCACCGGGCCAGTGAAGATTACATTGACTATTTCGCCGTCTCGTTGCGCATGATTGGCGCGTTGGCACTGATCCTGACCTCGTGTGGTCTGGCGGCCATCAACGCAGACGATATCTGGTATTTTGCCTCAGGCGGCGTGATTGGCAGTCTGCTAAGCACCACGCTGCAACCGCTGTTACGCAGCAGCGGTGGCACACTTGCGCTGCTGTGCATTTGGGCCGCCGGTCTGACCTTGTTCACCGGTTGGTCCTGGGTCACCATCGCCGAGAAGATTGGCAGCGTTATTCTTAACATCCTGACTTTTGCCAGCAATCGCACCCGACGTGACGACACGTGGGTGGATGATGATGAGTATGAAGAAGAGGATGAGTACCACGACGCGCCGCAGAGTGCCTCACAGGAATCCCGTCGGACCCGTATTCTGCGCGGTGCGTTGGCGCGTCGTAAACGCATCGCCGAGAAGTTTGCCAACCCTATGGGGCGTAAAACTGACGAAGCGTTGTTCTCCGGCAAGCGGATGGACGACGATGCGGACGACATTGTTTACAGTGCGCGTGGCATTCCCGCAGATGCTGATGATGTACTGTTTTCCGGGCATCGTGCGACGGAAGCGGAGCAAGAGTACGATCCGCTGATGAATGGTCGTAGCATAGCCGCTCCACTGGCTGCCGCCGCCGCGGCCACCACTGCAGCACAGGCCTATGCCGCTCCTGCCGAACCTTACGTCGATGCGCCGCAGCCGGAAGTGGAATGGCCCTATGCCCAGACCTCGTCGGCGACTGCGGATGCGCCTCAGCAGTCTGCACAGTATGCGCAGGAATCCCACGATGCGCCGTACCAGCCAGTCCAGTACGCGTCGCCAGAATGGCAGCAACCCGTAGAGCGAGACACCTGGAGCCCGGATGCACCGGTAACACCGCAACCACATGAAGAGGCGCTGTACGCTCAACCACCACAGCATGATCCGCTGCCGTGGCAGAATGAACCACAGATTTCCCCTGCGCCAGAGCCGACATCTGAACCTGAGCCGATTGTTGAAGAGGTGAAACAGGCGCGGCCGCCGCTTTATTACTTTGAAGAGGTGGAAGAGAAACGCGCTCGCGAACGCGAACAGCTTGCCGCCTGGTATCAGCCGATTCCTGAACCCGCCAGCGCAATGCCCATACCGAAACCGGCCGAACCGGTTATACCGTCTGCGCCCGCTACTGAGCCGAACCTTGTTGCACCCATTGCGGCAAGTGTGCAGCAGACAACTGGCAGTAGTGCCGCTACCGTTGCCGCTGCCGCTCCAGTGTTCAGCCTTGCTGCCGGAGGGGCACCGCGTCCACAGGTGAAAGAGGGGATAGGCCCGCAGCTCCCGCGACCTAATCGTGTGCGCGTGCCTACGCGCCGTGAACTGGCGTCCTATGGCATCAAGCTGCCTTCACAGCGTATGGCTGAAGAGCGCGCGCGCGAAGAACGCGAAGAAGTACATCATCATGATGACGACGATGCGGATATGCAGCAACAGAATGAGCTGGCGCGCCAGTTTGCCGCGACGCAGCACGATCGCTATGGTGAAGCGTACCATCATGATACACCGCACTATCACGCGCAACCGCAGCTGAGCGAGGAAGAAGCGGAAGAAGCCGAACTCGCCCGTCAGTTTGCTGCTTCGCAGCAACAACGTTATTCCCGGGAGCAACCTGCCGGTATGCAGGCATTTATGCCGGACGATTTTGAATTCTCACCGATGAAAGCGCTGGTGGATGATGGCCCGAGTGAACCGCTGTTTACGCCGGGTGTGATGCCGGATTCGGAACCGCCAGTCCAGCAGCATCAACAATCGGTGCAACAGCCGCATCATTATCAGCAACCTGCACAGCATCAGTATCAGCACGCTGCGGCACAGCAGACGCAGCAACCTGCGCCGCAGGTACAAGAGAGTCTGATTCACCCGCTGTTAATGCGTAATGGCGACAGTCGTCCGGTACCCAAACCGACAACGCCGCTTCCTTCGCTGGATCTTTTGACCCCGCCGCCGACTGAAGTTGAGCCAGTAGATACCTTTGCGCTTGAACAGATGGCGCGTTTGGTTGAAGCGCGTCTGGCGGATTTCCGCATTAAAGCGGATGTAGTGAACTACTCGCCAGGTCCGGTTATTACCCGTTTTGAACTGAATCTGGCACCGGGCGTGAAAGCGGCGCGAATTTCCAACCTCTCCCGTGACCTGGCGCGTTCATTGTCGACCGTCGCGGTGCGTGTGGTGGAAGTGATCCCCGGAAGACCTTATGTTGGTCTGGAATTGCCGAACAAAAAACGTCAAACCGTGTACCTGCGTGAAGTACTGGACTGCGTGAAGTTCCGCGAAAGCCCGTCGCCACTTACCGTGGTGCTGGGGAAAGATATCGCAGGCGATCCGGTGATTGCCGATTTGGCGAAGATGCCGCACCTTCTGGTAGCAGGGACTACGGGTTCCGGTAAATCTGTGGGCGTCAACGCGATGATCCTCAGCATGTTGTATAAAGCGACGCCGGAAGAGGTGCGCTTTATCATGATCGACCCGAAAATGCTGGAGCTTTCCGTTTACGAAGGTATTCCGCATCTGTTGACCGAAGTGGTGACAGATATGAAAGACGCCGCCAATGCCCTGCGCTGGAGCGTCAACGAAATGGAACGTCGCTATAAGCTGATGTCTGCGCTCGGTGTCCGTAACCTGGCGGGTTATAACGAAAAAATTGCCGAAGCTGCGCGGATGGGCCGTCCGATTCCGGATCCGTACTGGAAACCGGGTGACAGTATGGATGTGCAGCATCCGGTGCTGGAAAAACTGCCGTACATCGTGGTACTGGTGGACGAATTTGCTGACCTGATGATGACTGTTGGCAAAAAAGTGGAAGAGTTGATTGCGCGTCTGGCGCAGAAGGCCCGTGCTGCTGGTATTCACCTGGTACTGGCGACTCAGCGTCCTTCCGTTGACGTTATCACCGGCCTGATTAAAGCCAATATACCAACGCGTATTGCCTTTACCGTATCCAGCAAAATTGACTCGCGTACCATCCTTGACCAGGGCGGAGCAGAATCCCTGCTCGGCATGGGGGACATGCTGTACTCCGGGCCGAACTCCACCTCTGCGCCTGTGCGTGTGCACGGTGCGTTTGTTCGCGACCAGGAAGTGCATGCGGTGGTGCAGGACTGGAAAGCGCGTGGTCGTCCGCAATATGTCGATGGCATCACGTCAGACAGCGAAAGCGAAGGGGGCGCGGGTGGCGGTTTTGACGGCGGTGAAGAGTTGGATCCTCTCTTCGACCAGGCTGTTAACTTCGTCACTGAAAAACGTAAAGCCTCCATCTCCGGTGTTCAGCGTCAGTTCCGCATTGGCTATAACCGCGCGGCGCGTATTATTGAGCAGATGGAAGCGCAGGGAATTGTCAGCGAGCAGGGGCATAACGGTAACCGTGAGGTACTGGCACCACCGCCGTTTGATTGATTGCAAAGATGGGTAAATAAGTAGAAATTCAAACTTTTCTTCTGTCACTCCGCCCGCGTGGCGCTTAGAGTGACAGAAGTATTCTCCCACATCGGGAGTGACGTATTTGAGGAATGACAATGAAAAAAATCGCCATGGTGTGTGCATTGATGGGCAGTCTGTTAATCAGCAATGCATGGGCGGATGCTTCCAGCGATCTGAAAAGCCGTCTCGATAAAGTCAGCAGCTTCCACGCCACTTTTACCCAAAAAGTGACGGATGGCAGCGGAGCAGCAGTGCAGGAAGGACAGGGCGATCTGTGGGTGAAACGCCCGAATCTGTTTAACTGGCATATGACGCAGCCGGATGAAAGCGTACTGGTTTCCGATGGCAAAACCTTGTGGTTCTATAACCCGTTTGTTGAGCAAGCGACAGCGACCTGGCTGAAAGACGCAACCGGCAATACCCCGTTTATGCTGATTGCTCGCAACCAGACCAGCGACTGGCAGCAGTACAACATTGTGCAAAATGGCGATGACTTTGTACTGACGCCGAAAGGCAGCAACGGTAACCTGAAACAATTTACCATCAACGTTGGTCGTGATGGCACCATCCACCAGTTCAGCGCGATTGAGCAGGATGACCAGCGCAGCAGCTATCAATTGAAATCGCAACAAAACGGCACCGTTGATGCTTCGAAATTCACCTTTACCCCGCCCCAGGGCGTAACGGTAGACGATCAACGTAAGTAAGAGGCGCGCATGAGCAACATGTCGCTCGATTTCTCCGATAATGCGTTTCAACCTCTGGCCGCCCGTATGCGGCCAGAAAATTTAGCGCAGTACATTGGCCAGCAGCATCTTCTGGCGAAAGGCAAACCGTTGCCGCGCGCCATTGAAGCCGGGCATCTGCACTCGATGATCCTGTGGGGGCCGCCAGGCACCGGGAAAACGACGCTCGCAGAAGTGATTGCCCGCTACGCCAGTGCGGATGTGGAGCGCATCTCTGCGGTCACTTCGGGGGTGAAAGAGATCCGCGAAGCCATCGAGCGTGCACGGCAGAACCGTAATGCCGGTCGGCGCACCATCTTGTTTGTTGACGAAGTCCATCGCTTTAACAAAAGTCAGCAGGATGCCTTTCTGCCGCATATCGAAGACGGCACCATTACGTTTATTGGTGCGACCACGGAAAATCCCTCCTTTGAACTTAACTCAGCGCTGCTCTCCCGCGCGCGCGTCTATTTGCTTAAATCGCTGACGACAGAAGATATTGAGCAGGTGCTGACGCAGGCGATGGAAGATAAAGCCCGTGGATATGGTGGCCAGGACATTGTACTGCCCGACGAAACCCGGCGGGCGATTGCTGAACTGGTCAATGGCGATGCGCGTCGGGCACTCAATACGCTTGAGATGATGGCCGATATGGCCGAGCTGGACGCCTCCGGTAAACGCATGCTTAAACCGGAGCTGTTGACGGAGATCGCGGGCGAACGCAGCGCGCGCTTCGACAATAAAGGCGATCGCTTTTACGATCTGATCTCCGCACTGCACAAATCGGTGCGCGGCAGTGCACCGGATGCGGCGCTTTACTGGTATGCACGCATTATCACTGCCGGGGGGGATCCACTGTATGTTGCCCGCCGTTGCCTCGCGATTGCTTCGGAAGATGTGGGGAACGCCGATCCTCGCGCCATGCAGGTGGCAATTTCTGCCTGGGACTGCTTTACCCGCGTCGGACCGGCGGAAGGTGAGCGTGCCATTGCCCAGGCGATTGTCTATCTGGCTTGCGCGCCGAAGAGCAACGCGGTGTATACCGCATTTAAAGCGGCGTTGGCGGATGCGCGCGAGCGTCCGGATTATGACGTGCCCGTGCACCTACGTAATGCACCAACGAAACTGATGAAAGAAATGGGCTATGGTCAGGAGTATCGCTATGCCCATGACGAACCCAACGCTTACGCCGCAGGGGAAGAGTATTTCCCACAGGAATTAGCACAAACGCGTTATTATCATCCCACCAGCAGAGGCCTGGAAGGTAAGATTGGCGAAAAGCTCGCCTGGCTCGCCGAACAGGATCATAAAAGCCCTATAAAACGCTACCGCTAGTGCGGGCGTTGCGGTAAGGTTACTACTGTACATCAATGACCGCAGGCTGCGGTCGCTCTCTTTTTATTTCAATTCGATAAGCACAGGAAAAGCATGCTCGATCCCAATCTGCTGCGTACCGAGCCAGACGCAGTCGCTGAAAAACTGGCACGCCGGGGCTTTAAGCTGGATGTAGATAAATTACGCGCGCTTGAAGAGCGTCGTAAGGTCCTTCAGGTCAAGACAGAAAACCTGCAGGCAGAGCGTAACTCACGATCGAAATCCATTGGCCAGGCGAAGGCACGCGGGGAAGATATCGAGCCATTACGCCTGGAAGTGAATAAGCTGGGTGAAGAGCTGGACGCTGCAAAAGCGGAGCTGGACACACTGCTGAGCGATATCCGCAATATAGCGCTGACTATCCCGAACATCCCTGATGATTGTGTTCCTACCGGCCGTGATGAGAACGACAATGTTGAAATCAGTCGTTGGGGTACACCGCGCCAGTTCGATTTTGAGATCCGCGATCATGTTACGTTGGGCGAAATGCACAACGGTCTGGACTTCGCCGCAGCAGTGAAACTGACTGGTGCCCGTTTTGTAGTGATGAAAGGGCAAATTGCCCGCATGCATCGTGCTCTGGCACAGTTCATGATTGACCTGCACACCGAAGAGCATGGCTACGCGGAAAACTACGTGCCTTATATGGTGAACCAGGACACGCTGTACGGTACGGGCCAATTGCCAAAATTCGCTGGCGATCTGTTCCATACCCGTCCGCTGGAAGAAGAAGCGGACAGCAGCAACTATGCGTTGATCCCGACCGCTGAAGTGCCGCTGACCAACCTCGTGCGCGACGAAATCATCGATGAAGACGATCTGCCGATCAAAATGACCGCACATACGCCGTGCTTCCGTTCTGAAGCGGGTTCTTACGGTCGTGATACCCGTGGGCTGATCCGTATGCACCAGTTCGACAAAGTTGAGATGGTGCAGATTGTTCGCCCGGAAGACTCGATGGCGGCACTGGAAGAGATGACCGGTCACGCAGAGAAAGTGCTGCAGTTGCTGGGTCTTCCATACCGTAAAATTCTGCTGTGCACCGGCGATATGGGCTTTGGCGCCTGCAAAACCTACGATCTGGAAGTATGGGTGCCGGCGCAGAACACCTACCGTGAAATCTCTTCCTGCTCCAACGTGTGGGATTTCCAGGCTCGCCGCATGCAGGCGCGCTGCCGCAGCAAGTCGGATAAGAAAACCCGTCTGGTGCACACCCTGAACGGTTCGGGTCTGGCTGTTGGCCGTACGCTGGTAGCGGTGCTGGAAAACTACCAGCAGGCTGACGGACGTATCGAAGTTCCGGAAGTGTTGCGTCCGTATATGAAAGGCCTTGAGTTTATCGGCTAATCGCTGTTACTGACGTTCCTGAAAAGCGCCTGCGGGCGCTTTTTTACTGCCTCTTTTCAGCGACTTCAGCTGAAAAATCACCATGAATTTTTTCGACTGACAATTCTATCTTATCCAAGGAATAGTCTTTCATAATCAACCGACTGAAACGGTTTTTTATCGTGTAGCCACGGCGCTGGATAAGTTTTATCAATCGTCGTGGTGCAAAACGTGTCTGCCCCGAAAAACAGCGGATTGACAATGTTTTTGCCAGTGGCATGATGCGCACGACTTCTGAACTTCCTCACGGTTTTTATCCATGTCCACCTATACCCGGCCAGTGCTGTTATTGCTCTGTGGCCTGATGCTATTGACGCTGGCGATCGCAACGCTGAATACGCTCGTGCCGCTTTGGCTCGCCCATGAAGATCTGCCAACCTGGCAGGTGGGTATGGTCGGCTCCTCTTACTTCACCGGTAACCTGTTGGGCACGTTGCTGACAGGACGTTTGATCCGCCGTCTGGGGTTTAACCGCAGCTATTACATTGCATCGCTGATTTTTGCCGCCGGGTGTATCGGGCTGGGGCTGATGGTAGGCTTCTGGAGTTGGATGGTCTGGCGTTTTATTGCGGGTGTGGGCTGTGCAATGATTTGGGTGGTGGTTGAAAGCGGGCTGATGTGCAGCGGCACGTCACGCAATCGCGGTCGCCTGCTGGCTGCATATATGATGGTTTACTACGTGGGTACAGTGCTGGGCCAACTGATGGTCAGCAAACTGCCGACGGAGCTGATGAGTGTGCTGCCCTGGACCACCGGACTGGTGCTGGCGGCGATTTTGCCTCTGCTGTTTACCCGTATTGTGAATCAACAAAGTGAAGAACAGGGCACCGCGTCGGTATGGCCGATGTTGCGCCTGCGCCAGGCGCGGCTGGGCGTGAATGGCTGCATTATCTCCGGGATTATCCTTGGTTCGCTGTACGGTCTGATGCCGCTTTATCTTGCGCACCAGGGGATTAGCGATTCAGGAATCGGTTTCTGGATGGCGTTGCTGGTCAGCGCCGGTATTGTAGGGCAGTGGCCAATTGGTCGCCTGGCGGATCGTTTTGGCCGTTTGCTGGTGCTACGTGTGCAGGTGTTTGTGGTAATCATTGGCTGTTTTGCCATGCTAAGCAATGCAGCAATGGCTCCCGCGCTGTTTGTGCTCGGCACGGCGGGTTTTACGCTCTATCCGGTTGCAATGGCCTGGGCCTGCGAAAAAGTTGAACACCACCAACTGGTTGCCATGAATCAGGCGTTGCTGCTGAGCTATACCATTGGCAGTCTGCTTGGCCCGACGTTGACCGCGTTGCTGATGCAAAGTTATTCCGATAGCCTGCTGTTTATCATGATTGCGGGGGTGTCGTTTATCTATCTGATGATGCTGATGCGCAAAGCAGGTCATCATCCGACGCCGGTGGCGCATGCCTGATTACCAGAGATAAAAAAGCCGCGACATGACGTTGCGGCTTTTTTTGGGGATGTAATCGTGACTCAGTACATCACTTTGTGACCGTACTGTTCCAGTATACCCTTGACGCGTTCCATGGTCTCTTTTTTCGGCGGCTTCACGCCATCCAGTTTGTACTCTTCGCCCATCGCCACCCATTTATGTTTACCCAGCTCGTGATAGGGCAGCAGCTCAATTTTCTCAACATTGCCCATGTCGCGGGTAAACTCACCCAGGCGGTGAGCAGAGTCATCATCATCTGACCAACCCGGCACCACGACGTAACGGATCCACACGTTGATATTTTTCTTCGACAGATACTGTGCGAACTCGAGCGTACGATGGTTAGAGACGCCAACCAGGTTCTGGTGGATCTCATCGTTCATTTGCTTCAGGTCGAGCATGACCAGGTCGGTCACTTCCAGCAGCTCGTCAATCACCGGATCGTAACGGCGAACAAAACCGTTGGTGTCCAGACAGGTATGAATGCCTTCCTTCTTGCAGGCGCGGAACCAATCACGGACAAATTCTGCCTGCAGGATAGCCTCGCCGCCGGATGCGGTTACGCCGCCTCCGGACGCATTCATAAAGTGGCGGTAGGTAACGACATCGCTCATCAGATCTTCAACGGTGATTTCTTTCCCGCCATGCGTATCCCAAGTATCGCGGTTATGGCAGTAGAGGCAGCGCATCAGGCAGCCCTGGAAAAAGGTAATAAAGCGGATGCCCGGGCCGTCGACCGTGCCGCAGGATTCAAAGGAGTGAATGCGACCAATAACTGACATTGCGGTGTTTTCTCCAGATATGGCCCATCCGGGGCCTGTGTCTGCGCAGTTTGATTCCTTCTGCGCTAAGTCTGTTTTGGCGGGTATCCTGGGGAGAGATGCCCGCCAAAGCACACTTCAGGTGTTAAAAAGGCCCCACTTGCGTGGAGCCTTTAGTATACGCTTTTTACTTCGCGATTTCAGTCAATACCATTACATGGTCTGAGTGAAAGTACGGGTAATAACGTCCTGCTGCTGTTCTTTAGTCAGGGAGTTAAAACGTACTGCATAACCAGATACACGGATGGTCAGCTGCGGATATTTTTCCGGGTTTTCCATCGCGTCGAGCAGCATTTCGCGGTTCATCACGTTTACGTTCAGGTGCTGACCACCTTCGATGGACGCTTCATGGTGGAAATAACCATCCATCAGGCCAGCCAGGTTGGTTTTACGCACTTCGTCGTCTTTACCCAACGCATTCGGCACGATAGAGAAGGTGTAAGAGATACCATCTTTAGCGTAAGCGAACGGCAGTTTAGCAACGGAGGTCAGAGAGGCGACAGCACCTTTCTGGTCACGACCGTGCATCGGGTTAGCACCCGGTCCGAACGGCGCGCCAGCACGACGACCGTCTGGGGTGTTACCGGTTTTCTTACCATACACTACGTTAGAGGTGATGGTCAGAACAGACTGAGTCGGGATAGCATTGCGGTAGGTGGTCAGTTTCTGAATTTTCTTCATGAAACGTTCAACCAGGTCAACAGCCATGTCATCAACGCGAGCGTCGTTGTTACCAAACTGCGGGTATTCGCCTTCGATTTCGAAGTCGATAGCCAGACCGTCTTCGTCACGAATCGGTTTAACTTTCGCGTATTTGATAGCAGACAGGGAGTCAGCAGCAACGGACAGACCCGCGATACCACATGCCATGGTACGGATAACGTCGCGATCGTGCAGCGCCATCAGAGAAGCTTCGTAGCTGTATTTGTCATGCATGTAGTGAATAACGTTCAGTGCAGTGACATACTGTTTAGCCAGCCAGTCCATGAAGTGATCCATACGATCCATAACTTCATCAAACTTCAGCACGTCGCCTTTGATTGGTTCAGTTTTCGGACCAACCTGCATTTTCAGTTTTTCATCAACACCGCCGTTGATTGCATACAGCATGGTTTTCGCCAGGTTAGCACGAGCACCAAAGAACTGCATTTGTTTACCCACAACCATCGGGCTCACGCAGCAAGCAATTGCGTAGTCATCGTTGTTGAAGTCCGGACGCATCAGATCGTCGTTCTCGTATTGCAGAGAAGAGGTATCGATGGAGACTTTAGCAGCGAATTTTTTGAAGTTCAGCGGCAGTTTTTCAGACCACAGAACAGTGATGTTCGGCTCCGGAGACGGCCCCATGGTGTACAGGGTGTTCAGGAAACGGAAGCTGTTTTTGGAAACCAGAGTACGGCCATCAACGCCCATACCGCCGATTGATTCAGTTGCCCAAATCGGGTCGCCAGAGAACAGTTCATCATACTCAGGGGTACGCAGGAAGCGAACCATACGCAGTTTCATAACCAGGTGGTCAATCATTTCCTGCGCGTCTTGTTCAGTGATTTTGCCTGCTTTCAGGTCACGTTCGATGTACACGTCCAGGAAGGTAGATACGCGACCGAAGGACATTGCAGCGCCGTTCTGAGACTTAACAGCGGCCAGGTAGCCGAAGTAGGTCCACTGGATAGCTTCCTGAGCGTTGGTTGCCGGACCAGAGATATCGCAGCCGTATTTAGCGGCCATCTCTTTGATCTGACCCAGTGCGCGATGCTGTTCAGCGATCTCTTCGCGCAGACGGATAGTCGCTTCCAGGTTAACGCCATTTTCCATGTCAGACTGCAGGGACAGGAACTGAGCGTATTTGTCTTTCATCAGGAAGTCGATACCGTACAGCGCAACGCGACGGTAGTCACCGATGATACGACCACGGCCATAGGCATCCGGCAGACCAGTCAGAACGCCAGATTTACGGCAGTTCAGGATGTCTTTGGTGTAAACATCAAATACACCCTGGTTATGAGTTTTGCGGTATTCGGTGAAGATTTTTTTCAGCGCAGGATCCAGCTCGCGGTTGTACGCTTTGCAAGAACCTTCGACCATTTTGATCCCGCCAAACGGGATGATGGCGCGTTTCAGTGGAGCTTCGGTTTGCAGACCAACGATTTTCTCCAGCGCTTTGTTGATGTAGCCAGCGTCGTGAGAAGTGATGGTAGAGGCAACGGAGGTGTCGAAATCAACTGGCGCATGAGTGCGGTTTTCCAGTTTAACGCCTTCCATTACTTTGTCCCACAGCTTGGTGGTCGCTTCAGTTGCGCCAGCCAGGAAGGACTCGTCGCCTTCGTACGGGGTGTAGTTTTTCTGGATAAAGTCGCGTACGTTTACTGCATTCTGCCAATCGCCTTTTGTAAAACCTTCCCAGGCTGTGGCTAATTTTTCATTAAGCTCGGACATGTAACACCTACCTTCTTAAGTGGATTTTTTATTTACTGCCTGAAACAACCATTAATGATGATCGTTGCCACGCAGGTAAATGACCCAGTATGTCAACCCGACTAATAACCCTCCACCTATGATATTCCCGATTGTTACAGGGATCAGGTTATCGGTGATGAAATTCGCAATAGTCAGATGAGAAAAACTTTCCGGGCTGGAACCAACTGCGGTCCAGAACTCCGGGCTCGCAAAGTTGCGGATTACGATACCCATCGGGATCATAAACATGTTTGCAATGCTGTGCTCAAAACCGCTGGCGACAAACATCGCAACCGGCAGCACCATAATCATTGCCTTATCCATCAGGCTGCGGCCGGAATAACTCATCCACACAGCCAAACAGACCATCAGGTTCGCCAGAATACCCAGCGCAACAGCTTCAACAAATGTATGGTGCAGCTTGTGGTCGGCAGTTTGCAGCACATTCATGCCCCAACCGCCATTGGCGACCATATACTCGCCAGACAACCACATTAACAGCACAAACAGCAGTGCGCCCACCAGGTTGCCGACATAGACGTTCACCCAGTTACGGGCCAGTTGCCCCCAGGTGATACGCCCACTGGCTTTCGCTACCACAATCAGTACGGTGGATGTAAAAAGATCAGCACCGCAGATGATGCAAAGGATCAACCCCAGTGAGAAGCAGATACCACCAATCAGTTTAGCAATACCGAACGGCATCGTCGCTGTACCGGTGGTAGCAGTGATATAGAAAACAAAAGCAATGGAGATAAACACACCTGCGGTGATCGCAAGGTAGAAAGTCTTAAGCGGATGTTTAGTCGCTTTATAGACACCAGCTTCTTCGGCAACTTTCGCCATCTCTGCTGGAAGAATAAGATCAAAAGGGTTGTCAGCTTTCACACTAACTCTCTCTTTATTAAGTCGGCGACGAGATACTAACAAAGCATTATAGAAGAGAATTTGATATGGATCATATCTCGCCTGGCTTATAGGACCGCAAAGCGCGTGGTTTTTCTACGAATGCGGAGTAACTTGTTGATTATCAAAATAAAAATAAAGTTTAAAAGTTGCAAAAAGAGTTGAATTTTTTTATGACGCCTCCCAAAAAACAGTTAATTAAAATGGAGTAATTGCCATAAGAAGTAACAATATTAGATTGGGAGGATATTAATATTTACCCATATTTAACCTAAATATTACAACTGGCCGTCATTGCCAAAAAATAAATAAAACGGGGCAATGAAATTGCCCCGTAATATAGCGTAGACCCGTCATTAAGCCTACAGATTGTCGCACTACTTGTCGTTATTTCGACCAGAACGCCGTTTTCGCGCGTTGTAATTTTTCGTAAGCTGCTAACAAAGACTGATGTGCCGGGAAAGCTTTCAGCGTACCGTCAGCCGGCTGCAGGTCGTAAAATGGTGCTTCACCGCTCAGCGCCGCACTGGCGGCTTCGACAGCTTGCGCACCGTACATGCGCACAAACGCATTCAGGTATTGTAGCGGTTGGCGCTCCTCTTCCTGAGCCAGCAATAACAAGGTTTGCAGGCAACGGTAATAGTTTGCCCGCTCAGCACTGAAGATGGAGGCGTTAAATTCCATCGTCCACTCGGTCCAGGTCAGCGCCTGATCCAGGTCGCCGCCCGCCAGCGCCAGCATTGCTTTCAGCTCGCCAATACGCAGGGTGTACCAGCCATTATCTTTCCCGGTAGCCAGACCCAGTAGTTCACGCACGCGGGTAAAGTCGTCATGACCTTCATCATCCAGTTGCGCGATAAGGTTGAGGTAATCCTCTTTATCCCACTCACTGCCGGGCAGGGAGAGAATCGTTTCGCGCAGATGGCTACCCATGGTGTTGTTGGCCAGCCACAGATCTTCCGCCGGGTAAATATCCGACATGCCTGGCACCAGGATACGGCAGGCATAAACACCCAGATGTTCGTAGTCAGCAATATAAACTTCTTTATCTTCCGCCTTGAAGATGGCCATCAGGGTGGCGAACTCTTCTTCAGTGGTGCCGGCGAAGCTCCAGTCAACAAACGGATAATCCGCATCCTGTTTAAACAGATCCCATGAGATGAGACCACTGGAGTCAATAAAGTGGGTTTCGAGGTTGGCGTGCTCAGCCACTTCTTCATCATCAAAGGTCGGTGGGGTGAACACATCGAGATCTTTCAGACCTCGGCCTTGCAGAAGCTCGGTAACGGTACGTTCCAGCGCGACGCCGAAATCAGGATGCGCGCCAAAAGAGGCAAAGCAGGTACCGTTGGCCGGGTTAAACAGTACCACGCAGATAACCGGGTATTTACCGCCGAGCGAGCCGTCATAAGCGAAAATCGGGAAACCTTCTGCTTCCAGTTTTGCAATAGCCTCAACAACGCCCGGGTAACGTGCCAGTACCTCTTGCGGAATCTCCGGCAGGCTAATGCTCTCGGCAATAATGCGGTTTTTAATATGACGCTCAAACACTTCCGACAGTCCCTGAACACGGGCTTCATTACGCGTGTTGCCGGCTGACATACCGTTAGACACATACAGGTTGCCAACGATATTCATCGGAATATAGACCGTTTGCTCATCAGACTGGCGGGTAAACGGTAGGGCACAGATACCGCGCTCGTCGTTACCGGATTGCAAATCAACCAGCATGCCTGCGGTCAGTGCGTTTTCCGGATCGTAGTAGGCGCGCAGGCGTGCATCGAGAATACCTTCCGGCAGGCTGTCATCTTCCGACAGTGGGAACCATTTTTCATTAGGGTAATGAACGAACGGCCCCTGCGCGATAGCGTCGCCCAGCCAGAAGTCTGCAAAAAAGTAGTTTGTGGACAGACGTTCGAAGTACTCACCCAGTGCAGAGGCCAGTGCTGCTTTTTTGGTGGCACCTTTGCCGTTGGTGAAACACAGCGCACACTCTTTATCGCGAATATGCACAGACCAGACGTTGGGTACCGGGTTCAGCCAGGAGGCCTCTTCAATGTTAAAACCGAGATCGGTGAGCTTTTGCTGAAAGCGAGCGATGGAGTCTTCCAGCGCGGCATCTTTGCCGGGAATAAATGTTTGAGTCATGACGGTCACTTTTTTCGTACGTAAAGCGCGCAATGATACGGGTTTTACATGACTGGCGCTATCTTCCCCATTAGTCCGGCGAAAATAAAACTTCTGACTATGCTTATGAAAAGTAATTGACTGTTCAGGCATAAAAAAATGAAAGCGTTTGACCTGCACCGGATGGCCCTCGACAAGGTACCCCTTGATTTTCTGTGGGAAGTCGCGCTGCGTAGCCTCTATACCTTTGTTTTAGTCTTCTTATTTCTCAAAATCACCGGCCGGCGCGGCGTACGGCAGATGTCGTTATTTGAAGTCCTCATTATTCTGACGCTGGGATCGGCTGCGGGCGATGTGGCCTTCTACGATGATGTCCCTATGCTGCCCGTACTCGTGGTGTTTATTACACTGGGTATGCTTTACCGACTGGTCATGTGGGTGATGTCGCACAGTGAAAAACTGGAAGATTTGCTGGAAGGCAAACCGGTGGTGATTGTCAAAGATGGCGAGCTGGCGTGGGAGAAATTACACGAGGAGAATCTGACTGAATTTGAATTCTTTATGGAATTACGCACCAACGGTGTTGACCAGTTAGGACAGGTCCGCCTGGCGATTATGGAAACGAATGGGCAACTTAGCGTGTACTACTTTACCGATGACGAGGTCAAACCCGGCTTGTGCATTCTGCCGGAAGGCTGTAGTGAACGCTTTAAAAAGGCCCCTGAAGAGGGAGACTATGTTTGCGTGCGTTGCAGCAAAATTGTTCCGCTTCGGGCGGGTGAAGAGAAAATCTGCCCGCGCTGCGCAAATCCGGAATGGTCAAAGGCCAGTCGGGCAATTCGGGTCACATAACAGGGTTTTTATCGGGTCTCCGTAAGCAATGCAAAACAATCTGCTATGTGATTTGGCGCACAACTTCCCCCCCGCGCCTATTACCCGTTGCGGCGCGTGGCGCTGAATGATAAAACCGATGTCACAGGAATAACTTATTGCTTTATAGCGTGGTGAGGGGAAATGACTCAGGTCTTCAATTTTAGTTCTGGTCCGGCAATGTTACCGGCGGATGTGCTCAAACAGGCGCAACAAGAACTGTGCGACTGGCAAGGGCTTGGTACATCGGTGATGGAAATTAGCCATCGTGGTAAAGAGTTTATCCATGTGGCGGAAGAAGCAGAAAAGGATTTTCGCGACCTGCTGAATATTCCCTCCAACTATAAGGTTCTGTTCTGTCATGGCGGTGGTCGCGGTCAGTTTGCAGGCGTCCCTCTGAACCTGCTGGGTGAGAAAACCACAGCGGATTATGTGGATGCTGGCTACTGGGCGGCGAGCGCAGTAAAAGAAGCGAAAAAATACTGCGTACCTAACGTTATCGACGCCAAAATCACTGTTGATGGTTTACGTGCGGTAAAACCGATGCGTGACTGGCAACTGAGCGATAATGCTGCTTATCTGCATTACTGCCCGAACGAAACGATTGACGGTATTGCCATCGACGAAACGCCGGATTTTGGCGACGTTGTTGTCGCTGCGGATTTCTCCTCAACGATTCTGTCGCGCCAGATTGATGTTAGCCGTTTCGGTGTGATCTACGCGGGTGCGCAGAAAAACATCGGCCCGGCGGGGTTGACGCTGGTGATTGTACGTGAAGATCTGCTGGGTAAAGCGCACGCGTCCTGCCCATCCATTCTTGATTACAGCGTGCTGAACGAAAACGACTCCATGTTTAACACACCGCCGACTTTTGCCTGGTATCTTTCAGGTCTGGTGTTTAAGTGGCTGAAAAAGCAAGGTGGCGTGGCTGCAATGGATAAACTCAATCAGCAAAAAGCCGAGTTGCTTTATGGCGTGATTGATAACAGCGGTTTCTACCGTAACGATGTCGCAAAAGCGAACCGTTCCCGCATGAATGTGCCTTTCCAGTTGGCAGACAGTGCGCTGGATAAGGTCTTCCTTGAAGAGTCATTCGCCGCAGGTTTGCATGCGTTGAAAGGCCACCGCGTTGTGGGAGGCATGCGTGCCTCTATTTATAACGCGATGCCTCTGGCGGGTGTACAGGCGCTGACTGATTTTATGGTCGATTTCGAACGTCGCCACGGTTAATCATCGACCTGTTTTAACGCACCCCCGTAGTTGGACTGCGGGGGTTTTATTCTGTTTGTTGAGAGTGAAGTTTCATGGAATCCCTGACGTTACAACCCATCGCGCGGGTAGATGGCACCATTAATCTGCCTGGTTCAAAGAGTGTCTCAAACCGCGCTTTGTTGCTTGCTGCATTCGCTCATGGCACGACCGTTCTGACGAACCTGCTGGACAGTGACGATGTGCGCCATATGCTGAATGCCCTCAGCGCGCTGGGAGTTCATTACACTTTATCTGCCGATCGCACCCGTTGCGAAGTGACCGGTGTCGGTGGCCCCCTGCATTCCGCAGAAAAACTGGAGTTGTTCCTTGGCAACGCCGGTACTGCCATGCGCCCACTGGCGGCGGCACTGTGCCTGGGTACCAATGAGTTGGTGCTGACTGGCGAACCGCGCATGAAAGAACGGCCAATCGGCCATCTGGTTGATGCGTTACGTCAGGGCGGCGCGCAGATTGATTACCTTGAGCAGGAAAATTATCCTCCACTGCGCCTGCGTGGTGGTTTTACCGGCGGCGATGTGAGTGTTGATGGCAGTGTTTCCAGCCAGTTTTTAACCGCGCTGTTGATGACTGCGCCGCTGGCCCCGCAAGATACGATCATCACCATCAAAGGCGAACTGGTTTCCAAACCCTATATCGACATCACATTGCACCTGATGAAGACCTTCGGTGTTAACGTTGAAAACCAGCAGTACCAGCGTTTTGTGGTGCGTGGTGGGCAACACTATCAGTCACCAGGTCACTATCTGGTGGAAGGGGATGCCTCATCTGCCTCTTATTTCCTTGCCGCCGCGGCAATAAAAGGCGGCACAGTGAAAGTGACCGGCATTGGCCGCAACAGTGTGCAGGGGGATATCCGCTTTGCCGATGTGCTGGAAAAAATGGGCGCGACGATTGTCTGGGGTGATGATTACATTGCCTGTACGCATGGTGAGCTGAACGCTATCGACATGGATATGAACCATATTCCGGATGCGGCAATGACCATTGCCACGACGGCGCTGTTTGCTAACGGGACGACGACGCTGCGCAACATCTATAACTGGCGTGTGAAAGAGACAGACCGTTTGTTTGCGATGACAACAGAGCTGCGTAAAGTGGGTGCCGAAGTCGAAGAGGGCGAAGACTATATTCGCGTTACGCCGCCAGCAAAATTGCAGTTTGCGGAAATTGGCACCTATAACGACCACCGTATGGCGATGTGCTTCTCGCTGGTGGCGCTGTCGGATACGCCCGTGACCATCCTCGACCCGAAATGCACAGCCAAAACCTTCCCGGACTACTTCGAACAGTTAGCCCGTATTAGTACCCTCGCCTGATAACATTTACCCGCCCTGCGCAGGCATCGCAGGGCGGATTTACCCGCTATTGTTGAGAGTGTCGACAACCTTCTTCGCCATGTTACTATCTGCCCGGGACTATTCCCGATGATTCAATTAGATAAACATGGACTGTCTATGAAAAAAACAATGATTTTTAGCTGCCTGGTGGCGGCAACTCTGGTCTCTGGTTGTAAAAACATGGGTGGCATTAACGCAGAAGCGTTAACCAAATCCGGTATGTCAGCATACAAAGCGGCGACGCTCAGCGATGCCGACGTGAAGGCGCTCTCAGAGAAGTCTTGCGCGGAGATGGATAAACAGAACAATCTGGCCCCGGCATCCAGTACCTATGCGAAGCGCCTCGACAAAATCGCAAAAGCGCTGGGTAACAATATCGATGGCACGCCAGTAACCTACAAAGTTTATATGACGAAAGAGGTTAACGCGTGGGCAATGGCGAACGGTTGCATTCGCGTGTACAGCGGTCTCATGGATATGATGACGGACAATGAAGTCGAAGCTGTACTGGGCCATGAAATGGGGCACGTTGCCCTGGGTCATAGCCGCAAAGCAATGCAGACGGCGTATGCGACACTGGCTGCCCGTGATGCCATCTCCGCCAGCAGCGCGGCAGGCGCACAACTCTCCCAGTCTCAGCTTGGTGACCTGGCGGAGAATATGGTGAATTCTGCCTTCTCCCGCACTCAGGAATCCGCTGCGGACGATTTCTCTTACGATTTGCTGAAAAAACGTAATATCAGCCGTCAGGGATTAGTCACCAGCTTTGAAAAACTGGCGAAGTTGGATGCGGGTTCGGAGAAATCGATGTTTGATTCCCATCCGCCGTCAACTGAGCGCGCGCAGCATATCCGCGAGCGCATTGCTGCAGATAAAAAGTAACCCCATTCCTGTCTGTGCCGGGCTGATGCGAATCAGCCCGTTTCCTGCACAATTCTTCTACACTCAGCTTCATATATTCGGTTATTCGCACGCGGGAGTAACGATCGTGCGCATTGCCGCGTATAATGCGCGGCGTTTATGTAACGGTATGCCCTGATTAAGGAGATGAAGATGACGGCAATTGCCCCGGTAATTACCATTGATGGGCCGAGCGGTGCGGGAAAAGGCACCCTTTGCAAGGCAATGGCGGAAGCGTTGCAGTGGCATCTGTTGGACTCCGGCGCCATTTATCGTGTGCTGGCGTTGGCCGCGCTACATCACCATGTTGATGTGACCTCTGAAGAGGTACTGGTTCCTCTGGCGGCGCATCTTGATGTGCGTTTTGTCTCGACCAACGGCAATCTGGAAGTGATTCTGGAAGGCGAAGATGTGAGTGGTGAAATTCGCACTCAGGACGTGGCGAATGCGGCATCGCAAGTGGCGGCATTCCCGCGCGTGCGTGAGGCGTTATTGCGTCGCCAACGCGCGTTTCGCGAAGCGCCGGGTCTTATCGCCGATGGGCGTGATATGGGCACCGTTGTTTTTCCCGATGCGCCAGTGAAAATTTTCCTTGACGCCTCCTCTGAAGAACGTGCGCACCGCCGTATGCTGCAGTTGCAGGAGAAGGGCTTTAGTGTTAACTTTGAACGCCTTTTGGCCGAGATCAAAGAACGTGACGATCGCGATCGTAATCGCCCTGTTGCGCCGTTAGTGCCTGCTGCCGATGCTTTAGTACTGGATTCAACCCGTTTAAGTATTGAGCAAGTGATTGAGAAAGCGCTACAATATGCTCGCCAAAAATTGGCCCTCGCATAATTGCGACCGAATTTGCAGTACCCCCGTTGCAATGGAATGACAGCGGGTATGTTAAACAACCCCATCCGGCACGGAGCCAGGTGGACGTTAAATATGAAACCTGAAGATTAAACATGACTGAATCTTTTGCTCAACTGTTTGAAGAATCCTTAAAAGAAATCGAAACCCGCCCGGGTTCCATTGTTCGCGGTGTTGTTGTTGCTATCGACAAAGATGTAGTACTGGTTGACGCCGGTCTGAAATCTGAGTCCGCCATTCCGGCTGAGCAGTTCAAAAACGCCCAGGGCGAGCTGGAAATCCAGGTTGGTGACGAAGTTGACGTTGCTCTGGATGCAGTAGAAGACGGCTTCGGTGAAACCCTGCTGTCCCGTGAAAAAGCTAAACGTCACGAAGCTTGGATCACGCTGGAAAAAGCTTACGAAGACGCTGAAACTGTTACCGGTGTTATCAACGGCAAAGTTAAAGGTGGCTTCACTGTTGAGCTGAACGGTATTCGTGCGTTCCTGCCAGGTTCTCTGGTAGACGTTCGTCCGGTCCGTGACACTCTGCACCTGGAAGGCAAAGAGCTTGAATTCAAAGTAATCAAGCTTGACCAGAAGCGTAACAACGTTGTTGTTTCCCGTCGTGCGGTTATCGAATCCGAGAACAGCGCAGAACGCGATCAGCTGCTGGAAAACCTGCAGGAAGGCATGGAAGTTAAAGGTATCGTTAAGAACCTCACTGACTACGGTGCATTCGTTGATCTGGGCGGCGTTGACGGCCTGCTGCACATCACCGACATGGCATGGAAACGCGTTAAGCATCCGAGCGAAATCGTAAACGTTGGCGACGAAATCACTGTTAAAGTGCTGAAATTCGACCGCGAGCGTACTCGTGTATCTCTGGGCCTGAAACAGCTGGGCGAAGATCCGTGGGTGGCTATCGCTAAACGTTACCCGGAAGGCACCAAGCTGACTGGCCGCGTTACCAACCTGACCGACTACGGCTGCTTCGTTGAAATCGAAGAAGGCGTTGAAGGCCTGGTCCACGTTTCCGAAATGGATTGGACCAACAAAAACATCCACCCGTCCAAAGTTGTTAACGTTGGCGACGTAGTGGAAGTTATGGTTCTGGATATCGACGAAGAACGTCGTCGTATCTCCTTGGGTCTGAAACAGTGCAAATCCAACCCGTGGCAGCAGTTCGCTGAAACCCACAACAAGGGCGACCGCGTTGAAGGTAAAATCAAGTCTATCACTGACTTCGGTATCTTCATCGGCCTGGACGGCGGTATCGATGGCCTGGTTCACCTGTCTGACATCTCCTGGAACGTTGCAGGCGAAGAAGCAGTCCGTGAATACAAAAAAGGCGACGAAATCGCAGCCGTTGTTCTGCAGGTTGACGCAGAGCGTGAGCGTATCTCTCTGGGCGTTAAACAACTCGCAGAAGATCCGTTCAACAACTACGTTGCACTGAACAAGAAAGGCGCAATCGTAAACGGTAAAGTCACTGCAGTTGATGCTAAAGGCGCAACCGTAGAACTGGCTGACGGCGTTGAAGGTTACCTGCGCGCTTCTGAAGCTTCCCGTGACCGCGTTGAAGACGCAACTCTGGTTCTGAATGTTGGCGATGATGTTGAAGCTAAATTCACTGGCGTTGACCGTAAGAACCGCGTAGTTAGCCTGTCTGTTCGTGCGAAAGACGAAGCTGACGAGAAAGATGCAATCGCTTCTGTTAACAACAAACAGGAAGAAGGCAACTTCTCTAACGCTATGGCTGAAGCTTTCAAAGCAGCGAAAGGCGAGTAAGTTACTCCCTACTTTGCGGACTGTAGTGACGAAGTTAACGCACTGCGGTTCGCAGGGTGATGAGTTACTTGACAGATTGCAGGATTCGTCCTGTAATCAATGACAAAGGGCGGCTACGGCCGCCCTTGTTAAAGCTATTAAGCGAATTTTTGCCTTGAAGGAAACCGGAGGAATCATGACCAAGTCAGAATTGATCGAAAGACTTGCAAGCCAGCAATCGCATATTCCGGCAAAAGCCGTGGAAGATGCCGTAAAAGAGATGCTGGAGCATATGGCCTCTACTCTTGCCCAGGGTGAGCGCATTGAGATCCGCGGTTTCGGCAGTTTTTCTCTGCACTATCGTGCACCTCGCACCGGGCGTAACCCCAAAACAGGCGACAAAGTGGATCTGGAAGGAAAATATGTTCCCCACTTTAAACCGGGTAAAGAATTACGCGACCGCGCCAATATTTATGAATAAGTTTTAGCGAAGCGCTGAAGCTTAAACTGCAGAAAAGCACCGTCAGGGTGCTTTTTTGTTGTCACCCCTAAACCACCTCCTGGGGAGGTGGTGATTGATCCTGTAAGGCTATAGCCTGAAGAATGCCCATGCCGGAATATCTCTGCTTACTCACCACAAGTAAAAGGAGACAAACCGACATGGGGCTTTACAGGAGTTCATCACATGTATATTGGCGTTGTAAATACCACATAGTCTGGACGCCTAAGTACCGTTTCAGGATCCTGAAAGATAAGTTGGGCAAGGAACTTTACAGGACAATCTACATTCTCTGCGGAATAAAGGATTGTGAGGTTCTGGAGCTAAATGTTCAGCCAGATCATGTACATCTGGTCGTAATAGTCCCGCCGAAAATCTCGAT